>DASUFH010000306.1:0-8432 GCA_036274645.1 Terriglobia bacterium
GCGACGGTGAGCCGGGAACGAAATCGATCTGGCTTGGCCAACAACGCCTCGACGACATCAAGTTGGCCTATCAATTCTTCGTTCCCCAACTTCGTCCACCGCCTGTGCCCGGCGCCTACACTTATGGGTCAGGGTAAGACAGGCAGACGGGGGTGTCCCCAGGATCTCCGCCGAATTCGGAGGCTGTCCCCCTTCCGTCTTCCTGCCCTGCCGCACATCCCGCTCCTCGAACCGCCGGTGGATGTCCCGAACCAGATCATTTTTCGACCTCCCCCACTCCGGCGCCACCAGCAGACCGCGCGGGGCCTCGCCGAACATCCGTTCGATGATGATGCGGGAATCGAGCCGCTCGACAAATTCGCACAGGAGATCGAGATACTCCGTATAACCGAGCACGCGAAATGGCTGGCGCGCGTATTCGGCGGCCAATGCCGTGCCACGCACGATGTGCAAATGGTGGACCTTGACCATGTCGACCCCCACCCGGGACATCTCGTCGGCCATGGCCAGCCACTGCTCGCGGGTTTCCCAGGGGAATCCCAGGATCAGATGAGCGCCGACGTGCATGGAGGCGCCCCGGACCATGCGCATCGCCTGAAGGAACGCGGCGTAGTCGTGCCCGCGATTCACGCGCCGGAGCGTCTCGTCGTAGATCGACTCCACACCGAACTCCAGCGAGACGAACGTCTGGCGACCGAGCGTGTCGATCATCCGGATTTTCTCCTCGTCGACGCAGTCGGCCCGCGTCCCGATCGCCAAACCCACCACGTCGGGATGTTCCAGCGCGCCGGTGTAGAGTTCCCGCAGGTACTCCACATCGGCATAGGTGTTGCTGAACGGCTGGAAGTAGACAATGAACTTGCGCGCGTCGAAGCGGCGGCGAATGTACTCGACGCCTTCACGCACCTGGTCGCGGATGGGATCCGTGCGGATCGCCGAAGGCGGCCGGAACGAGTTGTTGTTGCAGTACGCGCAGCCGCCGACGGCCACCTTGCCGTCCCGGTTCGGGCAGGTAAAGCCCGCGTCGACGATCACCTTGTAGACGCGCTCGCCGAACCGTTGCTTCAGCCAGTGGTTGTAACTGCGGTAGCGCGGAACCGCTACTTCCACCGGCGCCATCGCAGATCCTCAGGCGGGTCGTTGTACCGGTCGCCGTAGTAGACGTTGAACTTCTTTCGCATGCGGTCGCGCCGCCAGCGGTCATAGCGACCCCGGAAACCGCCTCCCCCGCCTTTCCAGAACTTCAGGTACAGAAAGCCGAAGAGCATTCCGCCGAGATGCGCCACATTGGCGACGCCGCTGGACGGCCCCAAGGCGGAAAAAAAGGCCAGGCCGCCCATGAGCACGACAAACCACTTGGCCGGTATCGGGAAGATCAGAAGGTAGATGATGCGGTTCGGAAAGTGCATTCCGTACGCGAGCAATATTCCGTAGATCGCGCCCGACGCGCCGATGGTCGTCGAGTTCTGGCCAAACAGCGTCTCCAGAAAGACCGTAGAAATGCCCGCCCCAATGCCGCAGATAAAGAAAAATCGCGTGAATTCCCGCCCCCCCCATGTCCGCTCCAGATCGGATCCCAACATCCAGAGCGCAAGCATGTTGAAGAGTATGTGAAACACGCCGTCGTGCAGAAATATGTACGTGACCAACTGCCAGAGAAAGAAACGCTGGGTCACGTCCCGTGCGCTCAGTCCAAAAATCTGTTCGAACGTCCCCAGACCGCCGGCGATCCGTGCGAAATTCTGCAGCAGAAAGACGATGACGCACGTGATGATCAGAATTCGAACGACGGGCGACCAGATCGGATAGCCTATGCCGTACCCGCCGCCGTATCCGCTACCGTAACCGCCCGTTCTGGAATAGCGGGACACGCCGCGTCACCCTTTGCGCGGCCGGATAAACCAGCCGGCGTAAAACACTCCTGCTCCAATCGCGGCGATCTTGAACAGCGGGCGGGCGTCGGCATCGCCAAAGTGGGTGAGAAGGCCCTCTCCGGTTAGAATAAGGCCGAGTAATTGAAGCCCCATCGCTGCGTAATGCCGTATCATTGCGAAATTCTAACACGGGGGAAAGCGTGACTCAGGCCGTCAACCGACAGAACATTCCGAACGTTCTTCCTGCTGCGTCGTGAATCCACTCTCTTTTTCTTTCGTCTTGAAAGTGGGCGCCTGTTTTGTGGCAGGCGCGATTCCGTTTGCCAAAGTCGCCATGTTGGGCACCGGAATCGATATCACGCGCGTGGGCTCGAAGAACCCCGGGTTCAACAACGTGCTGCGCGTCTCGACGAAGCCCCGCGCCGCGGTCGCGCTCGTCGGCGATATCTTCAAAGGACTGATTGCCCTGGCGCTGCTCGCCCCGGCCATACCCCCTGAAGCGAAATGGATCATGGGCATTGCCGCCGTGATGGGGCACTGCTGGAGCCCGTTTCTCGGATGGAACGGCGGCAAGGGTGTCGCCACGACGGTGGGCGTAATGCTGTTTTTGCAGCCGTGGCTGACCCTGGCCTGCATTCCGCTCTATCCCCTGGGACGTTTCATCGGCCGGCGCATCGGATGGAGACAGGAGGGAGCCATTTCCTCCGTCACGACGATGACCATCCTGGCCACCGCCGTGTTTGTCCTGAACGGTCCGCGCGTGGGAATTTACGCGTACGCCATGCTGGCCATCGTCGTCATCCGCCACATTCCGAACTTCAGGGAAATCCTCGGACAACCCGCGCAGTAATTAATCTGCTTCATGGGTCCCCGTCTGCCAGGCGTCGCAGATGGCGATGGCCTTTTCCAGCGTCGCGATCGGATCGTGACCGGATTCGGGCGAATACTCGTGCGACAGAAATCCGGTGAAGCCGAGGTCGGCGATGTTTTGCGCCACGAAGCGGTAATTCAACTCCTGCGCTTCGTCGATATCGTGACGCCCCGGATTACCACCGGTATGGAAGTGGCCGATCCACTGAAAATTGTCACGGATCGTTCGGACGATGTCTCCATCCATGATCTGCGCGTGATAGATGTCGTAGAGGATCCTGACGCGGGGCGAGTTGACGCGCTTCATCACGTCCACCCCCCAGGCCATGTGATCGAACATGTAACCGCGGTGGTTGACCTTGCTGTTCAGCAGTTCCATGCACACCGTCACACCTTTGTCTTCGGCGTGACTCTTGATGCGGTTGAGGAACGTGACACAGTTATCCGCCCCCTCGGCGTCCGTGATTGCATTGCTGCGGTTGCCCGAAAACGTGATCACGTTGGGAACTCCCGCCGCGGCGGACTCGTCAATGGCGGCGCGCATCGAGGCTTCGAGGCGGTCGTGATTTTCCTTCTTGTTGAGCGCGTCGGCGATCGTACCACCCGGCCCCAGCGGATACATCGAGGGCGTCAGACCGTACTTCCTGAGCAGGGGCCAGTCCGCCGGACCGATCAGATCGAACCCTTTGATGCCCAGGCGCGCGGATTCCCGGCAACAATCCTCGAGGCTCATGTTGCGGGAGAACACGCCCCGGGTCACACCCTGCCGGATTCGTCCTTTGCGGGCCGTGGTGGACTGGGCCAGCAAGGGCAGGACAGGCGTCATCAGGGGCGCGGCCAGGGCGCGCATGAATTCTCTGCGGCGCATCTGCGATTTCTCCTCTAAAGTGGCCGGATCATAGTACTTGAAGACGACGGTCTCAATAGACAAATGGAATCAGCTTGTACGTGCTCCGGCGGTATTCGATGTACTCCTCCTTGAATTCATCGACGAGGAAGCTTTCCTCCAGATTGATGCGAGCCACCAGCGCCGGCACTCCGACGCACATCATGAAGATGGCGCCAATCAGGCTCCCGAACGCCAGCGGCAGTCCGAGAAACGAGAAGATCATTCCGAAATAGCTGGGATGACGCAGCGTCCGGTAAATTCCCTCGCGAACGAGCCGGCGTCCCTGATCAACACGCAGGTGCGCGGTAAAGTAGCGTCCCAGCGTGCGAATCGAGATGTGCCGAATCGACATTCCCAGCACAAGCAAACCCACGCCCGCCAACCGGAACGCCATGCTTCGCGGCAGAGTGGGCGGAAGGTTGTAGTAATCGAACACGGGAAAACTGCACCCGAACCACAGGGAGAGGGCCGGCAGCGCCATGGTGTGCCGTCCGGGGTCTTTCATGAAGCGATACCCCTTCATCCCGATGCTGACGTGCTCGTACGTCCGCCAGATCAGGACCAGCCCGAGCACGGCGAGCGACACGGGATCCCTCAGGAATTGCAGCGGATGCCATGACGCGGCCAGAAAGATCACGGAAAAGAATATCCACCGCAGCGGCAGGAGAATTTTTTCCCAGAGCCCCGAAATGAACGTCATTCGATTACCGGCTTTCGTCTGGATTTCTCAATGGCCATTGGCGTCTTATCGCTCGGTCCTGCCCGGTTCGGCCTGGACCGCGCGCGATTCGAAGATGGGCAGCTTCAGGGTCAGCGACAACTTCTCCAGGGCGGGAATCAGCTTGCGAACGGCGAATCCGTCCGCCACGAAACTTCCCAGAATGACCGGCAGTCGCGGACGGGGCGCGTGACATCCAGCGCAGTCTTTATATTCATGACTGCGTCCTTCCAGATGCGCGCGGCGCAGAGCCTGCATTTTCGGGTTGTTCCAGATCTCCTGGAGCGGCGTATGGTGGGCGTTGCCGAGCGGCTCTCCGCGCCACATGTAGCAACAGGGAAAGACGTTCCCGTCGTGATGGACGTACACGGGTCCCTGCCACAGGTAATGACAGGGATTCCGGCGCGTCGGGGGCGCGGGTGGTCCGGGTATGGCAATGCCTTCGAACCGCATTTCATCTTCCTTGATCCGCACCTGATCCACGCCGGGAATGCTCCACATCTTTCTGAACGCGTCCACCTCGCCGGCGTTGTCCTTCAGACGGACCATCTGCACGATGGTGAACGTGCGGGCGCCACGTTCCTGTTTGGCGCGAAGGAATTCAAGAATCTTCGCCCGTGTTTCCTCAAACACGGCGCCCTTTCGATACTGCTCGTAGGTCTCTTTTGTCGCGCCATCGAAGGCGAAGATGATGTAGTCCAGGCCCGCTTCAAGAAGCTTCCGGTTGCGCTCCGGATCGTTGAACGTGCCGTTGGTGGAGAATCCGACCCGAATCTTCCGGTCGCGGCAAAACCGGATCATCTCGAAGATCCGGGGATTCAGCATCGGCTCCCCGCCCCCATAGGGAATAGTGAACTCCAGAAAACTCCGCGCTTCCTCCACCACCTTTTCGAAGAGGTCCATCGGCATGTCCGCCGGCTCGAAATGCACGAGTTCACGGGGACACATCGGACAAAACAGATTGCACTTGCCTGTCGCTTCCAGAAGGACGTACTTCGGCCCGCCCCGGACAACCGTGCGTCCGGCCAGATAACTCCAGAGGATTGCAGCGCGATTCCTTGCGTGAGAAAACACCGGATCACCGTTTGCGCATCGACAGTACAGGCTGCGCGGCCACCCGCGCAATGACCCGGCCGACGCGGGATTCAGCGGCCTTCATCGAGAATCCGCTTCCAGATTCGATCAATTGCCCTCTGCAGTTCAGGAGACGCCGCCGCGCGCTGATCCTGCAGGTACTCGCGAGCGGACTGTCCCATGACGAGAATCGATTGTTCCGCCATGCCGCGGACGATTGGATCGGGATCGAGCAGTTTGGTGGCCTGACATATGGGGCGTATCCCGGCTTTCAGGTCAACGCGGTCGGTCGTGGAAACGAGACGTCCACGGTCGAAAACGAGCGTCGACGCAATCTGCCCCTTGTCCCCGTTGTTCGGGACCACCGCAACTGTCCCGGAAACGCGAAAATCACCCGATGAAACCGCGCCTGGCGCGGCGGCAACCTCCGGCGCGCTGAAGCGGAAGAACCCGTCCTGACGCAGTTCCTGAACCAGTCGCAGCCAGGCTCGGACGGCTCTTTCAGCGGCGGGCGGCATGTCGACGCGGCCGAGCGCGGCGGAAAAGAGGGGTCGGAGGCTGTCCACGTCCGTGGCCAGATCAACCGTCCGATCCCGGTTGACCCAAAAAATATTGTTCATTTCCAGGGGCGGTTGCGGCGCGCGCGCGACGGGATACATTCGAAAACGCAGCGCATAGACGGTATATCCCGGGAAAGCGGATCGGACAGCCGGATCGTCCAATTCCACGATTTCACCACCAGACGCGCCGGGGTACTGGGCCAGCTTGCGGTCAAGGGCCTGCCGGGGAAGATCCTGCGTTGAGCCGGCGGCGACCGCGGAAAACGCCAACAGGAAAACGCTTAGCCACAGCAATGGCGCGGAATTGCGGAGAAAAGTCGCAAAGCCCGCCAACGCGCTCATATCAAACGTGCCCATATCAGAAGACGCTCGTGTCATGTAATCTTCTCCGGACAGCACGGCGCAGTCATTGTAGTCGATCGCGAACCAATCACATCAGCGCCAGCAAGACCATGACATCAGACGAAAGCGATTTGCCAGGGAGAGACGACGAAAAAGGGCCGAAACCGCCGGTCATCCGCCGGACGTCCGAGGGAGTCGGCGTCCGCGCCATGCTGGCCTGGCTGGCCATCGGCTTGTGCGTCCTGTTCATTGCAGTTACGGGTGAACAGGCGGCGGAAACGCGCGAAGCCGAAGCGGCGGGAGTGACGCTTCGATCCGCGGGACGTTATGCGGTTGGCGTCCACTCGATAATCGAAAAATTTGGTCCCGGCATTCCGGTTCAGAACCTGACCGACACGCTGGTCACGCAACTGGACCAGTCGGCGACGACGCCGGTGGACCGCCTTTACGTCATTCCGGTCATCGCGGAAATCCAGGGCGCAAACTCGGCCCTCGATCGACTCGACAAGATGCGATTCGGACCGAAAGAAACCGCGCTCCGGCAAGATGCGGAAGAGATCCGCACGATCTACGAAAGCGGCGTGACTGAATTGAGCCCCCGCGAAGCGACGCGGTTGGTGGAGCGCATGGGATGGCTTGGTGAGCTGGCGTTGAGCTGGGAGCAGCCGGAAGACGCTCCCATTCGCCGGGCGGCCATCGAACCGGCCATGCGCACAGCGATCGGCGCGCTGGTCGTCGTCCCGTTGACCATGCTCGCCGGCGCCATCGGTCTGGCGCTTCTGATCGGCGCGGCAGCCCGCTATCGCTCGGGGAAGCTGCGCATGGCCGGCGCAGAGTCTCTCGCCCACCGCAGCAGATCCAACCTGATGGTCGAGAGCTTTGCGTTCTACCTGATCATATTTGTCCTGATGCAGGCCTTCAGCCGGCTCTTTCCCGCCGGCCGGCTGTCGCTGGTATCGATCGCGCTGTATGCGCTGGCGCCGTTTGCCTGCCTCTGGCCGCTCACGCAGGGAATGCCGTTTTCCGAGTTGCGGTCCAGACTGGGTTGGCATACCGGCCGCGGCTTCTTCAAGGAGATCGGCTGCGGCATAGCGGGATATGTGGCGGGATTGCCCGTGATGGGCGCCGGGGTGCTGATCACGGTCCTGCTCTCCAGGCTGGTGAAAACACAACCCAGTCATCCGATTTCAGAATGGATCGCATGGGATTTCTGGCGTATCGTCGGACTTCTGGCTCTGGCCTCTGTTTTTGCTCCACTGGCGGAGGAAACCATGTTCCGGGGCGCCTTTTACTCCGGCGTCCGGGGACGATTGAGCGCGGCGGCGAGCGCCGTAATCGTCGCGTTCGTATTCGCGGCGATTCATCCGCAGGGCTGGACGGCGATACCGGTCCTGATGAGCATCGCCATCGTTCTCGCCCTCCTTCGGGAATGGAGGGGCTCACTGATTGCGTCGATGACGGCCCACGCCCTCAACAACGCCGTCGTCGTCGTCGTATTCGCGTTGGTGGCGGGCTGACAATCCCGCCGGGAGGATCGAAGGATCATGCTTGAGACCGACCGCCTGTTGTTACGGCGTTGGAAGGATTCGGATCGCGAACCGTTCGCGGCCATGAACGCCAATCCCCGGGTCATGGAATTCTTTCCCAGCTGCCTTTCCCGTGAGGAAAGCGACGAGTTCATCGATCGCGCCGAAAGCCATTTTGATATTCATGGATTCGGCCTGTTCGCCACCGAGCTCAAAGCGGACCACGCGTTCATCGGGTTCATCGGTCTCCACGTCGCGACATTTCAGGCCCACTTCACCCCCTGCGTTGAAATCGGCTGGCGGATCGCCGAACCCTACTGGGGCCGGGGGCTCGCGACCGAAGGCGCCCGCGAAGTCATCCGTTTCGCTTTCGAACACCTCCGCCTCGACAGCCTGGTATCGTTTACCGCCCCCGAAAACATGGCATCGCGACGTTTAATGGAAAAGCTGGGCATGACGCATGACCCGGCAGAAGACTTCGATCATCCGAGACTCCCGGAAGGACACCGCCTGCGCCGCCAGGCGCTGTACCGTCTTCGGAATCCCGGCTGAACCGGCGCCTTCGATGCTTCGGACGCG
>DASUFH010000307.1:0-8237 GCA_036274645.1 Terriglobia bacterium
GAATCGCTTTGTGCCCGCGATCCCAATATCGCTGACGCGATCGGTGACGCTCTCCTGAAGCGCCTCGACCCGATCGAGACCACGATCCATGGCGCGCCGCAGGCGGCGGCGCGTCCTTCTCCCACTTTCCGGCGCGTATAACAAGCCGGCCGTCGCGCCAAGAGCGGCGCCGGCGCCAAGCATGATCAGCACTCGTATAGCTTTGTTCATAACAGTCACTGCCTCCTGTACAGGGATTTTAGCGGCGCGCGGCGCGCCTGAGGAGTCAGTTACAGTAAGCCGGAGAGCATCCTGCGGGCGGTCATAGACCGCCCCGACAAGTTCCCGTTGTGCAGGCGCAGGGTAGCGGCGTCTTCTGTTCTGCGTCTGTACTCGTGTTAGGATCGGACCAACCCCATGCGCGCGCAAATCAAACTGGGCCGTATTTTCGGCGTTGAGATCGGTGTTCACTACAGCTGGATCGTCATTGCGCTCCTGATTGTTCTGTCCCTTTCAGCTCACTTCAGATCCGGTAATCCGGACTGGAGCGACACGACGGTGTGGGCAACCGCGCTGATCACGGCGGTGTTGTTCTTCGTGACGATTCTCATCCATGAACTGGCGCATTCGATTGTGGCCAGGCTTCACGGCCTGCCTGTCCGTTCCATCGTGCTCTTTGCGCTCGGAGGTGTTTCGCAGATCGAGAAGGAATCGCCAACGGCCAGCGCGGAATTCTGGATTGGCATCGCGGGGCCGCTCGCCAGCGTCGCGATCGGAATCCTCTGCCTGGCTGGAGCGCTTCTGACCGGCTGGTCCATCCTTTTCGAGCCGGCTACGCCGGTTGCGGCGGTTCTGCTGTGGCTGGGGTATATCAATCTGCTGCTGGCCGCCTTCAACATGATTCCCGGTTTTCCGCTCGACGGCGGGCGGGTGCTGCGAAGCGTTATCTGGTGGATCACGGGCGCGCGCAGCCGGGCTACACGGATTGCCGCGCGGGTGGGTGAAGTCGTCAGCTACGGTTTCATTCTGATTGGTCTGGTCCGTTTCTTCACCGGCGGCGGTCTGGGTGGACTCTGGATTTCGTTCATCGGATGGTTCCTGCTCGACGCCGCGCGGGCCACTCAGGCCCAGACGGGCGTCCTGGACGCGTTGAGTGGTGTGCTCGTCGGAAGTGTCATGTCTCGCGACTACGCGACGGTGGATGGCTATTCCAATCTGCGCGGATTCGCGGATGAACATCTGCTGCAGAGCGGCCGGCGCTGCTACATCGTGATCGCGAATGGACAAGTGGCCGGGCTCATCACGCCACAGGACGTCCGGCAGATTCCCGCTGCGCAATGGCCCTATAAGACGGTGAGCGACGTGATGCGGCCGATGGATCAACTGCGCGTCGTCAGCGTCGATACGCCGGTCATCCAGGCGCTCGAGATCATGGGGCGCGACGATGTGAATCAACTGCCCGTCATCGTCGACGGAACGCTCGAGGGCATCATTTCGCGGGCCAACATCCTGCAGTTGTTGCAAACCCGCTCAGAATTGCGGACTTGACCGCCTGACGATATCGGGCGGTCCCGGTCTAATTGGCATATGACTTGGGAAAACCTCGAATCCAGGCTCAAGGAAGCCCTGAAGGTTTCAGTCTCTTTTCCGGAAGGGACTATCTGGCTTCCGGAAAGCCATCTCACGATTGACGAATGGCTGGAGGGGGCCGCCGAAGCCGATGAAGAACTGAAGGAACTGGAGATCCCAAGAATCCAGTTTCTCGAGAATCGGTGGCCTGTAGAGCAGTTGCTCCGGCTCGAATGGGATCGGCTGACCCGTGACAAGCGCGCCATTCTGGCCATGTACGTCGGTCAGCGCGCCTACATCCTGTTTTCGGAAGGGCCGGAATATCAGGTGATCGCCGGGATTGAGCCGGAGAGCCAGGCGTCGCTGTATCGCGCGGTTGTCAGCAAGCTGTTGGAAAACCCTCATTTCGTCCCGTCGCCGCCGACACGCATCCGAAACCGGCGGCCGGACCTCATTCCCGAAGACCTGTTATCCGGCCTTGCTTTGGAGCAGGTTGTTGAAGAGGCCAGCGCCGAAAGCGTCCCGCGCCCACAGAACATGGCGCAGCGCTGGAAGAGCTTTCTCACGGAGATTTTCGTCGGCTGGATCGGGAAGTGGCTCAATATGCCGGAGTCGGTCATCTGGGGAGACGAGGGCGAGCCGAAGGCCTCGTCTCCGGACGCAAAAGACACCACCCGTAAGCGAAAGACGGGCTAGCTTCCCCCTCCCCCTTGTCCCCCTTGTAGGGGCGGTCTATGACGTCTATGACCGCCCACGATCTTGCGTAAGCCGGCTCCGAAACATGTGGGCGGTCATTCGACTTCTGCTACTCCACGCGGCTGACAACCAGAGTTGCGGTGTAGGCCTTCTGTTCAATCGGTACGTTCGCGCGGGGTTGGGGTTTCAGATCCTGCAGGCGGATCCGATATTTCTCGTAAGTGACTTCCCTGGCATAACGTCCGCTGGTATGGACCTCGACGGATGAGGCGTCGCGATCGGCCTGCTTGAGCCTCAGCGAGACGGTGGCATCGCCTTCCCATATGCATGTCACGTCGACCGGGCAGCGGGAGTCACCGCTGACCTTCTCGAAGACCACCGTCAGTTTCCCGCCGTCCAGAGAGGCCGTTCCGCCTCCCTTCAGCTCAAATGGCTGCCCGAGAGCCTGCTGGGGCGCCGGGGGATCGCTGCGTTGTCCGGCGTTGCCCGGCTTGCAGGCCAGCGCCAGCGCCAGCATTGCCAGGAACCAAACCGGTTTGCCGTAAGTTTTCATATCGTCCTGACGGGCCTCGTCCCAAGATACGCTGCCCCGCTGAAATTCGTCCAGCAGAACCAACGACTTTGCCTCTCAACGCGCGCAATTTTTAGAAGGCCTGCAATGGCACAACGGGAACGTTGTCCCCATCTTTTGCCTTGTAGCGGCGGTCTATGACCGCCCAGTGTTTCGGAGGAGGTTATCTTCAATCCAGGGGGCTACACTCCGAAACGTCGGGCGGTCATAGACGTCATAGACCGCCCCTACAAGGCAAAAGATGGGGACGGGACGCGAACAACGGACAAGGACCAACCCGTCCTTCGCTACAATAGACAATGATGAAGCGGCGGATGTCGATTCGACCGATCGAGCAACTGGTCGAAGAGCGCATCGTCATTCTCGACGGTCCGTTGGGCACGATGATCCAGTCCTTCCGCCTGGGTGAAGCGGACTATCGGGGGTTCTTCACCGATCATCCCAAAGACCTTCGCGGCAACAACGACCTGCTCAACCTCACGCAACCCGATCTCATTCGGGGCATTCACCGCCAGTATCTCGAGAATTCCGCCGACATCATCGAGACCAACACGTTCAACTCGAACGCCATTTCCATGGCGGACTACGGCATGGAGTCGATGGTTTATGAGCTGAATCGGGCGGGCGCGAAGCTCGCTCGTGAAGTTGCCGATGAATTCATCGAGCGAGATCCGGGTCTTCCACGATACGTGGCCGGCGCGATCGGCCCGACAAACCGGATGGCGTCGCTGTCCCCCGACGTGAATCGTCCGGATTTTCGCGCCACGTCGTTTGACGAGCTCGCCGGGGCCTTCTATGAGCAGGCGCGCGGTCTCGTCGATGGAGGCGTGGATCTTCTGCTTGTGGAAACGACGTTCGACGCGCTGAACGCCAAAGCCGCGCTGTTCAGTTTCGAGCGGCTGTTCGCAGACATCGGGTTTCGCCTGCCCATCATCCTGTCGTTCACGATAACGGACAATAGTGGACGAACTCTCGCGGGACAGACGCTTGACGCTTTCTGGAACTCGGTCTCCCATTCGCCGCTGCTCGCGGTCGGCATCAATTGCGCGCTGGGCGGCAGGCAGATGCGTCCGTACATCGAAGAGCTTTCGCGTATCGCTCCCACCCCGATCATCTGCTATCCCAATGCGGGACTGCCCAATCCTCTGGGGGAATACGACGAGACCGCCGAGGAAACGGCCTCCATCCTGCGGGAGTTTGCCGAGAACGGCTGGGTCAATATCGTTGGCGGATGTTGTGGCTCGACCCCCGAACACATTCGCGCCATAGCCGAAGCGGTCCGCGGTCTGCCACGGCGGGTTCCACCTGCGGTGGAGCCCCTGACGCGGCTGAGCGGCATGGAGGCGTTGACGCTTCGCTCCGACATGAATTTCGTGAATATCGGCGAGCGGACGAACGTGACCGGTTCGGCGCGCTTTGCGTCGCTCATCAAATCGGGCGCGTTCGAGGAAGCCCTGGCGGTGGCAAGAGAGCAGGTTGAAGGCGGCGCCCAGATTCTGGACGTCAACATGGACGAGGGGATGCTGGATCCGAAGGCTTCCATGACACGGTTCCTTCACCTGATCGCTTCCGATCCCGATATCGCCCGCGTGCCGATCATGATCGACAGTTCTGACTGGGCGGTGCTGGAAACCGGTCTCAAGTGCGTTCAGGGCAAGGCCATCGTCAATTCCATCAGCCTCAAGGAAGGAGAAGCGGTCTTTGTCGAACAGGTCCGCGCCATCCGGCGCTACGGCGCAGCCGCGGTGGTCATGGCTTCCGACGAACAGGGACAGGCCGACACGGTCGATCGCCGCGTCGCGATTTGCGAGCGCGCTTATCGAATCCTGATTGAACAGGGCTTCCCTCCCGAGGACATCATTTTCGATCCCAACGTGCTCGCCGTGGCCACCGGTATGGAGGAGCACAGCAACTACGCGGTCGATTTCTTCGAGTCCACCCGGCGGATAAAGTCCACGCTGCCCCGCGCCCGGGTGGGGGGCGGCGTCAGCAATGTGTCGTTTGCGTTCCGCTCCAACAAGGCGGCGCGTCAGGCCATGCAATCGGCGTTTCTCTACCACGCGATCCGGGCCGGAATGGACATGGGCATCGTCAATGCCGGCGCCATGACGCCGTATGAGGAGATACCGCCCGACCTGCTGGAACTGGTCGAAGACGTCCTGCTGAATCGGCGCCCGGACGCAACCGAGCGCCTCGTGGCTTTCGCCGAACGCGTCGAGCGGCAGGACAACCGGCGCGCCAGGCAGGAAGACTGGCGCGGCGCGCCGCTCGATGAGCGACTGAAACACGCCCTGATTCGTGGCGTGACGGACTACATCGATCAGGATGTTGACGAAGCCAGGGAGACGTATCCGTCGCCCCTCGCAATCATCGAAGGCCCCCTGATGGACGCGATGAATGTGGTCGGAGATCTCTTTGGCGCCGGGAAGATGTTCCTGCCCCAGGTCGTGAAGAGCGCCCGCGTCATGAAGAAGGCCGTGGCCCGCCTGACACCCTACATGGAGGCGCAGAAAAGGGCCGGCGAATCGCGATCGCGCGGCCGCATTGTTCTGGCGACGGTGAAAGGCGACGTTCACGATATCGGCAAGAACATCGTGGCCGTCGTTCTGGCGTGTAACGGTTACGACGTGACGGACCTCGGAGTCATGGTTCCCGCCGAAACCATTCTGGATACTGCGCGCAAGATCGGCGCGGACATGATCGGCCTGAGCGGTCTGATCACGCCGTCACTGGAGGAGATGAGCCAGATCGCCCGGAAGATGGAACACGGCGGCTTTACTGTGCCGTTGCTCATTGGGGGCGCGACGACCAGCAAGATTCACACCGCGGTGAAAATTGCTCCCCAGTACCACGGGCCCGTTGTCCATGTGCTGGACGCGTCTCGGGCTGTGGGCGTCGCTGGAAGTCTCTCCAGTTCTGAACTGCGGGGCGCATATGCCGAGGCCAACCGGCTGGACCAGAGGGCCGCTCTCGAACGCTACCTGGAGCGGCAGAATCAACCGGCGCTGCTGAGTCTGGACGAAGCGCGGAAACGGAAGTCTCGGCCCGTGTGGAATGCAGCCGGCCCGCCGCCCAGCCCCGCGTTTATCGGGATCCGGCGTGTGGACAACATCCCGCTGACCGAAGTCGCTCCCCTGATCGACTGGACGCCGTTTTTTCATATCTGGGAACTGCGCGGCCGATTCCCCGAAATCCTTGCAGACCGCACAGTGGGCGCGCGCGCCCAGGAAGTCTTTGATGACGGCCGGAACTTGCTCCGCCAAATTATTCGCGGCCACCTTCTCCGGTTGCGTGGGGTTTATGGCTTCTGGCCGGCCGCCAGCGTGGGCGACGATATCGAGGTCTATGCCGGCGAAGGGCGCGACGCCCCGATCGCGACGTTTTACGCGTTGCGCCAGCAGACCCGGAAAGCCGCAGGCGAACCCAACTATTGCCTCGCCGACTTTGTTGCGCCCCGCGACTCGGGCATTCCCGATTACGTCGGCGCGTTTGCGGTCAGCGCCGGCGATGGCCTGGACGCGCTTGCCGCCCGGTACGAGCGGGACCATGACGACTATGGTTCGATCATGGTGAAAGCCCTCGCCGACCGGCTGGCCGAAGCGTTCGCCGAATGGCTGCACCGGCGCGCGCGCATCGAATGGGAATACGGCTCCAGTGAAAATCTCGGCGTCGACGATCTCATTCGACAAAAGTATCGGGGCATCCGGCCCGCGCCCGGCTATCCGGCTTGTCCGGATCACTCCGAGAAGCGGACGCTGTTCGCGCTGCTCCGGCCGGAAGAAGAGGCGCGGATCCGGCTGACGGAGAACTTTGCCATGATTCCACCCAGTTCCGTGTGTGGACTATATATGTCGCATCCGGAGGCGCGGTACTTCAGCGTCGGACGAATCGGGCGGGATCAACTGGAAGATTACGCCCGCCGCAAAGGTGTGGATGTTGCGTTCGCGGAACGCTGGCTGGCCGCCAATCTGGGCTGAACGCGTGTCCCCCGGCCGGCCTAGTTTCCTTTCGGTTCCTGTTGCGTGATGCAGTGCAGCGCGCCGCCGCCGCCGATGATGTCACGGCAGTCGATCGGCACGATCTTTCTTCCCGGAAACAGACCGCGCAGAGTCTCCGCGGCGACTCCATCGCGCTCCTCTCCGTACGCCGGGACCAGCACGACATCGTTCGCGATATAGAAATTCGCGTAACTCGCCGCCAGGCGGACCCGCTTGCCGCGTTCTCTTGTATACAGGGGAGCGGGCATGGGCAGTTTGATAACCCGCAGCCGGCGGCCATCCTGGTCGCTGGACCGGCAGAGGATTTCATAGTTCTCGAGCAGCGCGGCGTGATTCTCGTCTTCGGGGTTTTCCTCGTACGCGCACACCACAGTCGTCGGATCGACGAAACGGGCGAGGTTGTCGACATGTCCGTCCGTGTGATCGCCCACCAGTCCGGATTTCAGCCAGATGACATGGCGAGCGCCGAGGTGTTCATCGAGCGCGCGCTCCAGTTCTTCACGGGAACGTCCGGGATTCCGGTTGTCGTTCAGCAGGCACTCCTCGGTGGTGATCACGCTTCCCTGGCCGTTCAGATCAATGGAGCCCACCTCCAGGACCACGTTCGGACGGAACAGGTCGAGTCCCGTCTCTTCGCTGATGAGGTAGGGAATATGACCGTCTTTGAGCAGCGACGGATACTTGCCTCCCCAGGCGTTGAATCGCCACTGCACCATACCGCGATGGCCCGCGCGGTCCGTGACAAAGGCCGGACCGTAGTCGCGGAACCAGACGTCGGCGTAATCCCATTCGTGAAACCGGATCTGCCGGAGATCGATCCCGGCCTTCTTCAGCAGTGTCTGCACATTGGCACGCGTCCGCGAATTGCGGACGACCAGATGGACAAGTTCACCGCTGTGAAGCGCCGCGATAATCCGGAGATATTGCGCTCGCGCGTTTTCGAGACGTTTGCCGGGAAACGTAATGCGATCTTCGGGCCAGGCCAGCCAGGTGGCCGCATGCGGTTCCCATTCCGCGGGCATGACACAGCCCCGGCTTTTGGGCGTATCGATCCGGACAGGCGCGGTCAGCGGTTCATAACTTTCCGGATGGCGGTTCATCATGAAGCGCCAACCTTCACGGATGCGGGCATTCAGACTGAGATCAACATCGGCGACTACGATGGCGTCTTTATCGCCGCCCTTTTCGAGCACGCGGCCGAACGGATCGCAGACGAAGGACGCGCCAAAGAACGTCACCGGATCTTCTGTCCCCACGCGGTTGATGGCCGCAACATGGATGGAGTTGGCGATGGCGTGGCTTCGCTGGATGGTGGTCCAGGCGTTCACCCAGTCGGCGCGGGGCAGGGGATCGCCCTTCAGATGTCCGATCGCGGTCGGATAGAAGATCAGGTCCGCTCCGGCCAGGGCGGCGGCGCGCGCCGC
>DASUFH010000308.1:0-5847 GCA_036274645.1 Terriglobia bacterium
ATCGGACAACAGCCAGCGGACAGCGGACAACGGGGGGACAGGGGGCATCGCGAACGGTCATGGACGGCCCCTGCAAGCAAACGGGAACCGGCTTCATTTCCAGCAACTGACTCGTTCCGTCTGCGCTACAAAACTCGCCGACAACGAATGCGCCCTGGCGCGCAGCAGAATTTTCCGGCCTTCCGGGGCGCGTGTGTATACCAGGTCCACTGGGCCAACCAGGCGTTTCCATAATCGGGCAAACATGACGGCGTGTTCCTTTTTTCTGCCAAGCGCTTCGGGAACCGCAAAGTAATCCTCCCGGAAGAATCTCCACAGCCGTTTTCGGCGCAGCAGGTAACGCGGGTTCTCGATGGGACCGAGAACCTCTCGAAGGGCGTTCCGAAACACCACCTGTTCCCTGCCGTCTCCGCTGATCCAGCAGAACACCGTTCCGTCTGGCCGGCGGCTGGAATAAACCGCGCGAGCGGGATCAACCGGATCGATTGCTGCGGTAAACCTGAGGGCATCGACAACCACCTGACCGATCTCCCGGATGCTTCTCTCCGGCGTTCCATGACGGACAAGCCGCCAGAGCGCAAGCAAGGCCCACGGCGAACTGAGGATAGCCGCAATCTCCAGAATGCCGACGATGGCGCTGATGAGATCCACGGGTTGGGCGCGCAGAAACGCCCGTCCCAGTTCAACGGCAATGCGCGTGAACACGTAAGCCGCCTGAGCGCCGATTGCCGCGATGGTATTGGCAAAAACGAAGCGGCGCGGAGCGAACTGTTCCGGCGTTTTCAGTCCGTGGGTAATTTCCTTGAGGGCGCCGGCGTTCAATGCTTCACGCCATCGGCCGCGCAGGCCGGCGCGATCCATGGCGCGGTTGCGCATGGACGCGTTGATTGCCGCGATGCGGTCCGGGCTGAACGGCGGATCGCCGAAGCCCAGCCGGGCAACACCGTTCTCGATGGTCAACGCTTCGGCGCCGACGCCGACAAATGCCGAACAGCGCCGGACCAACACGTCATAGTCCGGTCCGGGCCCGCCCAAACCCGGCTCCACACACGCCAGATGCCAGATATTGGCCACCTTCTCCGGCTGCGCCGGATCGCTGCGCAGGGAGCGCCCACGCATCTGATTTGACGCGACGAAGGAACCGGCGAAGCTCGCGATGATCAGGGCATTGACACACGGCGCATCCCAGCCTTCACCCAGCAGAGACTTCGTTCCCACCAGAACCGTAATAGCGCCCTGCTCCAGCATGGCGGTCATCAACCGCACCGCGCCACGGTAGTACTCGCCGCGGATCTCCACCGTTGCATAAGCAGGGTCATGCGCGAGTTCCTGAATGGTGAGATCCCGCGGATCGATACCCTGCAGCTTCGCGGCGGAAAGCAGCGCTGGTCTGGCCGCGTCCGGAATAATGATCAGGCTGCCGCTGAGAACGCCCAGCGAAACGTGCGTTGCGGATCGGCGCAGGGTTTCGAAAATCGGCACAACGCCAATGTCTTCGAAGACGGGTGTGTCTTCCGGCGATTGGGGCATTTCCGACTTTCGGATGAAGTCGGTGAGAATGACGCCACGCAGGTCTGCCCCCTGAGCGTTCGCCTCGATGCGGACGATGGCCTCAATCGATTGGAGCTTGGTGATCGACGTCGTCAACAGCTTCAGATGATTGGAAGGAGCGCGAAGCCGGACCCTTCTCCTTTCCACCGCGCCGATGGCGACCAATTCCCTTCGGATCGGCTTCAGAACCGGCTCGTTCCTGTGAAGGATCTCTGAATCCATGTAAAGGCAGCGAGTCAGCAACGTTTCCAGCCAGCCGAGATCCAGTTCGGGAATCGCCTGCCGGTACAGACCGAGCGCCTGAAGAACGCTGGAATCAATGCGCCCGCCGGCAGCGTGAAGAAAGACCACCATGCTCGAGAGGTATTCGGGGTCTTCGAGAATCGCTTCGGTATAACGCTCTGGATCGGAAAGCCACGGATGGGAAAGGATGACGTTCTGGAACGCCGCGTTTGCGCGCAGGCCATCGGAAAATCGTTCGACAGCAGCGCGAAACTCGGAAATTACGCGCCACTCTCTCTCGGCTGGAGCGCTGAAATAGATGTAGTCCTGATGAGGACACAGGTTCCCTTCCCGGACAAGTTCCGGAACACCGACCTCCATGTCGACCGGGCCACAGAGGTCTTCGTACCGCCGCCATTCGAAGGGCGAGACGTCGTAGGGAGGCGTCGCCGTCAGAGCCACAACGGCAGCTGGCGGACCGAGCGCGCTGGCGACGACGTTCAGGGTCTTCCACCATTCGCTGCGCAGATGGTGCGCTTCGTCGAGAACCAGAGTCTGGAATCTCGCAACCTCCAGATGCTCGGGAAGCGCCGGCGATTTTGACAGAAACGCCGCGTCCTCCACGTCATCGTCAGGCGCCTCGACAATGGCGTTCGCGCTGTCGTCGGCCACCTCCACTGCGGTCGCCGTCGATGGGTCGGTATCTCCGGAACAGGCAGAATGGATCGCCTGATACGTTGAAACCGTAAGCAGCCCGGGAGTCCTCAGGTCGATCGATACCCAATCGGAAATCGGCGCGCCGGCCGGCAGGAACAGCGTGACGAGCCGGTCGACCCATTGATCACGGATGGCGATGGTCGGCGCCAGGACAAGGGTCGGGCGGTTCAGCCGCCTCACCACTTCCAGTCCGATCACGGTCTTGCCGGATCCGGGCGCCGCCACGAGGTGAAGGCGGCTGTTCTTCAGGTAACGATCCAGCGCATTCAGGAGGCGCGATTGGTAAGCGCGCCACGGGCGCTGAAACGTCATCAAGTCCCGCAGGGATCGTTCAGCGCCCGGCATCAGTCCAGATCATGCCGGTGGTCTACTTCTTCGGCGACTGATGGAGCGCAAACGCGGCGCCCTGCGGGTCCATCAGCTGCACGATGCGGCCGCCGCCCGGCACGTCCATCGGTCCATTCAGGACTCTGGCGCCGGCGCTGGTGGCGCGGCCGAGGGCGGCGTCGAGGTCGGGCGTCTCCACGTAATAGACCCACACCGGCGGCATCGGCGCGCCGGCCGGAATGGTCATCATGCCGCCCAGGCTTTGTTCCCCGACCCCGTAGATTCGATAGGTTCCCATTGGTCCCATATCCATTTCCTGCATCAACTTCCAGCCGAAAATCTCCGAATAGAACTTCAGCGCGGCCACGCTGTCGCTGGTCAACAGCTCGTTCCAGCAGATCTCCTGCGCCTTTGACGGGTCGTGCAACGTCATCGGCGTGTTCGGCTTGAACATGCAAATCACCGCGCCCTGCGGATCCGCAATGACGGCGAAACGGCCGATGGACGGAATATCCTCGGGCCCCCGGAGGACCTTCCCGCTCAGCTTGATGACGGCGGAAGCCGCCGCGTCGACGTCGGCCACCTGCACGTGCGCAATCCAGTGGGGCGGAATGTTCATATGGGCCGCGTCTTCCGGAAGCTTCATCACTCCGCCCAGCGGACCCTGACTGCCAACCCACATCAGATAATCGCTACCCTCCGCGAACGGCTGAGTCTTCCAGCCAACCACGTCCGAATAGAAGTGGACTGCGGCCTGCACATCCTTCGTTCGATTCTCGTACCAGACAAACCGTCCGTTGTTGTTATCCGTCGCCATAGGTATCTCCTGATGAACTTGTCATGACAGCAAAAACACTTCGACTCCGAGCGTAAGAGCCAGCTGAGATTCCAAGAGCTTATCCAGAGACTCACGCGGAGTCCATCCGGGAGATCCGCGCCGGATGACTCAGCCGTGCCCCCGCCCCATCGCGCCGTGGGAGCAGCCCCCTTTTCCGACCATTTCTGTTGACACCGATGCTCGTTTGGAATGATGCTCCGGCACGCGGAGGATACTCATGAAAGTGTTCCTGATCAGCACATTCGCGGTTGCGATGTGCGCCGTTTTTTCTATGGCGACACTGGCCACCCAGGGCGCAGGTATGAAGAACTCTCTTGGCATGGAGTTCGTGAAGATTGCGCCGGGCGAATTCATGATGGGTTGTTCGACGGGCGATGACAATTGCAATGATGACGAGAAGCCCCAGCATCAAGTTCGCATCACGAAGGCGTTTGAAATGGGCAAATACGAGGTGACCCAGGCCCAGTTCCGCGCCGGCGGCGGCATGGATCAGAGCGACATCAAGGGTGACAACGAGCCCGTCGAAAACGTCACCAAAGATGAAGCGTTGAACTTCATCAAGCAGCTGAACACGAAGAATGACGGATACCTCTACCGGCTTCCCACCGAGGCGGAATGGGAGTACGCAGCCCGCGCGGGCACAACGGGACCGCACTACGGGACGCTGACCGATATCGCCTGGTTTGCCGAGAACTCCGACGACACCCATCACCCGGTGGGTGGCAAGAAACCGAACGCGTGGGGTCTCTACGACATGCTGGGCAACGTCCGCGAATGGACGGCAGACGTCTACGTGGCCAGCTTCTACCAGACTTCTCCCGCTGACGATCCCACCGGACCGCCGCCGGACACGCGCAATGGCGGCGCGCCGGTTCCGCGAGGCAGCCCGGGCGTGATCCTGCCGATTATCCGCGGAGGCGGCTGGCCGAACCCGGCAAAGTCGCTGCGGGTCTCCGAGCGCTACCATTATTACGGTCCCACGTTGCGCGTCAGCGAAGTCGGCTTCCGGGTCGTGCGTCAGGCGCAATAAATCACGATCGAACGTGGAGGTATACATCATGAAGAGTCGATTTCTTCCGGTCCTGCTCCTGGCGGCCATCGCTCTGCCGACTGCCGCTGTTGCGCACCACTCGTTCACAGCGGAATATGAAAGCACGCCGATGACACTGGTCGGGGTCATTACCAGGATCGACCAGGCGAATCCCCATGGTTTCTTCTATCTGGAAGTTCAGCCCGCCAAGGCGGGCGGTCGCGTGACCACCTGGGCCCTGGAAACTCCCGGACCGAATCAACTGATTCGCACAGGCTTCACTGAGATCTACCAGGACCTGATCACGAATAAGGAAAAGGTCACCGTCAAGGCCTACCCGGCCAAAGATGGCGCCAAACGCGCCTTTGCCGAAACCGTCACCCGCGCCGACAACCGCACCGTCATCACGATCAGCACCGGCGGTGT
This sequence comes from Terriglobia bacterium, assembly GCA_036274645.1. Taxonomy (GTDB): domain Bacteria; phylum Acidobacteriota; class Terriglobia; order 20CM-2-55-15; family 20CM-2-55-15; genus DASUFH01. Next base: position 5,112 of record DASUFH010000308.1, read on the forward strand.
GAGTGGCGCAGTGGGACGCGCCCCGCAAACCGGCGCGATCACGATTGACGGCGTCGCTCAGCCCACCCCCGGCGGTGACGGCGGCCCCGGTGGCGGACGCGGCGGACGCGGACCCGGTGGCGGTGGAGCCGGCGGACGTGGCGGAGCTCCCCGCGGTGGCGCTCCGGGCGGCGGCAATTAAGGTACCGCGTTCATCCCTTTTCCCATGTAGGGGCGGTCTATGACCGCCCACTGGAGTTTGGACATTTGGAAGGCCCGAGACGCTGGCGTATTCCCCGCCTTGGATGAAGGCGGGGTGGCCGCGCCATGAAAAACTTGGTCCCGTTCCTTTAATAGGCGCGGACGGGGCGGTTCGATAAACATCCGAATGAGACTTCCGCAAAGACGACAGACTCTATAAGGTAGTTCCACGAACCGCCCCGTCTGCGGCCATTATGGAGGCAGGCATTTTCTTTATGGCCGCAGCCACCCCGCCTTCGCCACCAAGGCGGGGAATCCGCGCTTCAATAACGTTACTCACACTTCGTGGACGCCAATCCACTGAGACGAAGCGGCAGATTCCAGACGTAAACGTGAAATTCACTGGCCTAAGCTCTCGGCAAAAGGTCGAGTAGGCAGGGTGCTTTCGTACTGATTGCCGCCCTGCCCCTCCCAGAACCGGACAAGCGGATTTCCCAGCATCCGGCTCTTCAGCAAGGATTCGGGCCGACTCGGTGAAATGGATCGAGAGACCGCC
>DASUFH010000309.1:0-10374 GCA_036274645.1 Terriglobia bacterium
TTGCGAGCGTCATCTTACGCAATGGCGCGGCGTCGGATCAATCCGTCGATTTGGAGCGAACCGGAATTAATCGCGATTCCGCCCCTGCGAATTTGAGCGAACGTTACCGCTTCGCGTATGATGAGCGCGCCTTATCGTGACAGAAAATTCAGAAAATCTTCAGAGCCCCGGCATGTTCCGGGGAGTAGAGTGTCGATGGGTTTTTGCCTTTTAACACAGCATTTGAAAGAGGTTGGCATGCGAAAGAGTTTTCTTTTATTGAGTATGGGAATGGCGCTGCTGGCGTTCCTGATGGCTTCCTGTTCGACGAAGGAACAGGCCGCCGCGAATGCCCCTGCCGCGGACACGAAGCCGGATTTCAAGCCTGTGGCGACGATCAAGGACATCATGGATGGCATCGTCGATCCGGCGGCGGACGAGTTGTGGGAGTCCGTCTCGACCACGATTGATGCGAAGGGAGTCACCGAGCGGTATCCGAGAACGGACGAGGAGTGGAAGGCCGTCCGCAGCAACGCGCTGGCGCTGGTGGAAGCGCCGAATCTCCTGATGATGGCAAGGACGGTTGCGCCTGCGGGAGAACGATCCCAGAACCCCGGCATCGAACTGCATCCTGAAGAGATCCAGGCGCTGGTGGACGGCGATCGCACGACTTTCGCGAAACTTGCCCTCGAATTGCAGGCCACGGCCCTCGATGCGCTCAAGGCGATTGACGCCAAGGACAAGGACAAGCTGATCGACGCGGGCGGCCCGATCGATCACGCGTGTGAAAACTGCCATCTGAAGTACTGGTATCCCAACGAAGCAAAGGCCAAAGAGGCCCAGGAACAGGGTAAGACCTCGTTGCAGGGGGCATCGGAGACGGAGAAGAAGTAGGTTCGGGGATGGCCGCCTGGCCATGCTGAATCATCGGAAATCAAGACGATGAAGAAACCGGGACTTTTTCTATTGATCGGTCTTCTCGCTGCCGCGATGTCGGCGGCGTGCAACAAGGAGTCTGCCGCTGGAGAAGGGGGCTCGGCCAAAGCGCCTTCGGCAGTCGAATCCGCTCCAGGCGCTGAGGCGCCGGCGTCGAAAGACGCTCCCGCGGCCGCCTCGAATTCCAGCGCAAACAAGCCCGGAACCGGAACCATTACAGGTCACGTCCGGTTGGTGGGCAAGGCGCCGGGGAATCCGGTTATCCGGATGGGTATGGATCCGAAGTGCAGTCAGGAGAATTCGGGCAAAAAGGTTGCGCAGGAGCTGGTTGTTGCGAACGAAAACGGGGACCTGGCGAACGTGTTTGTGTCGTTGAAGGGGAAGTTCCCGAAAACACCCGTATCGGATGAGCCGGTCATCATTGATCAGCAGAAGTGCGTGTTTGTTCCACGTGTCTCCGGGGCTCGCGTGGGCCAGACGCTGGAGATCCACAGCAGTGACAATGCCGCGCACAATTCGCACGGCCAGACGCTGCGCGGCAATTCATTCAACCTCATGCAGCCGACCCCCGAGACGATCTCGAAGTTCGTCCTGAAAGACGAAGAAGTGATGTTGAGGATTACCTGCGATCTGCACAGCTGGATGTTCACCTATGTCGGGGTGGTGGACCATCCGTATTTTGCGGTGACCGGAACGGACGGCGCATTCCAGATCAGGAACGTTCCTCCCGGAACGTATTCGATCGAGATCTGGCATGAGCGTTACGGCCCGGTGACGAAAAGCGTCACGGTGACAGCGGACAAACCGGTTACCGTGGATTTTGAATATACGGGAAAGGAAGAGCCGCCTCACCGCGCCTCGATCGACGAGATCGTCGTGCCGGCAAAATCCAAAAGCTGAAAACCGGGATGTCCCCGTCTGCTCTGTAGGGGCGGTCTTATGACCGCCCAGCGTTTCGGAGTGAATCCGGAAACGTCGGGCGGTCATCGACCGCCCCTACAAGAAGGACAAGGAGGCGGGGCGGTTATTCCGGTTCCCTGGCGTCGATTGCCGTCTGCTTATCGTGACGGCTTTCCTGAATCCAATCGTAGAAACCTGCGGACACGAGCTTCAGTTTGACCTGTTCGGTGGTTGGATTCTCCCAGAACCATCCGTGGATTCCCGATGTGGGCGCTACAAACGTTCCGTGCTGCTGGTCTTTTCCGGTCTTGTCGTCGAGTTCGTAGCTTTCGTAGTAATCGGTTCCGGCAAACCCCTCCGGCTTGACGTTGGGATCGCCGTGGAATTCGAACGCAACATTCCTGTCCGCGGTCCACGAATAGACGAGTCCTGCGCCCTTCTTCATGTTGTATTTGATTTCCATTCCTTCCCTGGGACCGAGGATGATTTCCCGGGAGTCGATCCTGTAGCCCTTCGGTTGCGCGATGAACGCGTTGCGGACGTGGGGCGCGCCGTTGCCGACGGCCGGTTCGAGTACCGGAGCGATAATGAATTCACTGCCTTCAGCTGCGGCCGGCGTCTGCGTGGTTTGTGCGAGAGTTGTCAGTCCGAGGACCTTTCCGGTTCCCATAGGATCGATACCGTATTCGGCCGGAAGGACCGCGACAACGAGAACAACGGCGGCCACGACCAGGGCGACAAGCGTGGCCAGCAAGAGTTTTCCAATCGAGGGCGACAGCATTTCCTGCATGCCCGTAGCGTTTTTCATGATGCCATCCAGTAGCCGGCGAGTTGATATCCGACCAGGACGAACCCGCCCACCATCAGCAGCGTGTTCGTCAGAAAAGCGTGTTTAACATAGCCCGGCCGCAGGCGCCAGAATCCCAGAAGGATCAGGGCGCCCGTGAGCGCCAGGGTTTGTCCGATTTCCACTCCGGCGTTGAAGCTGAGGATATTTGCCGTCAGCCCGTCGGCCGGCAGCGCGAATTCCTGCAACTTGGTGGCGAGTCCGAAGCCGTGGAACAGTCCGAAGACGAGCACCGCGATCCTGGTGTCGGGCTGAACGCCGAGCAGGCTCTTGAATCCGTTCATGTTGTCGAAGGCCTTGTAGACGACGGAGAAGCCGATGACCGCGTCGATGAGAAAAGGATTGGCCTCAATGCTCCCGAGAACGCCGCCGAGGAGCGTAATGCTATGGCCCAGAGTGAAGAGGCTGACGTAAAGCGCGACGTCACGCAGGCGATAGAGGAAGAAGATCACCCCGACCAGGAACAACAGGTGATCGTAGCCGGTCACCATGTGTTTGGCGCCGAGATACAGAAATGGTCCGATCGCGGCGCCACGATTGGATTCGACGAAGGATGCGTCGCGCGCGGAGACATTGTGCGCAAAGGCCGGAGAAGCCGTCAGGATCCAGAGAACCGCGAGAGCCAGAGTCAGGGCTATCCACATTCGGGGGCGAAACCAGTCCGAGAGCATATTCAGGGTTTTCCTTTGTCGGGATCCATCTTCAGGGCGACGGAGTTGATACAGTAGCGCATTCCCGTCGGATGCGGTCCATCCGGGAAAACGTGTCCCAGGTGCGCGCCGCAGGACTGGCACACCACTTCTGTGCGGCGGATTCCGTGGCTATGATCTTCAGCGGTGTCAACGCTCTCCGCGCCCGCGGGCTGGTAGAAGCTGGGCCATCCCGTGCCGGATTCAAACTTCGCGCTGGAGTCAAATAGCGGGTTACTGCACGCGACGCAGGTATATACGCCCTTTTCGCTGGACGAGGCGTGTTTGCCGGTAAAGGGCGGCTCGGTACCGCGCTCGCGGCAGACATGGAACTGTTCGGGAGTCAGCGACTGGCGCCACTCCTCATCGGATTTTTCGATCTTGCGTTTCATAGTCGATATTCTACCCGGTTGGGAGATGCTCGGAATCGTTAGAGTATACTCGTGATCGCCATCGGAGGATTGATTTGAAACGTTTTGCTGCGATTCTGCTGGCCCTTTCATTCGCCGCCTGCGGGAAGTCGATTGAGAAGGCCAGAGAGGGTGATTCCCTCGTCATGTTGCGCGGAGACAAGTCGGAGATCCTGGACCCGCATGCGACGTCGAGTGGAGGAGACGCCTATCTGATTGAACAGATGTATGAACGGCTGGTGCGTGCCGCCGACCATCCTCCGGTCGAATGGGAGCCGTCGCTGGCGGAATCCTGGGAGATCAGTCCGGATTTCAGGATCTACACGTTTCACCTTCGTCCGGATGTCCTGTTTCAGGACGGCGCCAGACTCGATTCGTCCGCCGTGAAGCGCAGTTTCGATCGGGCCCGTAATCTGAAGGACCCGGCCGCGCCGCCCCGCCTGCCTTACGCGGAGGAGTACCTCTCGGACATTGTGAACATTGAGACGCCGGACGCTGCGACGGTGGTGTTCACGTTGAAAGACAGCAATCCGAAGTTCCTGGCGAACACGGGTCTGTTTGCCTCGAGCATCGTTAGTCCAACAGCCATCGCCGAGATCGAGAAGCTGGCCAATCCCGGAGAGCGCCAGGCGTGGCTGACGCGTCATCCCGCGGGAACGGGCCCGTACACCATCGCCAAACCGGCCGATTACCAGGATTCGATGACCATCACCATGACTGCCTTCGACGGGTACTGGGGAGGCAAGCCGGCGATTCCGCGCGTCGTCTTCAAGTGGACGGCGGACAGCCGGAGCCGCCGCGAACAGATTCTTGCCGGGGCTGTACAAATGATCGACAGTCCGGCCACGGCGGACTGGACGGACCTGGATGCGGATCCGGGCGTGACGCTCTATAAGTGGCGGGCTGAGAACCTGTGTTATCTGGCCATGAACATGGATCCGGCCAGAGGCTTTCCTACCACAGATGTCCGATTGCGGAAGGCGATTGCGATGGCCGTCGACCGCGAGCCTCTCGTTGCCCTGTACGACGGCGCGGCCGTGGCGCATCACGTTCTGCTGCCGCCGACGATGCTGGGTTTTCCGGAAGGCTACATGCCATCCACGGATCAGGGGGATCGGGCCACGCGGCTCGAGAAGGCGCGTGAACTCCTGCGTCAGGCGGGAATGCACGATCTTCATCTCAAGCTTCTGCTTCCCGCCGTGCCGCGTCCGTACCTGGGGAAGCCGCCGCAGGTGGCGGATCTGATCCGGCAACAACTGGCGGACATTGGAATTACGGTCGAACTCGAGCCGCAGCCGATGAACGAACTGGGAGACAGTATCGCCAACGGGCGGGCTCCGCTGGTTCTGATTGGATGGATGGGCGAAACGGGTGAGCCGGACGATTTCTGGCGGCCGCTGTTGTCCGGAAACGGTAAGCCGTCGGAGAACAACGCTCCGCGATTCTGGCGCGCCGACGTCGCCGGCAAAGTGGATGTCGCCATGAAGGAACGCCGTCCCGAGGCGCGCCGCGCCCTGTACGAAGAGTTGGAAAAGACCGTGCATGAAGAATACCGGCCTATGGCGCCGCTGCTTTCCGCGATGCAGGCTGTCGCATGGCGATCCGAACTCGAGGGAGTTTATGTGGATTCAACGGGAGTCTACCGCCTGGCCAAAGCCCGGTACCGTGCGCCGTAACGCGCTGCGCGCCGGCGTCGCCCAGGCGGGGCTGGCTGTTCTCTTCATCGCCTGGACCCTCACCGCTCAGGTGAATGGTGTCCTGAACCCGGACCGGCCACTGCCGGATACACAAACCTTTCTCGAAGAGTTCCGCGGCGCGCTCCATCGTGACGCCAGACTGCTCGCGGACTACACGTATTCCGAAAGGGAGACCCAGATGGATCTGGATTCCTCCGGAAAGACAAAAAAGACGGAGACCAAGACCTATCAGGTGCTCCATGGCGCCGAAGACTGGCAAACCTATCGCCGTCTGATGAGTAAAGACGGCAAGCCTCTTTCCGTGAAAGAGCTGGAGAAGCAGGATCGCGAGGAGGCCGATCGCGTCGCCAAAGAGGAGCGAAAACGAGCGGGATGGAGCGATTCCAAACGGAAAGAAGAGAAGGCCAAAGACGACCGCAAGGAGCAGGAGATCATCGACGATATCTTTGCGCTCTACGATATTCGCCTCGTGAGGCGGGAAACCATCGACGGCCGGGCGGTGATCCTCGTGACATATACACCCAAAGACGGGTTCAAGCCCAAAACCGATGAAGGGAAGATGCTGCAGCACATATCCGGCCGCGCCTGGATCGCCGAGGACGATCGGCAACTTGCGCGTCTGGAGGCGGAAACGAAAGAGACCATTTCCATGGGCGCCGGAATCCTGGCCAGGGTCAGCAAAGGATCGACGTTCATGTTCGAGCGGCGCAAGATCAATGACGAAATCTGGCTGCCGATGCGCGCCGAGTTTCATGTCAGCGCGCGCCTCCTGCTCATCAAGGGGGTGAACCAGCGCCAGGTCATTGAATACTCCGATCACCGCAAGTACACGGTCGACACGGTGATCCGAGCCGTCAGCGATCCCGAATGATTGGTACAACGGGAACGTTTTCCGTTCCGTCAGCTTGTAGGGTGTTCTATGACCGCCCACGTTCCGGAGTGGAACCCCTCCGAAACACCGGGCGGTCATAGACCGCCCCGGCAAGCAGACGGGAGCTTCAAATGGCTCCGTCTGAAGAAAGGCTTTTGATGGCTAATCGTGTGGTGTGGATTGATATTCCTGTGGCTGATCTCGATCGGGCCATTCGCTTCTATTCCGCCATTCTGGGCGCTCCATCCCAGAAACATGAGTTTCCGAACGGGATGACCATCGGCTTTCTGCCGCATGACAGTGGCGACGTGGGTGGCTGTCTTGTGCCCGGCGGAGATCAGCGTCCCTCCCCTGTGGGACCCCTGGTTTATCTCAATGTGACCGGGCGTCTGGATGACGCCCTGGCCGCCGTCGAACCAAACGGTGGGAAGATTCTTCAACCCCGGGAGTCGATCGGGCAGCATGGTTTCCGAGCGATCATCCTCGATAGCGAGGGCAACCGTTTCGCGCTGCACTCTTCCTGAAAAGACGTTTACAACGATCTGGACGTCCGGCCAGTAACCGCGGCGATACCCCAGACTGCTTCCATCAACACAAAGGTCATCAACGGTTCCCAGGTCAACCCTCCGACGAGATGACCCAGCGTGTGTACGGCGATCGATGTTCCCAGGTTGTACTCAGCGGCATGAAAAATCGTGGGTCGGCCGCTGATCCAGGTGTATCCCAGGGCAAGAACTTCAACAGTCATGTAGGGCAGTATCAAAAGGAAGGCGGCCTTGAGCCGGTCTTTGTGCGTCCTGGTTGTGAGGGAAAAGTACACGGCGCCAATGAGGATTACCACCGACATGCTGGCGTATTTCGCGACCTGGTCTGGCGTTGCCAGCGTCAACGCAAAGCGAAGAGCCCCCATGAACAGGATCGCGGCGATAAACAGGCGCATCGACTTCAGCGGGAGCAATTGGGCGCGTTCTGGCGTGTCGGTCTCTGGAGGCAATTGCAATGTCTCTACGGTTTTCGCGTTGGACGGATGATGATCTCGCTGATGAAGCTGTTCGGCGCCTGGGTGACCAGCGCGCGGACCGCGGCGGCAATATCGGTTGGGGAGAGCATCCTCTCGCGTTGTGCGGTAGAGGCGCGACCGTTGGTGAAGCCGCTGTCGGTGGAGCCCGGACATATCACCGCGACCCGGATACCGTACTGGCGGACTTCTTCGGCCAGAGACTCGGAGAAACCCACCACGCCGAATTTCGAGGCGCAATAGACAGCGCGATTGGCGGAGCCCACCTTGCCGGCGATGGACGCGATATTGACGATGTGGCCGCCGCCACGCGCGATCATTGACGGCAAAGCACCGCGGCAAGCGAGGAACACGCCCCGGAGATTCGTATCCATGATCGCGTCGTAAGCGGCGTCAGTAAATTCGACAACCGGACCAAAGCCTCCCACGCCGGCAGCGTTGACCAGGACGTCGACGCCGCCACAGGCGGAAATCGTTTCGTTGATCAGACGCTGGACCTCCGAAGGGCTTCTCACGTCGGTTGGAATGGCCAAGGCCTCTTCAATGGCTCCGGCAGCCTCCTGGACCTCCGCAGTATTGCGCGCCGCAACCACCACCTTAGCGCCCATCCTTCCCAGTTCCAGCGCAATCGCCCGACCGATGCCGCGTCCGGCTCCAGTAACAATGGCAACCTGTCCGTCTAGAGGCCTCATAGATTGATCCTGAACTCCGTCTCTGTGTGTCTGCGCCACTCCGCAGGGCAAAGAATCTCGCGCCAGGGAAGAGTGGGAGAAGGTGATGGAGAAATCCGGATGATTTCGTGTTACCGGAATCCGACGTTTTATTGAGCCGAGCGTGGGAATCGGGAGGAACTGGCGTTCCTCCCGATCCAATGTTCCTCAGGTGGCATCCCAGGCCCTCCTTCCTAACCGGCGCTCATGTCGAGGCTACGTCCTCAGCCGCAGTCCAAAATGTCAGGACTCGTCGGTTTGGGAGCGCCCAGTCGTTCCTCCACCGCAAGTAGATTCAACCCTTAAGGGTTGCCGGGAGGAGACTAAGACCACTCTATCACGCAACCCATAGTCCGTCTCTCATTTTGAACATTGTGGGAAATTCGGGGACAGACCCCTAATCATTCGCGCAAGGATACGTCAGGGAATTGGTGAATCTGCCCGCGAATGATTAGGGGTCTGTCCCCGAATTTCAAATCAGAGATTTCCACTCCGAAACGTCGGGCGGTCATAGGCCGCCCCTACAAGCTGGCGGGAACCGCTGTAAGTCGAGTGTGCGTTCTCTGGAGATTCAGCGAGCCTGGAGTTTCTCCAGCATATTGCGGGCCGGAGCATAGTCCGGTTTGATCTTGAGCGTTGCCTCGAATTCAGCGGCCGCTTCCTGGTCCCTGCCCAATCTCTGGTAGATGATTCCGGCGTTGAAGTGGGCCAGCGGATCGCCGGGCGCAGTCCGGATCGCGCGTGTGAAATGGGACAGCGCTTCTTCGGGTTTGCCCTGGCCGGCGAGCAGGTTGCCCATGCCCATGTGCGCGCTGGCGTCTTCCGGATTGAACCCGAGGGCCTGACTATAGTGGGCCGCGGCCTCGTCGGTCTTTCCGGCGTTGGCCAGGGCCATTCCCCAATTGACGTGCGCCCGGTAGAGGTTGGGATCGGCAGCGAGAGCCAGGCGGTAGTGTTCGATTGCTTTTTCGCCAGCGCCCTGTTCCGCCAGCGCGATTCCGAGATTGAATTGCGCTGGCGCGTAATCCGGTCGGAGCGTTACGGCGGCGCGAAACTCCGCCTCCGCTTCCGCCAGGCGTCGCTTCGTCAGCAATGCGCCGCCGAGCAGGTTATGGGACACTTCGGATCCCGGCCGTAACGCGATGGCCTGCGTGAGCTGTTCCATCGCTTCGTCGATCCGACCCAGCGTCCAATATGCCTGTCCCAGGTTTCCATGGGCGACATAGTTCCGCTTCGTTGTCGTGAGAGCGCGAGAGAAGACCGTTACGCTGTCTTTCCAGTAGCCGACTTCGCTTCTGGCGGCGACTGCCAGCACGATGAGAACAGCTGCAGCAATGGCTCCCCAGATCCGGGAATTCGTATGTATGGAGGCCGGCGACGTTTGCCGCCGGGCGGCGATCATGTTTTGAACACCCCACGCGACCGCAATGAAGATTCCGATGAAGGGAAGGTATGTATAGCGGTCGGCCATCGACTGGTCGCCCACCTGAACGAGACCAATTACTGGAACGAGGCTTCCCAGATACCAGAGCCAGCCGACGATCAGATAGGGTCGCGATGACGCCTCTCGAAACGCGAAAATCGTTATCGCGATGAGGATCAGCACGGCGCCGGCTACCTGCCATGCGGGCGCGCCACTTTCCGGATATGGATAAAAGATGGACAGATGGGCGGGCCAGATGGCCGCGCCGAGATACGAGACGTACGAAACCAGCGCGTTGGCAATCCGGCCGGACAGTGGAAAATCCGTGAAGGCGCCCACAGCGCCGCCCTTCTTCTGCGCGATGAATGTGATTGTCGCGGACGCGAGGGCCAGCAGCGCGAACGGTATCTTCTCGATTGCGCAATACAGTGCGGTCCTGACGCTTTGAGCGCGCCCCAGGGGCCAATAATCGAAAAGGACGAGCAGGAGCGGCAATGTGACCAGCATGGGTTTCGCCATCAACCCCGCCGCGAAGAAGAGGAGCGCCAGCAGGAAGCGGACTCCGCCGGCCTGCGCGAGCGCGCCGGAAATCGAGGATGGGGGCGCAGGGAGGCGCCTGCGAGTGTGACTGACATAGGCCCACACACACAGAAGACCCCAAAACGCCGAGAGAACGTCCTTCCGTTCCGCAACCCAGGCCACGGACTGAACTCGCGTCGGGTGAATCGCGAACAGCGCCGCGACACATGCGGAAGGCCAAAGCGCTCCTGTCATGCGCCGAAGGAGGAAAAACAGCAGCACGGCGCTTGCGGTGTGGAGCAACAGGCTCGTCCAGTGGTGACCGGCCGGATTCATGCCGAACATGGTGACGTCGAGCATATGAGACAGCCACGT
>DASUFH010000310.1:0-3916 GCA_036274645.1 Terriglobia bacterium
GTCATGCCGGAGGCATGAAAGGAAGTTAGCCAGGGGTTAAGCGAGCGACGCGAACGCAACCCCTGGGTACCGGACCCAATCTAAAAGCGCCCTGAAGGGGCGCTAGGATCTCAGGCGCTAAACCACACCTCTTCAGATTCAACACCCTCCCAGCCTTTGGTTCCGCCGCAGTCGGTTTTCTAATTTGGACAGATGCGGTCATGGACCGCTCTCCAATTCTGTCCAGACTGGCGCGCATTTGAACTGTCTGCGAGGCGCGTCGGATTCCGCCGGATTGAAGCGAAAGCGGGTTGAAAAGGTTCCCGGCTTGCAACGCTTTCGGGATTGGAGCCTGGCTGGTGAATTAATCCTGAGAGCCAAGGAGATTCGTGATGGACGCACACCTTTCCGTCAGGAAGTCGAATTCCATTCTGAGCGAAATCGAACGGATGCGCGATCGTGTCATGCAGCGCGCGTATGACATCTTTTCCCGAAGCGGCGAAAGGCCGGGCAGGGAGGTCGGCAACTGGTTGGAGGCCGAGAGTGAACTGGTCTGGAATCCGGCTATGGAACTTGCCGAGAAGGACAATGGATTTCGGATTGAAGTCGCGATCGCGGGCGTCGACCCGAAGGATATCGTTATCGAGGCCACGCCGGAAGACATCCTCATCAAGGCCGATGTTCACCATGAACACACCGCGAAGAAGGGGGAAGTCCACGTGTGTGAGTTTGCCCACGGCAGCCTCTTCCGGTCGATTCGTCTTCCCAGGAGAATCGATGTGGACAAGGTGAAGGCCGAGTTCCGGAACGGGCTACTGATTCTGGAAGCGCCGGCAGCTGAGGCGGCAAGGAAGATTCTCGTGGATGCGGCATGAACTCGCGATGGTGACGGGGGCTGGTTGTCCAGACCTCTGCGGTTTGGCCATTTCCACCAGGCTTAGACCAATAGCTCCAAGGTTACGGCCCGAGTCGACTTGTTCATTCTCGCTGCCGTTACGGATACGAAGTGTGAGGCGCGTCGTCTGCACGCCGGAGGCGTGCCAGGACGATAGCCCGGGGTGAGCGAGCAACGCGAGCCACCCCGGGTCGACCAAGAGGCGAAACTGGCGCCCCGCACGGGGCGCCAGGAATCCTTGCGCCCTTGGCACCTCCGAGCGACGGCGTCTGGCGATATCACCCTTTAACGCAGACCATCGGTTCCAGCCGCGCGACCTTCAGCGACAACCCCGCCGCGTGAGCGGCGTCGACCACAGCGTTAACGTCCTTGTAGGCGTCGGGCGCTTCTTCCGCGATCCCTCGCTGCGAGGGGCTGCGGACCACGATGCCCCTGGCTGCCAGTTGGTCCACGACCTGACGCCCGCTCCAGCGCCGCAGCGCCTGGTGGCGACTCAGCTGACGGCCCGCGCCGTGACACGACGAACTGAACGCAGCGGCTTCGCTCTCGGGCGCGCCGACGAGTATGTACGATGCCGTCCCGACGGACCCTCCGATCAGCACGGGTTGCCCCGTCGCCTTAAGCGGCCCGGTCAGGGCGGGATGCCGGGGCCCAAACGCCCGCGTTGCGCCTTTGCGGTGGACAAACAGTTTCCTGGGCGCGCCGTCCACCACGTGTTCTTCGACCTTGCAGGTGTTGTGGGATACGTCATAGAGGATGTCCAGGCTGGCCCGCGGCAGGATTTCCGCGAACGCCTGCCGCGCGAGATGCGTGATGATCTGGCGGTTGGCCAGGGCGCAATTGATGCCGGCTCTCATGGCTCCCAGGTACTCTTCGCCGATGGCCGAACGGATCGGAGCGCAGGCCAGTTCGCGATCCGGCAGACGCAGGCCTGTGGCCGCGGCATGGATCGTCATTTTTCGCAGGTATTCGGCGCCAATCTGGTGCCCGAGGCCGCGAGATCCGCAGTGAATACTGAGAAGCGCGTCGCCTTCACGTATTCCGAATGCCTCAGCCACCGGACCGTCGAAGATCTCGACGACCTTCTGGACTTCAAGATAGTGATTGCCTGAGCCCAGTGTTCCCATCTCCTCTTTCTGCCGTTTCATGGCAAGTTCGGAGACATTTTCCGGGACGGCGCCGGCCATCCGTCCGCCCTCCTCGACGCGGTCCAGGTCCGCGGCGAAGCCATAACCGCGCTGCGCCGCCCAGCGCGCGCCGCCTTCCAGCATGCTTCGCATCTCGTTCGGGTTCAGGCTCAGCCGGCCTTTGCTTCCGACGCCCGCAGGGATGTTTCGAAACAGCGCATCGGCCAGTTCCCGTTTCAGCGGGCGGATATCGTCGGCAGTCAGCCCCGTGCGCAGCGTGCGGACTCCACAGGAAATGTCGAAACCAACGCCTCCGGCGGAAATCACGCCGTCCGCCTCCGGATCGAACGCGGCCACTCCTCCGATCGGAAATCCATAGCCCCAATGGGCATCCGGCATTGCGAATGACGCTTTGACGATCCCCGGGAGCCGGGCCACGTTAACGACCTGCTCGAATACTTTGTCGTCCATGTCGCGGATCAGCGGTTCCGTGGCGAAGATGATTCCGGGAACATTCATCTCGCCGAAAGGTTCAATCCACCATTCCGTGTCGGATTTCCGGACGAGTCGCGTCGTATCCATGGCGTCACACATCCACCACACACTGGGCGACCCACTCGCCGGCCAGGTTGCGCTGGACGCGAAGGCCCGTGTATGTGGCGCCTTTCACTTCAACCGCAGGCTGGTGCTTTTTGGTGTTCACCGGCTCGCCCCATGCGTCAGCCGTCAACGTATGTCCTTGAAGTTTTACGCGGAACCGGCTGAAGAGCATCGAGCGGGTGGCCATCTCATAAACCAGCGCATTGATCCAGTCTGCAAAAAGCAGCTCGTCGTCCGGCGCGTCCAGACGGATCTGAACGGGCGTTGCCGGAGTCACCCTTTCAGGCGGCGTCGTTACTGCCGTGAGGGCCATCGCCGCCTGCTCGAAAGCTTCTTCCCGGGAGGCGCCGCGGCCTCGAATCCCCATGTCGGCCTGATGCGAAAAGTGTTCCCACGGCATCGACCATCCACCGAACACATTGCCAGCACGCCAGGCAGCAAAACCTTGCGGCTTCTCTCCCAGTGTAGGGGCGGTCTATGACCGCCCATCGTTTCAGCGTGAAGTACCGTGAAATCAAGAGATTCCCGCCCCGAAACGTCGGGCGGTCATCGACCGCCCCTGCAGGCAGGCGGGGACCAACGATGCTTCTGCTTTAGCGGGCGGCCGTCGCGGTTTCACGCCGGATTGACACCGGCGCGGCGAGCGGACTAGCATACGCCGTCAAATACAACGCATCTTTCGGGAGGCGACTGATGAGACTCATATCGCGGCTTTGGACCATCGCCGCTGCCGGCATTGTTATCGGAGTGTTCGTGTCCGCCATGAGTGTCCACGCGCATCATTCCAACGCGGCGCAGTACGACGCCAGCAAGCGCACCACAATCAAGGGGGAAGTGTTCAAGGTCGAGTGGACCAATCCGCACGCGTACCTCTATCTGGACGTCAAGGACGCCAGCGGCAAGGTTGCGCGCTGGTCGTTGGAGGGCTTTCCTCCGAATACGTTGCTGCGTACCGGCTGGAAGACCAGCATGTTGAAGACGGGTGACATTATCTCGGTAGAGGGCGCTCTGGCGCGGGATGGGTCGAACCTGCTGCTGGCTCGTGAAGTGACCCTTAAGGATGGGCAAAAGCTTTATTGGGGACCGCAGAGCTGATCGTGAAGATGAAGGAGAGCGGTATGTTGAAGCGCTTAGCCCTGGTCGGGGTAATGATGAGTGTGGCCGGGTTCCTGGCGGCCCAGACCCCCGCAGGATCGTTTCCGCGGACGGCGGACGGTAAGCCGGATCTTTCCGGAATCTGGCAGACCGGAGGCATCAGCCTGACCGGAGGCGCGCAAGGCAACGTCGTCGGAGCCGCGCCGGCCCGGGGCGCCCC
>DASUFH010000311.1:0-4122 GCA_036274645.1 Terriglobia bacterium
CAATCGCTCTGAGCCCCGAGCGTTCGGAGGCTCATTATCAACTCGGACGAGCATATTTGAAGATCGGTCTGGACGAGCAGGGTCGCCAGGAGCTGAACATTGCCCAGCGACTCCAGCAGAGACAGGTCGAACTCGAGCGCCAGAAGATGGACAGGCGGAAACGAACGAAGCAATGATTCATGCGCCAGTGAAGCGATGAGCAAGGCCTTTGGCCAGCCGCAGCAGATTCTCCAACTCCAGCGGCCTTAGTTCTGCGAGCGGGGCCGGAGCGGGGGGACAATTCCGGCGTCTTCTTTCACAGTATAGAAACTCCGGGCCGCGAGGTTCGTCAGCGCCTCGGTTTTTCCCGACGGCCAGCGGATCTCCACGCGGTCCACGCGCTCCGCCTTCCCCAGGCCGAAATGGAGCCGGAGATCGTTTTGCGAAAGATAACTGCCCCCGCTACGGACCTCGTCGACCTGGACCGACTTTCCCGTCACCACTTTCACGCGCGCGCCCAACGCCAGCCGGTCGTCGCGCGCGCCTATCAGTTCGAGCGTGATCCAGTTGTCGCGATTGCCGCCGTCGTTGCGCAGGATCATTGGCCCACCGTCCAGGTCGCCGACAACGATGTCAATGTCGCCGTCGTTGTCTAAATCGCCGAACGCCGCGCCGCGACTGACGCGGGGAACAGAGAGGGCCGCTCCCACGTCGCGGCTGGCATCCTGAAACGTCCCATCGCGTCGATTGATATACAGCAGCTTGGGCTGCCGATATTTCGTGCCGATGTCGCGCGTGTCCACCTGAGGGTAGACGTGTCCATTCACCACCAGCAGATCGAGCCAACCGTCGTTGTCCAGATCGAAGAACCCAGTCCCCCATCCGACGTACGGCAGACTGCTGGCAGCCGTGCCCGAGGCGTAAGACATATCGGTGAATGTGAGCCTGCCTTCGTTGCGATAAAGCGTGTTGTAATCTTCGGAGAAATTGGTAACGAAGAGCGAGAGGCGGCCTGCATGCAGATAGTCGCCCAGAGCGACTCCCATGCAGGCTTGTGGGGACCCATTTTCATTCACGGCCACTCCTGCCACATAAGCGATTTCACTGAAGCGCCCCCGCCCCTCGTTCCGGTAGAGGAAGTTCGGCGTCGTGTCGTTGGCCACGAATGCATCGGGCCGGCCATCCTCGTCGAGATCGGTCCAGACCACGCCCAACCCATAATAGCCGTTCGGGTCGCTGACGCCGGCGGCCCTGGAAACATCGGCGAACGTCCCATCACCGTTATTGTGGTAAAGCGCATCGCCCGCGCCTTTCAGCCCCTTCGGGCCGCATTGCACGGCCAGTCCGCGATACTGGCAGTTGGTCCCTTCGCCGAATTTCGGCAGATCGCCAAGGCGGAAATCAACGTAGTTGGCCACCAACAGGTCCACCCATCCGTCGCCGTCGTAATCGCCAAAGGCGCATCCGGAAGACCATCGCGGATCACCGACCGAGGCCGTACTGGTGACGTCGGTGAATGCGCCGTCGCCGTTGTTGCGGTAGAGCGTGTTCGGGCCGAACGCGGTTACATACAGGTCCGGCCAGCCGTCGTTGTTGTAATCTCCCACGCAAGCGCCCATCGCCCATCCGGCGTCGCCCACCCCCGCTTTGTCGGTAACGTCGGTGAATGTACCGTCGCCATTGTTATGATAGAGCGCCCCCCTGGCCTTCCGCCCGGCCAGCGCCATTTCCACCGTCGGCGCATTGGTGAAATAAATGTCGAGCCGGCCGTCGCGGTCGTAATCGATGAGCGCCACGCCGCCGCTCATCGATTCGACAATGTACTTGTTGTCAGGAGAGGAAGAGTGAGAGAACCTGACGCCTGTGGATTGTGTAATGTCAGTCAGTTGAGGAAGCGCCTCCGCCGGACGGTTCTGATGCGCGCCGCCCAACGCGCCAATCAGCGTCAGGGCTAAGAAGAGTAAGAAGAAAAAGCAACCGCGAATAAACGAAGACCACGAAGAAAGAGAAGAAAAAGAAGCTACTGTTTCTTCTCTTCGTGGTCTTCGTTTATTCGCGGTTTGTATCAAGCTTTTCTGGCGCGACTCAGTCGACACTCCCAGAGAATCGCCCATGCGCATAAGCAGTCAGGAAGAAATTTTGCGTTAGAGTCACTGGACCATATGGCATATGCCATACGATTGCGCCTCAGAATTTTTACAGCGCTTAAAAAAGGAGACTCTCCGGCGGACGGCCGTCCGCCGGAGAGTCTCCCATCGGGAAAATCAGAAGCTCAGCTTGAGGCCGAACTGGACGATGCGTGGGTCGCGCGCGCTGGTCACGCTACCGAACGCTCCAGACCCGAAGGTCGTATTGATGCCGTTAAAGCTGGCATGGTTGAAGATGTTGAAGAACTCCGCCCTGAATTGCAGGTTCACTGATTCGGTGATGCGGTTGTTCTTGAAGAAGGACATGTCCCACTTGTGGGTCCCTGGTTCGCGGATGATGTTGCGTCCGGCGTTGCCGAAGAAACCGGGCGCCGGTTCGGCGAAGGCCGCCGTGTTGAACCACTGCTGGACGGTCCTGGCGCCCTCAACGTCGCCGACCAGATCGGGCCTGGTGGCCAGGCCGTTTCGACCGGTGGAGATACCCGGCGTGGCCACCGGCCCGCTGGAGATGGTCGTGATGCCCGAGATCTCCCATCCGCCGAAGATTCGGCCCACCGCGTCGCGACGGCTCTTGAAGAATGGCAGCTCGTAGATGTAATTGACCACCAGATTGTGTGTGCGGTCAAATCCGAGCAGTCCGCGTTCGGCCCTCAGGTTGTAGGAATCCTGCGGCGTGGCGTTGACGCTTCGGCCATTGCTGTCCATCACATCTCCAATGCCGCGTGAAAAAGTGTACGCGGTCTGGAATTTGAAACCTTCGGAGAACCGCTTGTCAAAATTCACCTGCAGCGAATGGTAGGTTGAGGAGCCGGTGTTTTCCGCCATCCGGATCGTGGACCAGCCGGCGAACGGGCGCAACGCGTCGATCGAGATCGCGTTGGTATTTAATCGCGGATCGAAATCGAATCCGCCCGCGCGGAGCGGCTGGTTGATGTTGCGGGCGCGATCCAGGTGTGTCCCGCGCGAGCCGACGTAGGCGATCTCCAGACCGGCGTTCTTGAACAGTTCGCGCTGGATGCTCAGACTGTAGGTTTGCGCCATCGGGACCTTGTACTCGGAGTCCAGCGAGACCAGCGAGACCGGCCGCGGCGGAGCCGCCGTGCCGCCACCGGGATTGTTCAGCGGAGGATTGGTAATGTTCACCGTCTGCGCAAAGGGCGGGTTGTTGACGAAATCGTAGATGTCGTTGCCCTCGACGCGGTAGTACCCGATGCCGTAGCCGCCTCGGATAACCGTCTTGCCGTTTCCCGCGGGATCCCACGCGAAGCCGAACCGCGGGGCGAACGTGTTCCAGTAATTCTTCACCAGACCGGCCGAAATGCCCTCGCCGGCTTTCACGATCCCGTTGCCCAGAATGTCGCCCGAGCCAGGGACAATAGTGCCGTCCGAGTTGACCCTGGGCGCTCGGCTGGCGCTCCACTTATCAGGAACAAAAGTGGTGACCTCGTTATTTCTTTCGAAGATGTGCGGAATGCCGAACCACCGCAGGCCTAAATTGACCGTCAATCGCGACGAAACTTTCCAGTCGTCCTGGAAGAACGCCTCGATCTGGTGGTATCGGTAGCGTCCGGTGCGCTGAATATCCAACTCGGAGTACGAATTGGGCATGCCGAGCAGGAAATCCGCGATGGCGTTTCCGGTGAATGACCCATTGAAATTGAAATTCCCCTGGGTGGGACCGAAGGCGTCCTGGTCTTTGATCTGCCACTGATATTGGGCGCCGATCTTCAGGCTGTGAGCGCCGACGATGTGCCCTAACGTATCGGACCACGTGTACACCTGATTCTTGTTCGCCCATGGCCACGAACCGGTGCTGATGCCCCCCCAGCCCTGTGAGAAACTGATATCGGGGATGCGATTGGCGCGGTTTTCGGAAAAGATCTCGGCGACGCTCAGTCCCGAGGACCTCGCGGTGGGCCCGTTCAAGCCAATGGCTATCTTGTTCGCCGCCACGTTGAAATTGAATTCGTTGAGCGTCTTCGGACTGATCGCCTGA
>DASUFH010000312.1:0-5005 GCA_036274645.1 Terriglobia bacterium
GGGAGCGGCGTTAACCTTGGCGGCGGAGTCGGCGCCGGCGGCACAGGCGTCGGCATTGGCGTGGGCAGCGGCTCCGGCGCAACCGGCGGCGACAGCGGCTCGAGCGACACAACCGGCGGTGGCAGCGGCGCCACCCGATTCGGCGCCGGCATCGGCGTGGCGTCCCGCATCGGCGGAAACACCGGCGGCAACGTCAACATCGTGGCGTCCCGCTGGTCATAATCCTCGCCCTCTACTCGAACCACCCGATCTGTCCAGTCAAGCCAATGCGGATTGACAATGAACAGAAGTATGACGAGCAGATGCAACGCTATCGAGACCGATAACGTCCTGGTCCGCGGTCTTTCGGGACCCAGCTCCGGATGGAATTCGAAGGGCATTCGGCTCCAATTATAGTCGCGGGAGTTTTGGGAACATCCAAAAACTAATTTTTTCTCTCCAGCCCGCCCGTGGCGCCCGACCGTTCAAAAACCGGATGCCAAAACCCAACACCTGGACCGACTTTCCGGTTTCGATATCCCGGCCACGGGCAGTCAGACTGTCCGCTGTTCAATCGCCGCCACAATCGACCTCGCCAGCTCGAGGGCGTCCAGCCCGTCCTGCCCCGTCACGTCCGGCTTGCGCCGGGCGCGGACACAGTCGATGAACGATTCGAGTTCCAGCTTGAGTGGCTCAGCGGCGGGGGGATCCAGCTTTCGTTCCACGACATTTCCCATCCGCAGGGAAACCATCGATCCGGTCTGAGACGCGTAATCCACGGATATGTAATCATGGGGCTGAAAAAAACGCAGCTTCCGCACCTTTTCGAAGCTGACCCGGCTGGCGGTCAGGTTGGCGACACACCCGCTCTCAAACTCCACTCGCGCATTGGCAATGTCCGCTTTACGGGATAGCACCGGAATGCCGACCGCCCGCACTTCCCTGACGGGTGAGCGGGTCAGACGAAGCACGATGTCGAGGTCGTGAATCATCAGATCGAGCACGACATCGATATCGAGGCTGCGCGGTGAAAACGCCGCCAACCGGTGGATTTCGAAGAATTGCGGACGAGTCGCAACCTCGATGGCCAGGCGGACCACCGGATTAAATCGCTCCACGTGACCGACCTGCAGGATGCGACTTCCACGTTCCGCCGCGTCGATCAGCAAACGGGCTTCGGCAGGAGTGGCGGCTATGGGCTTCTCGACGAGCGTGTCCATGCCCCGGTCCAGCAACCGGACGCCAAGCGACGCGTGGTCCACCGTGGGAGCAGTGAGACTCACCGCGTCCACGGCGCCGGTCAGGGCATCGATATCGCTGAAGGCGGCTGCGCCGACCTCGGCGGCCAGGGCGTTTGCGCGTTCCCGGTCGGAATCGACGATGGCGCTCAGGACAACGCCATCCATGCTCCTGTATACGCGCGCGTGCTGCGTCCCCCAGACCCCGGCGCCGACAATGGCTACACGAATCGGACGATCTGTCATTCAGTCCTCACCACTGGGCCGGTCTTACTCCACAGCGATAACCGAAATACCCGCCGCGCCGGCCTCGGCGATGACTTCGGATCGATCGATCATCAACGTCTTACCGGCCTCGATGGCCAGCGCGGTCACGCCACACCGGCGCAGGGTCGCTACGGTGCCGGGACCGATCGTGGGCACATCGAAACGCAAATCCTGCTTTGGCTTGGCCAGCTTGACCACCCGCAGCGGACGCCCGTTCACAAGACCGGCCGCGCGCTCGATGGCCGCATCGGTTCCTTCCATGGCCTCAACGGCGACGCACGCGCCATCCGCAACCACAACCGTCTGCCCCAGATCCAGCCGGCCCAGCTCTCGCGCAATCGTGTAGCCGTAATCCAGATCGCGGCGCTCCTCCACCGTCGGCGGCCGGGTGCAGACGCCCGGCCCTGGAATCAATGGCTGGAGAAATGATGTCGAATCTATGAGATGAATACCTTCACGCTCGAGCGTCTGCGCCACGGCTCCGATCAGTGAATCGGTGTTTTTCGTGGCGAGGCTTGCCAGAAGCTGGAGCATCTTGAGGTCGGGAATGATCGAACTGAAGATCTGCTTATGCTTGACCTGGCCGGCCATCACTGCGCGATTAACGCCTTCCGCCTTGAACGTCTTGATCAGCTTGCCCAACTGGCCGAGCGACAACCAGTGGACCGTCGCCGCATGCTGTTCGATTTCGGGAAAGGTCTCTTCTTTGATCGCCGCCACGACCATTTCGATGCCCTGACTGCGCGCGGCTTCCAACACCAGAAAAGGAAACTTGCCGTTACCCGCAATCAGTCCGTACCTTGCTTCCATCGTCACGCGGGGTATCGTAGCAGATCGGTCGGGAAAGGGCCGATGATCCCTTTCCCAACTTTTCCATTTTCCATTGCCTGTTGTCGATTGTGAGATGGACTTCTTTCATTGTTCGTTGGGGCAACCAGCCGGACAACGAACAATCCAGGAAGTCCATCTCACAATCGACAACAGGCAATGGAGAATGGGCAGAGAGGGGAACCTATTGGCGCGCTCTGGTTCCGTCAATGCCGTACAGTTCGACCGCGCCATACCGCCCGAAGATGTCGCGAACCTTCGAGGCGTCCCCCACCGCTACGATTTGCAGCCTCTCCGGGTTCATGTACTTGCGGGCTACGCGCTCGATGTCGGCCGGCGTCACCGCCATTACCTTTGCCGGATAGGTGTCCCAGTAATCCTCCGGCAGATTGTAGAGTTTGCGCGTCATGGCGTATCCCAGCAGTGTGTCCTTGTCTTCGAGCGACAGCGCGAAGCTGCCGACAATGGACCGCTGCACTTCGGCAAGTTCAGTGGCCGGCACGCGCTCGTCGCTCATCCGGTGGATCTCCCGCATGAACTCCCGCATGGCGCCCTCCGTCACTTCCGTCCGGACGTCGGCGTAAGCGCGCCAGGGCCCCGGATACTTTGAAGCCTGCAACTGGCTATAGGCGCCGTAGGTGTAGCCCTTCTCTTCGCGAAGGTTCAGGAAGAGCCTCGCGGAAGCATTGCCGCCGAGGACGCGGTTGGCGACGACGAGCGGAATGTAGTCGGGATCGCGCCGGTCCAGCGCGACGTTGCCCAGATAGATCGTCGTCTGCACCGACCCCGGCCGGTCGACCAGAAGCACTTTGCCGCCCGGCGCGGCGCCGGGCGTCGGGGGAAGCTCCTCAGTGAGTTCGGATCGTTTCCAGGCGGCGGTGGCCTTCTCGAGCTTCCGGATGACGTCTGAGGCGCGAACGTCGCCGGCAATGCCGACCACGGTGTTCTGCGGCGTCAGGCGGGTTCGCCGCCATTCGTTCAACATCTGTGTCTTGAGTTTTCCGACGACATCGGCATTGGTGGAAATGATGGCCGCCGGTGAATCGCCATAGAGCGCGCTGCGAAAACGCTCCATGGCCAGAAAACCCGGTTCGGATCGCTGCTGGCGGAGACTGACGAGTGTCCGCTGCTGGTAGCGTTTCACTTCGTTGGGCGGAAAACAGGAATTCAGGAGGATGTCGTTGGCGATGTCGAACCATTCCGCAAAATTCGTCGACATGCCTGAAGCAGTCAGCGACGCTTCGGTCGAACCGTAGGGCGCGGAAACATTCACGGACGCGCCCAACCGGGCCAGTTCCTCCGCGATCTGCTCGCTCGTTCTTGAACGGGTGCCCTCCCGCATGATCTGCGCCGCGGCGGCGGCCAGTCCCGGCATGTCGGCCGGATCGTAGAGGGCGCCGCCGCCGGCGATGTCGTATCGCATGGAGATCAGCGGCAGACGCCGGTCTTCCAGAACGAGCACGGTGAGCCCGTTGGGGAGTACCGCTTCGGTCACTTTCGGGAGCTTCACCCGCAGGACTTCCGCCGAATAGGGCACGCGGTTCTTCCGCTCCACGGCGCTCGGACCGGACGTCTGCGCGGCGCCCGGAACGCTCCCGAAGATGGCCGCTCCGAAAAGAGCCAGCGCAATCGCCGTCTGTATTGCCTTTCGCATGTCAGTCCTTTCCGCCGGCGCCTGTCGCTTTGGGCGCGGTAATGACCACCGTCCGGCCGGTCTCGATAAGATACGCGCTCGCGGCTTTCTGGATGCGCTGTTCATTGACGGATGTCAGCTTGCTGAGTTGGGTATTCACGAGTCCCGGCTCGTTGTAATACACCGCAAACTGGCCGAGACGCTGCGCCCGCGCGAGTGTGCTCGACATCTGCTGCGCATTGGCGCTGCGGGCCTGCATGCGCGTCTTTTCCAACTCCTCACGCGTGACCGGTTCTTTCTTCATCTTTTCCAGTTCCGCATAGACGAGTTTTTCAACCTCTTCAGGTTGTTTCCCAGGCCGGAGCAGAACGGTAATGCTGAACAGCGAGGGACCACGCCGCTCCGCCGGACCGGCCGAGACACTCTGCGCAACCTCCTTCTCACGCACCAGCAACTGGTACAGCCGCGACGCCTGGCCACCGGCAAGGATCCGGCCCGCCACGGACAGAGCGTACCAGTCGTCGGTGTTTCCGGGCGGAATCTTGAACACGATATCCAGACGGGTCAGTTGCGCAAGCCCGTCTTCGATGGTCTTGCGGCGCGCCGCGGTTTGCGGCGGCTCGGAAACATCCGGCGCAGGCGGATCCGGCTGCCGGGGAATGTCTTCAAAAAACTTCCGGATCCTTGTCAGGACATCCCCCGAGTTGAAATCGCCCACCATCGACAGGACGGCGTTGTTCGGCGCGTAATAGATGCGGAAGAACTCCGATACGTCCTGAAGGGTCGCCGCGTCCAGATCGGCCATTGACCCAATCGTCGAATGTTTGTAGGCGAAGGAATCGTACGCCAAATCGAGCAGCGCTTCCGATGTCCGGCCATACGCCTGGTTGTCGTAACTCTGCCGGCGCTCCTCCTGAACCGTCGCCCTCTGGTTGTCGAGGTTCGATTGCGTGATCGCCAGAG
This sequence comes from Terriglobia bacterium, assembly GCA_036274645.1. GTDB lineage: Bacteria > Acidobacteriota > Terriglobia > 20CM-2-55-15 > 20CM-2-55-15 > DASUFH01. Next base: position 4,909 of record DASUFH010000312.1, read on the forward strand.
CGCGCATGCGATCGGATTCCAGAAACAACCCGACATCGATCTGGTTCGAGGGCAGAGTCTCGAAATAGTTTGTCCGATCGCTGCTCGTCGTGCCGTT
>DASUFH010000313.1:0-2458 GCA_036274645.1 Terriglobia bacterium
TTTGTCTTCTGCTTCTTTCAGATTGGCCTCGCGGTTACTCCTTGCAGTTCGACTACGGTTGTTGCACCTCCTCCGTCAGGGTCTTTCACCCTGATAGATCCAGCCCATGCCGGGCACACTAGGGGCGGTCTATGACCGCCCGGCGTTTGTGAAGTCAGGGGATTTTCACGCCGAAACAGTGGGCGGTCATAGACCGCCCTACAAACAGACGGAGCCCCAAAATGCTCCCGCTTCTGCAACAGCCGAAGGGGGACGATGCGCGTCATGGCAAGACGTTTGCTGCGAAGGAATCAGAACAATCACCGTGAAGAGATCAAACATCAGTTCGACGCCAGGGCATGCGGCATGAATGGGCGCAGGCTCACACACTTACATACTCCGGGATGGGTTGGGCGGGCATCCGGACCGGTGTTAACGGCTCTCCTGGCTGGTGTTCTTGAAGCGCTTTCCTTGCGCCAACCGCCGTCCCTGTCACTGCTGCTGATGCTGGCGGTCGCCTATTCCGTGCTATCAGGCGGCCTGGCGCCGGCCATCGTCAGTGGGATGATCAGCGTGGGATACCAGCTCTGGGCGTACCAGACGCCCGGCTCAAACTTTCATTACACGCCGGAGAATCTGGACCGTCTGATGATCTTCGCGCTGGCTACACCCCTCGTGATCACGGTGCTCGGCAGCGTACGCAGGCGTCTCGACGACCTTCTGGTGCGCGAACGCAGCCTCAGAAGACAGGCTGAAACCGAGCGGCGCCGCGCGGTCGACATCATCGAAAGCATCACGGACGGTTTCTTCCACCTCGACACACAGTGGCGCTATGTCTACGTCAACCAGCAGGCTGAACAGCTTGTCGGCCGAACGCGACAGGAGCTCCGGGGAACAGTCGTGTGGGATGCGTTTCCACCACTGGTGGGATCGACATGGGACCGGGAGTACCATCGCGCCATCCGGGAGAAAGTAGCGGTTCACTTCGAAGAGTTTTATCCGCCGTTGAACACGTGGTTCGAAACCCACGCCTATCCGTCCGAAGAGGGGCTGACGATTTACCTGCGATCCATCAACGAACGAAAACGCGTAGAAGAAGGGCTGGCGGCCCGGGCTCGTCAGCAGGCCGCGGTGGCGGCGCTGGGGCAAAAAGCGCTGGTGGGCGGCGATATCGGACCGTTATTGGAGGAGGCGGTTCAGACGCTCGCGTCGACACTGGACGTTGAATTGACAAAGATCCTGGAACTGCTTCCCGATGGACAGGCCTTGGCGATACGCGCCGGAGTGGGGTGGACCGATACCGCAAAGTATCGCATATCGGCCAGCCCGCAATCGCAGGCGGGCTACACGATGGCAACCGGGCAGCCCGTCATCGTGGAGGATCTCGGCGCGGAGACGCGTTTTAAGGGCGCGCCGATATTGCTTGATCACGGAGTCGTGAGCGGCGTCAGCGTGATAGTCCCGGGATCCGCCAAACCGTTCGGCATCCTTGGCGCGTTCAGTAGAAGCAGGCGCGCGTTTACCGCCGACGACATCCACTTCATGCAGGCGGTCGCAAACCTTGTGGCGGCGGCCATCGAACGTCAGCGCAGCGGCGCCGCCCTGGCCGAAAGCGAACAGCGTTTTCGGCAACTCGCCGAAAATGTCCGGGAAGTGTTCTACATCGTCGGACTCCATCCCACCCAGCTCCTCTACATCAACCCGGCGTTCGAATCCGTCTGGGGACGCGCGAGCGAGACGCTTTTTGCGCAGCCGGACTCCTGGCTCGAGGCCATCCATCCGGACGATCAGCCCGAGGTCCGGAAGCGTCTGGCTGAACGAGACGATGGATTCTTCGACGGGGAGTATCGGGTGGTTCGGCCCGACGGAACGATTCGCTGGATCCATGACCGTTCCTCGCCCGTACTCGACGATCGCGGTCATCCTTACCGCATCGTCGGCGCCGCCGAAGACATCACGGAATTGAGAGACGCCGCGGAGGCGGCCCGGCATCTTGCGGCGTCCCAGGCGTCCATCCAGGCGCGTGATGCCGTGCTGGCCGAGGTGGCGCACGACCTGCGAAACCCCTTGAACACCATCTCGATGGCGGCAATGCTGCTTGAAACGACGGAACTGCCGGCCGAGAAGCGCGCGCTCCACGCCAGAACCATCCGGCGCGCGGTGGGAGGCGCCGTGCGTCTGATCCAGGATCTGCTCGACGTGACGCGGATCGAAACGGGACAACTCTCCATCGACCGGAAGGCGATTGACGTGGCGTCTCTCGTATCGGAGGTCTGCGACGCGTTTCAGGAAAACGCTAACGAGAAATCCATCACTCTCGACCGCGTCGTCGATGATGATGTGTCTCCTGTTTCCGGAGATCGGGATCGTATCCTGCAGGCCCTGGGAAACCTTCTGGGCAACGCTCTCAAGTTCACGCCCAAAGGTGGCCGCGTCCACGTTCGCGCGCGGCGATGCCCGGACGGTATCGAGTTTTCGG
>DASUFH010000314.1:0-17767 GCA_036274645.1 Terriglobia bacterium
CGGATAAACGCAGCTTTCGCATCGAAGCGATCGAACCGCGCATCCTGTTGTCCGGCGACGTTCTGCTCGCGGGTGAGACTTATGCGGCCCTTCAGGCCGAATCGGCGCAGCCTTCCAGCGCGCCCATAGTTCTGGAACTCCAATCCGCAATCACGCTCGACGCTGCCGCGTTCGACGCCAGTTTCGCTCCTGTAATCGAATCGGAGTCGAGCGCCATTCCTGACGCGCAAGCGGTAATCGAAGACCAGTCCGCCCTGATCGAGTCCGGCGCTTCCCCGGCTGAAGCCGATGCGCCGGCGGACAGCGCAATCGCAGCGACCTTGATCGAGAGCGCTCAGCCGCTCAAGGCTTCCGCGCCGTCGGGCGACGCGAAAGCTTCATACGAGGACGCTATGATCGAACCCGAACCGCGGGCTGGTGTCTTCGCGCGCGGGCCTCCTTCCGATCCGGCGGCGCCTGCGTTTCTTGCGAGTGAAGGCTCCAACGATTCGCCGTCTTCAACGGTTCTGACCGCGGGCGAACTGAGCCCGATTGTGGCCGAAGCGATCTCTCGATGGGATTCCTCGGGGCTTGAACCATTCGGGGCCGTCGATCTCAACACGCTCAGTTTTGTGATTGGCGATCTATCCGCGGGGACCCTGGCCGATATTTCGGGAAGCGTCGTCACGATTGATGAATCCGCCGATGGTTATGGCTGGTTCGTCGACGCAACTCCCTCAGACGATAGTGAATTCGCCGGCGCGCTACCAATCGAGGCTGCGGATGGAATAGATCTGCTTACCACCGTGATGCACGAGCTGGGGCACGCGCTGGGATTCGTGCATTCCAATCAGGTGGGCCTGCGCGGTGTCGACGTCATGGTCGATTCTCTCGCCGAGGGTGTCCGCCGTCTGCCGCTTCTCGCCGATGGCGCGAAACTCAACGACATCTTCAACGTTATTCTCGCCACGTTCGATCCCGCGAACCCTCCTTCTTCAGCGGTCGTGTTCAACAGCGCGACGACAGTGCGGTTGCCGAACTCCGCGACCGTTGGAACGACAACCGCGGGAACTCCCGATCTCCAGCTTGAAGGTCTGACACTCACATTTTCGGAACTGGCGCATACCTCTTCATGGTCGGGTGAGGTTCTCGTCGAATCCGAACTGAGCGTCCTGCTGCCCGGGGTGCTCGACATCGTGATTGTCGATGACAACTTCGGCGCCCCGGTCCGGGTCGAATCCGCGACCGCTCCGTTGCCGGATGCGGGCGGGTGGGCGGTGACGTTCACCGTGGGTGGCGACCACAGTGATCTGGCGGGCGGCGCCGAGATCGCTGTTCTGAACTCCAATGAGCCCGGCTTCGACGATACGAGTTTTGCCGATGCCCATACGATCGTGGTGTCTTCGGCAACGTATGACGAGTCCAGCGACGAGACCACCATTGAGGTGGTCTACAACTTCGATCCGGGATCGGCGCCGTGGACGGGCGGCAGTGTCATCGCGGTCGAGAAAGTGGATGTCACGGACGATCTGGACCTCCTCGCGGTTTCCGGAACGATCCAGCTGGCCGAAGGAGACCACACGAGTCTGCTGAACCTGGAGTCATTGAGGGCGGCAGACCTCGGTTGGCCGAAGTGGCTCGATATTCGGATCACCGATCTGAAGCTCGAGTTTGCCGACTTCCGCGTCGACGAAACCCTGAGGGATCTGCGGCTCGACGCGGACTTCCTGGGATTTGATACGGGTAACCCCGTCGTGAATCTGGCGATCGGCGCCCTGTTCAAGGTTCAGGGATCGGCCAGTGGCGTCATCTTTGATATGGACCGTCTGTCGGAGGGACGCCGTGGCGATCACGGCGCCATCCTCTTCAGGCGTCTGCCGATCGTTGATCTCGGCGGAGTCTCCGGATTCATCAGCGGCAGTCTGCCGACGATCGGCGGCATCTCGGCCGGCTTCATCCTGAAACAGGTCGGGATCGACGTGAACGGCAACCTTACGACGAACACCAACGAGATCGATCGGACCATCGTGTATGGCGCGTTCAAAGGCAGTCTCCTGGTCGGCGGAAAGACTCCCGAGGGGCCGAAGGACAAGAACGGCAACCCTCCCGCAAAAGTCGGCGGTTATGGGTTTGGTTTCAATTTCGCGATTTCCGGTCTGGGGCCGCTGCAGCTCTTCGTCTTCGTGAACGTTCCGATTCTGCTGGATCCGGTGTCCGGCCTGTCCATCACGTCTCTGCGCGGAGGCGTCCGGTTCAACTCGACGCTCGAGGACCTGCAGGTCCGGGCGCCATTCAACGCCACGGGCGGTTCCGCCACGGCGTCGGGCGACGCCGCGAAGCCGGTGATGATCACGCTGACTGTGCCGGGACACAACCTGAAGGTCGGCGATGAGTTTCGCATCACCGCAGCGGGCGACCCGGATCTTTTGAACAGCAGTCCGGACAATTTCGTGGTGGTCAGCGTTGACGGCGACAGCATCACGTACCTGACCGGCGACGGCGCCAGCGATCCGGATCCAGCCCATTACGCCTTTGGCGGGACGATTGAGGTCAAGAAGATCAGCATCTCGGATCCATTCGATTTGCGCGACCCGGGATTCGGTTCGTCGAAGGATGTGACTCTGCAGGATTGGGAGGCCCAGCTCGACCAGCAGGTCGTCAACCAGGCCAACGCCGGCGACAGCCTGTGGGAGGTTCTCTTCGACAAGCTCGTGATCGAAGCCGGCGCCACGCTGAGTTTCGCGCCCCGCATTCCAGCCTTCCTGGTGAGCATGGACGTCGATCTGCTGTTCGACACCCAGCTGCATCTGCTCGTTACCGGCACGATGAACCTGGTGACCGTTCTCAAGATCCCGGTCAAGCTTTACGGGGATTTCAGCGAGGTCGGCGCCGGCGCCCTGACTTTGCTCGGGTTGGCGGATGTGCCTCAGGTTCCCGCCAACGCCGCCGGTATCATGCCGATCCTGGTCGTCTATGCCGGGATCAAGTTTGAGACGCTCGTCAACGGCCAGCCGTCCAGCATCGACACGCTCACCGGGTTTCCGGCCGGGGTTGGCGACGATGTCGCGTCCGTGACCGTTGACGACCTCTCCATGAGCGGCGCCGGTCCGTGGCAGGTGACGTTGACGTTCGATAACGCGCCGGATCTGACCACCGAGTACGCGGCCGGAGACACCATCAGTATTGTGGGCTCGCAGCCGGACAATTTTAACGGCAGCTACACCGTCACGAATGTGACGCCGACGGCGGTGTCGTTCGTCGTGGGCAGCGTCATTATCGACGGGCTCATCGACGTGGATCGCAACGGCGTGGTCGACGCGTCCGACAACGGCGAGCTGGCTGGAATTCCTATTATCGGGGGGCGCCTCGACGTTAACCGAAATGGTGGGATGGATGATGAAGATGACGGCGAGATCTTCAACATCATCCGCGACGGGTTCGGCCGGCGTCAGGTGGTGTCCTATGCCGTGATCAATGGCGAAGTCGATGTCAACGGAGATGACGTCATCGATCAGGACGACGACATCGTGGTCGGCGAAAATCCGGCGACGTGGGATTCCGGCTTCGACCTGACGCGCGACATCATCGACGGCTGGGTGGATATCGACAGTGACGGCGTCGTCAACAGCGATCCCGACGACATTGGCGCGCTCGGCCCATTTGTGGTGATCGAAGGCCAGATCGACATGAATCGCGACGGCGTCATCGATATGAATGATGACGGAACGATTCTGAACGTGATTATCGACAGCGCCGGCAATCGGACCCTGACGTCGTACGAAGTCGTCGACGGCCTGATCGACATCGACGGCGATCATCTGATTACCGCCGGCGACGACCTGGTGTTGAACACAGGCGATGCCGGCGGCTACTGGCTGGCGCCCGGCTTCAAGGCCGCAAACCAGGACGATCTGGGAGACGGGCTGCGCATTTCCGTTCTCGGCGGCATCGAACTGAACATTCCTTTCCTGACGACCCTGGCGCTGAGGGGCACGGCCACGCTCGATCTGACGTTCGGCGGAGCCCATGATGCGCGCATCGATTTCACCGTGGACATGGCGTTGAGCGAAACTCATGTCGGTGACATCGGGCGCGCCAATGGTCAGTTCGCCATGACAATGGACGGAACAGGCGGCCCGGTGGTGGAAGGAATTGAGCTTCCTCAGGTGGAACTCTGGGGCGCGGCAGTCATCACGGGCGATTTCAGTTTCCTGAATCGATTTGGATTGTTCCCCGCAGTCAGCGGGGTTCTTGTGTTCAACACGACGTCGGTCGACCAGGATCCCATCACGCTCAACATCGCGAACAGCACGATTACGGTTGTCCCGACGGCCGAGACGTTTGCGCTGCGTCTGGATGGAACGATCGACTTCCGGATCGACTTCGACGGCAACCACGATTTCGAGGCCTCCGAACGGGTCTTCCAGCTGGCCGGTATCTTTGTGCTGTCGTTCACCGGAGAAGACGGGTTCAACGTGGCGCTGTTTTCCGAGCCGACTCCCGGCGACGTCGGACCGGCGATCCTGAAGATTGGACCGGGCAGTACGCCGCTCCTGCAGTTCACCGCGTTCGGTTTCCTGACGATCCGGGACATTGGTATTGCCGCCAACATCGTCATTGGTCTGGAGGCCAACGTTCCCGGACCGTTTAACGGTTTCGCGACGGTGAATGGACAGTTCGTGTTCATGGTCAATACGACCGGCATGGATATCACGTTCGATATCCCGGCCGGCGTGGACAACCGGGGCGGCGGCTCGGATCTGACGGTGATGATTCCGCGCGCGCCTCCCCAATCGATTGCGGACGCGAGTCTCGATGTCTTCAGTCTGATTGCCGGGACGGCCTGGGATGTGCCCGCGAACGCGCCGTCGGCCATCTATCTGCTGATCCTGGTGGGCGGAACAGACGCGACGACTAATCCGGACGCGAGCCTCAATCTCAGCAACGCCCTCACGCTCAACGGAAAGTTCGGGTTCCTGGCGAGTGTCGATGCGAATCTCGACTTTTACCTGGAGATGCAGTTCGACGCGAAACTGGAACTGCAGCCTCTCAATGGGGTTCTTCTGGTCAGTGGCTCCCTGAAGATCGATGATGCCGGAGTTGTCGGCAGCCTGGCGGTCGGCGGACAACTGGCGCTGGCGCCTCTCACCATTGTCGGCGCCTTCACGCTCGAAGTGAACACGACCGACGCTTCCGAGTCGGTGAACCTTTACGAATTCGATTACACCACCGAGCAGTTCAAGCGCAATGGTTCGGGCGATCTCGTTCTACAGAGCGTTTCAATCGCGCCGAATACCGTGGCGCTTTTTGCTTTCGCCAAATTCAAACTGGCTGGCGCTTTCGAACTGCGGGGGAGCGTCAGCTTCGTCAATGGCCCGGCGCTCCTGCTGCTCGACGTCAACCTGACGATGGATTTCTTCGGCCTCAACCTGAGCGTTGCGGGCGGAGCGCGGATCGTCAAGAGCGGCGCGACCGGCATGGTTCTGAAGCTTTCCGCCTCGCTCAATTCGCCACAGTTCGGGGTGGGGGCGATCTTCCGTTTTGCAGCGGCAATGGAACTGCGCGTCAATACGCGCTTCGGTCCCGGATCGGACGCCAACGACCTGGGGATTGCGCGCCAGACCTATCGGGTCGAACTGTTGAACGCGTCGGTCACGATTCTGTCGGCCATCACGCTGACCGGTTCCGGATTCGCGGAGGTCACCGGCGGCGTTTTCCGCATTCAGGCCAGCCTGGGAGGAAACTTCCTCAGCGTGGTCAGCGTATCCGCGTCGGCGTTCTTCAGTTCAGAGGGAGAGTTCAGTCTCTCGCTCGACGGCGGGCTGACGCTGGGAACGACCGGTTTCAATATCCATGGCACGGCGCACCTTGGAGTCAGCCTGCTGGACAACAATGGGACCGCGCCTTTCGGCAATGGCAATAAGGTTCTCAGTATTTCCGGCAGCGTGACGGTTTCCGGAACCTTGTTCTATGTGTCGCTGCCGTCGGTCACGATAGGTGTGTCCTACACCTCCTCTACGGGCGCGATCACGGTGAATGTGGGGCCGGTTCCCGTCCCTGGAATTGCCTACAAGACGGTCAACCTCGGTATCCTGGGGAAGGTCAAAGTTCCATACCCCATCATCACGTTGAAGTATTTCCGATTCACGATCGGCTCGCTGAGTTACAGCGCCAGCGCCGATCCTGTGCCGCCGCCGCCGGTGGTCCTGGGACAGGTCAACGGCAGCGGACTTCTGACGTTGAACGTCGGGCCGGATGCTGCCGCGCGCAATCTCTCCATCGAGGACATCGATGAATCCGTCCTGATCGAAGGGGTCGGGGCCGGATCGACGACCGGCCAGAAGATCCGGATCACGATGTTCGGGTTCTCCCAGGAGTTCGACGATGTGACCGGCATCCTGATCGCCGACATGGCGGACGGAGACGACCTGGTCGAGATTGACGAAGCGGTAACCGTACCCATCGAGGTTCATCTCGGAGTCGGCAGCGACTCGCTCAACAATCGGGGCGGTGCGCCCGTCATTGCCTATGGCGACGCCGATGGCGATTTCCTGATGGGCGGGTCTTCGGCAGATCAGCTGTTTGGCGGTCCTGGCGACGACGTTATCCAGGGTGGTCTCGCGGCGGACGTGGTCGATGGTGGCGACGACAGCGATCTGCTGATCTGGAATGTGGGCGATGGTTCGGACACGACGATCGACGGGCAGGACGGCGACGACACGTTGAACGTCCTCGGCACAGATGGATCCGATGATTTCATGGTTGGACCGGCTGTTTCCGGCACGGGCTTCTTCCTGGAGAGCGGCGGAATCGTCATCGTCCTGGACGGTATTGAGAACCTCAACATCGATGGCGGCGCCGGCGGCGATACGTTCGCGATCAGCGATCTCGGTTCGTCGCTGCTCGGTCTGGTGACGCTCCAGCTGGGCGGCGATGGCGATGCGGACAACGTCCATATTGATGGTTCGGGCAGCGCCGACACGTTCGATATTTCCTCCATCGTGGTCACGCTGAGCAGCGTAGACGGGAGCGGCGATCCGGTAACCGAAGAAGTCAACGGCCTGCAGATCGTGAAGGACATGGGAGCGACGGTCGGAGTGTTTGAGGCCGCCGCGGCGGGTGGCGACCTCGTTGAGCTGAACACCAATGACGGCGATGACATCGTCCATGTCCGGAGCGTTCTTGCCGGCGCCGCGACCGCGGTCAACGGCGGTCTCGACTCCGATACGTTCTACATCGGCGCCGATGGCAGTCTGAACGGTATTGCCGCCCCGTTGACGATCAATGGCAATGAGCCGGCCACCGGCAGCGACATCCTGAATGTGGACGACTCCGCCGACACGCTCGGAGCCTCCGGCGCCATGACAGCCACGACCATCACGGGACTGGGCCTCGGCGCGGGGATCGTCTACTCCGGTATCGAGCATCTGAATATCGATCTCGGCAGTGGCCCGGACACGTTCACCATCGACAGCACGGCTGCCGGTACCGAGACGGCCCTGAACACAAATGGCGGAAACGACACCGTCCATGTCCGTTCCATCGCCGATCTGACGACGATTCACGGCGGCGCCGGGGCCGACACGGTCCATGTCGGGAGCCTTGCGCCGGCGACGGGCGGCGTGGTTGATGGCATCGGGGCGTTGCTGTCGGTTCACGGCGATGACGCCGCCGTGGGCAACGACACTTTGAACCTGGACGAGACCGGAGACGCCGGAGCGAATACTGGCGCGCTGACATCGTCCATGATCACCGGTCTGGGCATGACCGGAAGCATCAGCTATGCCACGATCGAAAAAGTGAACGTTCATCTCGGCGGCGGAAGCGACACGTTTAACATCCAGAGCGTTTCCGTGATGACGACCGTCGAGACCGGCGCCGGCGCCGCGGATAACACGGTCCATGTGGGAAGCCTGGCGCCGTCCGTCGGTGGCGACCTGAACAGCATTGCCGGCCAGTTGATCGTTAACGGTCAGAGCTCCGGCGTCGACAGTCTGAATCTCGATGACACCGGAGATGGCGCTCCAGACAGCGGAACGCTGACATCCAGCGCGATCTCCGGGCTCGGCCTGGGCGCGGGCATGGATTACAGCGCCATCGATGCGCTGAACATTTCGCTTGGGGCCGGCGGCAACACGTTCAACGTTCAAAGCACATCGGCGCTGACCACCATCAATACGGGCGCCGGATCCGCGAACACCGTCAATGTCGGCAGTCTGGCCCCCGCGGCTGGCGGGAACCTGAATGGGGTTGCCGGCAAGCTGATCGTCAATGGCCAGAGTACAGTTTCGGAGACGTTGAACATCGACGAGACGGGGGACACCGGCGCCAACACGGGAACGCTGACGAGCGCTCGCCTGACGGGTCTGGGCATGGCCGCAAACGATCCGGCTCGCGGCATCGAATACTCCGGCGTCGATACGCTCAACCTGAACCTGAGCAACCAGGCGGACACACTCACGATTGCTGGCACATCCGTCGACTCCGTTACGACAGTGAACGCCAACGGCGGGGCCGACATTATCAACATTCAGACCGTGGGCGGCGCCACGCTCCTGAATGCGGGGCCCGGATCCGACACGATCAATGTCGGCAGCAACGCTGCAGGCAGCGGCGCCGATCCCGACAACAACAGTGGCGGAACGTTGGACTCGATTCTTGCGTCACTGACGATCAACGGCGACGAGCCGGATAGCGGCAGCGATGTGCTGACGGTGGATGATTCCGGAGATGCGACGGACAACACAGGCGGGTTGACCTCCACGACAATCACCGGATTCGGACTGTCTTCAGCAGGCCTGACCTACACGGGCATCGAACATCTCGTCATTTCGCTGGGCGGCGGAGCCGACAGCGTTACGGTGTACAGCACCCACGGCGCGGCGACCGCAACGTCGCTGGAAGAGACCACGATCAACACGGGTTCCGGCGCCGACATCATCGACATCAACGATGTGACCGATCTGCTCTCCGTGAATGGGGAAGCGCACGCCGATACCATCAACATCAACGGGACAGGAGTGGGAAGTGTTGTGACGGTCCATGGCGGCGCCGATAACGATGTGGTCAATGTGCAGGCCACAGGGGGCGAAGTCGATATCTTCGGCGATGCGGGGGACGACACGATCAATGTCGGAAGCGCCGCCCCGTCGCATCCCGCGCTGCCGACCAGTCTGGTCGGGAATGGGGACGCCATTAACGGTCTCGTCTCCGTGGACGGCGGAGAGGGCGGAGCCGACTATCTGAATGTCGATGATTCGAATCCCGCCAACGACGCGAAGTCCGGAACACTGAACGCGGCGACGATTCGCGGCCTGGAAATGGAAGAGGGCATCGATTACGCAAACCTCGAAGTCCTCGCCATCTGGCTTGGCGCCGGCGACAACACATTCACGATTGACGGTACACACCCGGGTGAAACCACGGTCAATATGGCCGACGGCGCGGACACGGTCGACATCCACGATGTGAACGGCGCGCTGACCGTCAACGGCGCCGCCGGCGAAGATACCTTCAACGTCATGGGGTCGAGCGCCGGCAGCGTGGCTGTCCTTGCCGGCGCCGGCGATGACGACGCGTTCAACATCCGGGCGATGGATGGTCTTGTCTATGTCTCTGGCGCCGGGGGCAGCGACGTTGTCACGGTTGCCGGTCCGCTACACACGCTCCTGGAAATCCAGGGTCCCCTGGTGATTGAAGCCGGCGGGGATGTGGGAACCATCGACACGCTGGCGATTGACAATGGGGCGGCCGTCGGCGCGTTCGGGGGAAGTCTGGCTTACCGCACGATGGACGATGTCAGTCAACCCTTCGCGAACCCCGGACTCGCATTGACCGGCTTCGGAATGGGCGGTGATCTTGCGACGAGCGATCCGGAGGCGATTTACTACGGCGGGGGAGTGACCTATAACGGCTTCGAGATCGTGGAACTCACGATGGGCTCAGGCAATGAAATGCTGGAGATTGCCGACACCGGAGACGCCGACGAAAAGATGATGGTTGCCGATGATCCTGCCGCCATCACGATCATTCACGCCGGCGCCGGCGCCGACGTCGTGACGGTTACGAAGCGAGGCAATGGGCCGCTGGTCCTTTATGGCGATGCTGGCGATGACACGATTGACGCGTCCGCCGTCGCCGCGAAGAGCGATCCGTTCGTCGGGGCGGTGATCGATGGTGGGACAGGCGACGACAACGTGACCGGCACTCAAGGCGATGACCATCTCGCCGGCGGCGCGGGCATGGATACGATTAACGGAGAGGCCGGAGCGGACCATATCTATGGCGATTCGAGCTTCAGCATCGACGCCGCCCTCTTCGCCAGGGATCAGATGCAGCGGTTCGACACGGAAACGGAACTGGGCCTCATCAATGCGATGTTCTCCGTCCCGGTTGACCAGGATGGCGCCGCCGACAGTATCAATGGCGGCGCGGGCAGCGACATCATCTTCGGCGACCACGGCGTCATCGGTCAGGTTGACGGTGTCCGGCGGATTGAATCGGCCGGCAGCGTGGTCCTGGCGCAGACCGCGAATATTGGCGCGGGCGCCGGCGACGTGATTCATGGCGATGGGCAGAATGATGTGATCTTTGGCGGCGCCGCCGGCGACACGATTTACGGCGATACCGGCAGCGATCTGATCTTCGGTGACTTTGGAGCGGTGACTGGAAATGTCGACGCGGCGCGGATCGGCGAGCCGGATGGCGCGGGTGTTGATAACGCGACTGCGGCCTTCCTGTACACGTCCGACACCTCTTCCGCGGCCGACGCGGCCGCCGGGAATGACACGATCTATGGCGGGTCACTGGCCGTGCTGGATACCGACACGGGCAAAAACATCCTGCTCGGCCAGCAGGGCGCCGACACGATCTACGGTGGCGGAGGCGACGACGACATCTACGGTGGACACAACGTGGCGGATGGATCCGACGGGGCCGACTTCATTGACGGCGCCGCCGGAAACGATGTCATCCTGGGCGATAACGGTTTGATCGAGCGGACAGACTCGGCCACTGATCCACGCTTTACCGTGCTGACGGGGCAACGGATCTATGACGGGTCCGGCAATGCGCTGGTCGCAGACGGGAACCCGATCGGCGACAATCCTGCCGGCGTCGAGGCGCGGCGCGTCGTCCTGTTCGATCACGACAACAGCCCGACAGCGAATGCGGGCAATTATGGCGACGATGTGATTGCCGGCGGCGCGGACGACGATGTCATCTTCGGCCAGCTGGGCAACGACCGGATTCATGGTGACGGCCGTCTGGTCGATGGCTCGCTGATGTCGCTGGTCGCGACAATTACCGGTTCGGACTCCGGCGGTGATGATTACATCGAGGGCAACGGCGGAGAGGACACGATCTTCGGCGGACTTGGACAGGACGACATCGTCGGGGGCAGTTCCGATTTCTACGGCCTGGGTTCCGCGGTCCTGCGACCGGACGGCGCCGACGTGATCTATGGCGGCAACGGCGATCTGACGGTTCGCAACAACTATGGCGACGGTGTGGTCGATTCGACGGGCGCCCTCCTGCCGGAAAACGCGCGCCACGGCCGTGATTCCGACGCGATCGTGGGCGACAACGGCAATATTCTTCGCCTCGTGGGAACGGGCGGCGTCGATGGTGGCGCATCCCTGGCGTTTGCGTACGATAACTACGCCGGCGAGAAAATTATCGTTCGCGCCATCGTCCTGCTCGACTACACGCCCGGCGGTCCGGATTACTCCAGCGCGGCGCTGGCGGACATCGGCGGCGGCGACACGATTCGCGGCGAGTCCGGCGACGACTTCATCTACGGACAGAAGGGCAGCGACAGCATCTTCGGCGACGCCCAGGACGATGACATTGTGGGTGGCTACGGAAATGACTGGATTTCGGGTGGGACGGGCGATGATGGCGTGATCGGCGACGATGGCCGGATTTTCACCAGCCGTAACGGCGTGGCGGAGACGCTCTATGGCATCGCGGTAACGACCGAGAGCCACATCAGCGTTCCGGGCAACGCGCAAGAGGCCGACATCAACGTGACCGGACAGCTGAAGAAAAGCGCAGACCTGACGCCGTTCAGTCAGGATCCGAACTGGGTATCGGCCGGCGACGAGTTTGGCGGGGTGTCTCCGCACACTTCGGATGACATCATCTATGGCGGTCTCGGCAACGATTGGCTCCATGGCGGTTCCGGCGACGACGCCATCTCGGGCGCTGAAGCGCTGGCCGGGTTCTACGCCGCTCCGGTCAATGCGGGCAATGTACTTGGCTACAATGCAGCCACGGGCCTTTTCGCGGCGTACGATCCCAACGCGCCGATGAAGCAGATTGCCGGCTTCCTGCTGAACTTTGACAAGGATGAGGGCCCAGCCGCCGGCGCCAACACTCAGACCGACGGCGACGACCGGATTTTCGGAGACCTCGGCAACGACTGGCTGGTTGGCGGCACGGGCCGCGATCACCTCTATGGCGGATTCGGCAATGACCTGCTCAATGCCGATGACGACCAGACGACTCATGGCGGTCTCAACGATCAGCCGGATTCCAAATCGAGCTACGAGGACCTGGCGTTCGGCGGCGGAGGTTTCGATATCCTGATCGCCAATACGGCCGGAGACCGGCTGATCGACTGGCTGGGAGCCTTCAATAGCTACTTCGTTCCCTTCTCGAACCAGGGAATGCCGACCAGTTCTCGCGAAGTATCACCCCAGTTAAGGAAATTCCTGATCGACCTTTCTCTTTCCGACGGCGCCGACGCGACGCGCGCAGCCGACACCGGCGGGGATCCGTACTGGAATGGTGAACCTTTTGGCGAACTCGGTTTGACGAATCCCTCCATCTGACGTGGTCCCAGGCTCCTTCGCAGCTTTGCGCCACTGCCTCGTATGACCGCCCAGCGTTTCAGCGTGAATTGCTGTGAAATCAGGAGATTCTCAAACACGAAACATCGGGCGGTCATAGACCGCCCCTACAGGAGGCGCGGAGGAACAATGCCTCTGTTGTGTAAAGCTGAGCAGGAAGCGGCCGCGACGATAGGACCAAAAATCGGGCGTCCGGGACAATGCGGAGAAGCTCAATGCACCCGCGACGGCTCCGGAAGGAAGTGCAGAAGAAGATCCGCGCGGCGGCGTACGCCGAACCTCGAGATGACATTCGAGACATGGAACTTCACGGTGCTTTCGGAAATGTGGAGTGATTCAGCGATCTCCTTGTTGGAGAGGTTTCTCAGCAGGCATTCCAGCACTTCCTGTTCGCGCCTCGTCAGGCGCTTTCTCGCGGTGGCGGGTACTTCCGCAGTTGGAGTCTTCTGTCCGGACTCCAGAAACCGGGACATGAGGTCGCGAGGAACCCAGATTCCGCCGTCGAGGACGGATCGCGTGGCGTTGGCCAGGTGGGACGCCGCATCCCGATAGGTGACGAGGCCCTTCACGCCAAGGCGCAGAAGTGGAAAGCAGTCCACCGTGGTCATCGCTTCCACGAGAACGATGACATGACGTTTTGGGTAGCGGTGGCGGATTCCGGCCACCAGGCTCTCGGTGGCGGGTCCAAAGCTGTGCGAGTCGATGATGTAGAGTGACGCAACCGGGATGGACACGGATTGAGCTTCGGCGGCGTATCGAATGTTCAGGCGCCGCCCGACGCTCCGCAGTCGCAGGGGACTGATGAAGCGCTGGAACTCCGTCGCAACCAGGGGATGCGCGGAAAGCACGCAGAGGGTTGCCCGGCGCGCTTTGACTGGGGTCCGCTTGCGCGAACGCTTTTCTGAAACCTGTTCTTCCAATTTCGTAGGCGCCTTTCTATGGTTCTCTCTATACAGGAATGGACGATCGTCTGTGCCGGCAGTTGGCGTTTTGCGCGCTACGGCGTATGATGAACGTCACTGCTTCTGCTCCGGACTCTGAGTGACCGCCGCTTCTGAAATTCACTGACCGCTGCTGGCTCTGCTCCGGACGTATGGATTGCCGCTGGGATCTCTGCTCCCGAGGCTGCCTGACGGTCGCCTCCTGACACTGTGTCGAAATTCCTTGCCCGTGCGGCCCCTGAGGGCCTTGCAACAACCGACTGATTACGTTCATGCGAGGTGCGGGATGTCTATTCGTGTTCTGCTGGCCGATGACCATGTGCTGGTTCGCGAAGCGTTGAAAGTCCTCCTGGATAGAGAGGATATCCAGGTGGTTGCACAGGCGTCTCAGGGACAGGAGGCGGTATCGCTGGCCGCCACGACTCAGCCGGACATTGCGATCATCGATATCTCCATGCCGACAATGAACGGTCTGGACGCGGTCCGCGAGTTACGTCAGGTGTCGCCGAAAACAAAAAGCATATTTCTCACGCGGCATGATGAGAGTCAGTACGTCACGGCGGCGCTGCAGGCCGGAACCCGCGGATATGTATTGAAGACCCAGGCGGCGGATGAACTCGTCAAGGCTATCCATCGGGTTCACGGAGGCGAAATCTATTTGAGTCCGGGCGTTTCCGGCGCGCTCGTGGAGGCCGTTCTGACGAAATCGGGCCAGCCGGAGGAGCCGCTGTCGCCGCGGGAGCGTCATGTATTGCAGCTTATCGGAGAAGGTAAATCCACCAAGGAGATTGCCGGGATTCTGTGTATCAGCGCGAAGACAGTGGAATCCCATCGGGCCCGGCTGATGCAAAAACTGGACATTCATGATGTTGCGCATCTGGTGCGCTACGCCATCCGTCGGGGGCTGGTGGAAGTTTAGGCCGCCGCTTCCCGCCTGCGCTTCACAACCCTGAACTGTTCCGGCGCGCATGGAACGCGTGTGCTGTTGGGGCGCTGACCGCTTACCCACCTCCACATCCTCGTCCGCCATTGATACGCATTCGCCTCTTCCTACTTCCTCTTTCTTGAGGCAGTTTCCATACCAATCGTCTGCATGAGCCCACCTTTGGGAGAGTCCCGGGCGTTCAGGGAATCCCCGACGCCCGCATCGGCGTGGCGCCTGGCCTTTCGTACAGTGGATTCCCCTATCCCATTTTTAGTCTCGCGCCTAGGTGATCTTGGGGCGCCCCGAACGTAAGATCCCGACACTTTTTTGTCCGAAAAAGCAGAAGGAAAAGGATGATTAGAAAGATCTGTCTGTTTGTTCTGTTTGGGGCTCTGTTTGTTCCGAATTCGCTTTTTGCCCAGCAGCAGTGGAGCCTTGGTTACTGGACACCCTGGGGAAATCCCACGCTGTCGCCGAGTCAAATCGAATGGGGTGGACTGACGCACGTTATTCACGCCTGGGCGCTTGTCCAGTCGAACGGATCCCTCGATCTGAGCACCCAGAGAATCTCTTCAGACGGGCCGACCCTGGTTGCGAATGCCCACTCTCACGGGGTGAAGGCGATACTGGGAATCGGCCAGATGTACTGGTCTGGTCAGACGACGAACCTCCAGTCGGCCATCACTTCGAATCGCGCCACGCTCGTCAACAACATCATGAACGTTGTGGATTCCTACGGGTTCGATGGCGTTGATATCGACTGGGAACCGTTCAATTCCGGGACAAACGGTTCGGCCCTGCAGGCTTTCGCGTCGGATCTGCGTTCGCGTCTGGGAAGTAACCGAACCCTGTCGGCGGCCGCCATCGTGACGGACTACAGATTCTGGGGATCCGTGCAGACCTATTTCGATCGCATCGGCATCATGACCTACGATATGACGGGCACCTGGAATCCATACTCCTGGCACAACGCGGCCCTTTACGGCCCTTCCGATAATCAGGTGTGGTCGGTGGATCTGGCCGTGAACCGTTTCATTGCCAATGGCGTGCCTGCGGCCAAGGTGTCGATTGGCATCCCCTTCTTTGGATATCGGTGGACGGGCGGTGGCATTACCGGGCCCCGTCAGACCTGGTCGACAGCGCCCGGCGTTTCACAGATCTATTACCAGAACTTCGCGGGATCCATCAATTCATCAAACTACCGCTGGGATTCCGCGGCGGCCGTGCCGTATCTGAGCGTGGATAACTCGGGAACGTCGAGCGACCAGTTCCTGACCTACGACAACGAACAGTCGGTGGTCGAAAAGGTGCGTTATGCGAAAAACCGGGGCCTCGGCGGATGGATCATCTGGGAACTGAACGGGGACTATCTGCCCACCCAGACGCCCAATCAGCCGTTGCTGACCGCCATCAAGAACGAACTCGGCGGCAGTGGTGGTTCAGGGGGCGGAGGAGACATCACCAAGCCGTCGGTCACGATCAATCAGGCGAACTCACAGACGGATCCGACGAGCGGCTTGCCGATCAATTTTACGGTTGTCTTCAGCGAGGCGGTGACCGGCTTTACCTCGGGGGATGTCGCCGTGTCCGGGACGGCGCCCGGTTCGAAGAGCGTTTCGATCAGCGGGTCCGGGCCGACCTACAACGTTGCGATCAGCGGTATCACCGGCAGCGGTACGGTCGTTGCGACCATTCCTGCGGGCGCCGTTGCGGATCTGGCGGGCAACACCAGCAACGCGTCGACGAGTTCGGACAATACCGTGACCTACGTCGCGCCAGATACCACACCGCCAACGGTAACGATCAATCAGGCGCCGGGCCAGGCGGATCCAACGGGATCTCTGCCCATTGCATTTGCGGTCAATTTCAGTGAGACGGTTACCGGTTTCACGTCGGGCGACGTGTCGGTCAGCGGGACCGCTCCGGGAACGAAGACCGTATCGTTGAGTGGAAGCGGGACTTCCTACACCGTGACGATCGGCGGTGTGACCGGCAGCGGCACGGTGATCGCATCGATTCCGGCGGGCGCTGTCGCCGATCTTGCGGGCAACGCCAGTGTGGCGTCGACCAGCTCGGACAACACGGTGACGTACAACGCGCCGGATACGACGCCGCCGACCGTGACGATCAATCAGGCGCCGGGCCAGGCGGATCCAACGGGATCTCTGCCCATCGCATTCGCGGTCAATTTCAGTGAGCCGGTCACCGGTTTCACTTCGGGCGACGTGTCGGTCAGCGGGACCGCTCCGGGAACGAAGACCGTGTCGTTGAGCGGAAGCGGGACCTCCTACACTGTGACGATCGGCGGTGTGACCGGCGGCGGGACAGTGATCGCATCGATTCCGGCGGGCGCTGTCGCCGATCTTGCAGGCAACGCCAGCACAGCGTCGACGAGTTCGGATAACACGGTGACGTACAACGCGCCGGATACCACGCCGCCAACGGTAACGATCAATCAGGCGCCGTCGCAGGCCGATCCGACCAGTTCCTTGCCCGTCAATTTCATGGTCAATTTCAGCGAGACGGTCACCGGCTTCACCGCCAGCGACGTGTCCATCGGTGGCAGCGCGACAGGCGCGAAAACGGTGACCATGAGCGGAAGCGGGTCGAGCTTCATGGTGTCGGTCGGCGGTATGACCGGCGGCGGAACCATCATTGCGACGATTCCTGCCGGAATGGTTGCGGACCTTGCGGGCAACGCCAACATGGCCTCCACCAGCTCGGACAACACGGTGATGTACAACGCGCCGGATACGACGCCACCGTCGGTGACCATCAATCAGGCGCCGGGCCAGGCCGATCCGACGGGCTCTCTGCCGATCGCGTTTGCGGTCCAGTTCAGCGAGCCGGTTCTTGGGTTCACTTCCGGCGACGTTGTGGTCAGTGGGACCGCAGCCGGAACGAAGAGCGTGGCGATCAGTGGCAGTGGAACCACGTTCACGGTGACCATCGACGGCGTGACCGGAAACGGGACCGTGATTGCGACCATCCCCGCCGGCGCGGTTACCGACAGCTTCGGCAATCTCAGCCTCGCTTCAACCAGCTCGGACAACGTGGTCACCTTCACGTCC
>DASUFH010000315.1:0-12395 GCA_036274645.1 Terriglobia bacterium
AAGATGGCCTTCTCGATGGCGGTCTTCACAGTGATTGCCGACGACGGACAACCGTTACAGCTTCCCACCATGCGGAGCCGGACGATCCCTTCCCGGATTTCGATCAGTTCCACGCGGCCCCCATGCGACTCGAGATAGGGCTGGACGGTATCCAGCGCGAGGGCCACCCGGCGTTCCATATCGACCGGATGCAGTCCGTGGAGTAGCAGCATCAGCGACACGTTGTCGTCTCCGGCAAAACGTTCGAATAGCGCGGCGCCGTCACGTTCGCTGACCAGCTCCATCATCCGGTCGAGGCCGGCGTAGTGCAGCTCCATCAGCGTCCGAACGAGTTCCAGCGCCGGCCCGCGAACTTCCATTTCGCTCGACCGGACCGCGGCAACCAGCCCTTCGATGCGCGCGACGCGTTCCCGGAGTCCTTTCTCCACGGTCACTTCCCGAGGCCGAACATCGGCGAGTGGTATTCGCGAAGAATCTTCCCGTTACCCAGATACATGTGGACGCCGCACGGCAGACACGGATCGAAGCTGCGGACCGCTCGCATGATGTCGATGCCTTTGAATTTGTCGCCCTCGTTCTCCTCGAAGATCGGAGTGTTCTGAACGGCGTCTTCGTAGGGCCCGGGCGTTCCATACACATCGCGCGGACTCGCGTTCCACGGAGTGGGCGGATAGGGATGATAGTTGGCAATCTTGCCGTCGCGAATCACCATGTGATGCGACAGAACCCCGCGCACCGCCTCATGAAATCCACAGGCAATGGCCTGCTCAGGCGTCTTGAATTCAGCCCACGTCCGGTTGTGGCCGGCGCGCACCTCGGCCAGCGCCCGCTCGCAGAAATAGAGGGCCGACGCGGCGGCATAGGCCTGGAAGTAGGTGCGGGCGCGGTCGCGCTCGATCGCGTTGCTCCACCGGGGAATGGTCCATTCCAGCTCCGTCTCGGGCATCGTGGCGGTCTTCGGCAGCTGGATCTTGACGCTGTGCCCGGTGGATTCGATGTAGCCGAAATGGACAAGCTTGTTCAGCGCGGTCGACCACAGGCGCGCGATGGGACCGCCGCCGGTGTCGAGCGCGAGATACTGCTGCGTCCGCCGGTCATACCAGCGCGGCGACATCACCCAGGTGTAGTTGCCCGTGAAATCCCGCTTCTGCGGACGTGGGGTGGTGGTCTGGTTCCAGGGGTGGCGGCTGTCCACCGGATTCCCGAGCGGATCGTTCTTCACGAACGTTTCGCCGGTGTCCCGCCAGTCGTCGTAATAGGAGCTGCCCAGCAGGATGCGCATGCCAAGATTGATCTCGACCAGATCGTTGGTCACGACTTCCCCATCCACGATCACGCCGGGAGTGACGTACATCGCGCGGCCCCACTTCGTCATGTGCTCGTATTTGTAGTCGACCACATCGGGATTGTTCATGGAGCCCCAGCAGCCGAGCAGCGTGCGTCGATAGCCGACGCGCTCATAGCCGGGAAGAGCGTCGTACATGAAATTGAAGAGATCGTCGTGCAGCGGCACGACCTTCTTCATGTATTCGACATACTTCATCAGGCGGGTCAGGTAGTCGGTGAGTACCTGCAGCGTTCCCGGCGTTCCGATCCCTCCGGGATAGAGCGTCGAGGGATGGACGTGGCGCCCTTCGATCAGACAGAACATTTCGCGCGTATCGCGGCTGACCCGCAGGGCTTCGCGGTAGTACTCGCCCGTGAAGGGATTGAGCGCGGTCATGATGTTGGCAATCGTCCGGTAGCCGTGAATCTTTGCGTTGGGCGCTTCGGTATGTTGGGCCTTGTCCCATACTCCCGGGTTCGTTTCCTTGACCATCTGCTCGCAGAAATCCACCCCCACGAGGTTTTCCTGGAAGATGTTGTGGTCGAACATGTACTCGGCGGCTTCACCGAGGTTGATCAGCCATTCACCAAGCGGCGGGGTCTTGACGCCAAAAGCCATGTTCTGCGTGTAGACCGCGCAGGTGGCGTGATTGTCGCCACAGATGCCGCAGATGCGGCTGGTGATGAAGTGGGCGTCGCGGGGATCCTTGTTCTTCATGAAGATGCTGTATCCGCGAAAGATGGAGGACGTGCTGTAACACTCGGCCACCTGCCGGTTCTTGAAGTCGATCTTGGTATAGATGCCGAGACTCCCGACGATGCGCGTGATGGGATCCCAGTTCATCTCGACCAGACCTTCGGTCTTCGGCAGCACATTGCGCTTGGTTTCGATTGTCGTGCTCATTGGAATTGCCGCCTTTCGTTACCCGGCGAGTTTGTACCCGGTCGTTAGTTCGGATCCGCGATGGCGCCACTTCGGCTCCTTGTTCACCGTGTGATTGGTCATACCGCGCAGGGAGGCGATCATGGCGCCGTAGGCGGCAATCGTCCCCGTGGAGAACGCGGCGCCGGGCGGCTCGTCCATGAACGGCATGAATTTGTCGGGGAACCCGGGCATGGTGCATCCAATGCAGATCCCGCCGACATTCGGACAGCCGCCGATGCCGCGCATCCAGCCGCGTTTCGTCACATTGCAGTTCACGACCGGCCCCCAGCAGCCGATCTTCACCAGACATTTGGCTTCGCCGTATTCGTGAGTGAAATCGCCCTGCTCGTAATAGCCGGCCCGGTCGCATCCTTCATGGACGGTCTTGCCGAAGAGCCAGGTGGGACGAAGCTTGTCGTCGAGTGGAATCATGGGAGACAGGCCCGCGGCCTGATAGAGCAGATAGGTCAGCGTCTCCATGAAGTTGTCGGGCTGCACCGGACAACCGGGGATATTGACGATGGGAATGCCCGCGGTGGAACGGAAATTCCAGCCCAGGTAATCGGCCAGCCCCATGGCGCCGGTCGGGTTCCCCTCCATGGCGTGAATGCCGCCATAGGTAGCGCACGTCCCGATCGCAACCACCGCCCAGGCGCGCGGCGCAAGCCGGTCGATCCAGTCGACCAGAGGAATCGGCTGTCCGGTTTCCGGATCGGTTCCCTGCGCAGCCCAGTACCCTTCGGACTTGATGTCCTCATTGGGTATGGATCCTTCAACGACGAACACGAATGGATCCAACTCGCCGGCTTCCGCCTGGTAGAACGCCTTCATGAAGTCGTCGCCCACCTCGGTCGCCAGCACGGGGTTGTGGAGATGAACCTTTGGAAGACCGGGCAATCCCCCCAGAAGGACGTCCTCCAGCGCCGGTTGCTCCGCCGCTGTCACCGAGACCGAGTCTCCGTCACAGCTCAGGCCGGCAGTCGTCCAGATGATGTGAACATCTTTTGCCGCGGGCGGTCGCGGATGGGTCTCGAACGATGACTGCATGGATTCCCCCTGTCGCACAAAGTTGTGAACAGCGGCCGCGCAGAACGAAAGATCGACTGCCAGGTGTTGGCACGCGAACGTCCGAAGCAGATTTAAAGAACGGCAGATTCAGCAGTCAAGACAGATCAGCGGGATGAGACGGTCTGGTCAGGAACGGCAGAACTCCGAGTGTCGCAGAACTATTCAAGGCTTGAGCGGATTCGGGACAGCACAGATCTTATTCCAATGAGATCCGTTTGAAAAGAGGATCGGTTGAATCGATCGAAGCGGCAATCCGCACAGCGCCGCCGTGGACCGCGCGAACCGCGCGCTCGATGAAGAAGGATCAGGTTTGCCGGCATGTTTTTGTTCAATCCTCGGCTGTCTGTTGGAACTCCAGGCCTTCATACACATCGCGCATATCGAGGTTCACGTCAACGGACTCCAGGTGAACCGTGGCATCGAGTGATTCAAAAGCCGTTTCACGCCAGGTGTTGCGATCGTCACGCGTTCGCCGGATGACGTAGGGGCGGTCCTGTGCGACGAGAATATAGTCCGTGAGGGTGGGGATGGATTTGTACTCTTCAAATTTCACGCCGAGATCGTAACTGGCGCTCGCGGGAGACAGCACCTCCACAAGGATCACCGGGTTTGACAGGCAATCGCGGCCGTCAACCTCTTCGATCCGGCGTTCCCCGCAAACGACGCTGACGTCCGGATACCGATAAGGGCGGCCGCCGGGCGCATCGATGGCGAGATCGCTGCCGTAAACGTGACAGGAGCGGCCTCTCAGCTTCGTTTTGAGATACGCAATGATGTTGGCCGCGATCTCTGCATGCTGAGCGCTGCCGCCGGACATGCAAACGATTTCGCCATTGCGATACTCAAAACGCCGCTCGGACGCCCGCTCAAGCGCGAGATATTCATCGAGGCTGTAATGTTCCGGCCGGCGCAATGATGACATTGGGTCTGGTTCTGGGCCCGTTTGTTCGATCACGGACGAGGATGATTATATGCCGCCCTCCCTCCATTGCGGACATAATGCATGGCGCAATCATCTTAGCCTCGTCGTATACACAGGGAAACGCCGACGCTTCTGTGTGTATCTGAATGAAAGCTTATCTGAGACGAGTAGTCTGTCGCGCTAATCATGTACTTGTGGCAGGTCCGTGGGACGACGTATTTCGTCGTTCATGAGCGGGTCAAGCGGTGGCGTGCTCCCCTCAGGCAAGGTCGGTAGTGACTGAGAATGGTTTACAAACGCTCGGTCAGAAACATTCGCCTGGACAGGGAGCGCGTCTGGCGTGAGTGAATCGGTATTGCATTCCGAATCGGCCTCAATCAGTCCGGAAGCGGCCAGCACAGCCAGCGCTCGACAGCATGACATGACCTCGAAGATACACGGAACTCGGGCCAGGCGATACGGTGTTTTCTTTCACTCCTGCTATCCTTGCTGATTGTCGTAAATGGCTGTCGGAGGCTTTGGAAATGGGTCTCGACCTTGTTGTGGAGGGATGCGCCGCGCCGGGTCATGAAAAGGAGTGGCAGAACTTGCTGGAACGCGCGTTCGCCGATGAGGACCTTTCGGAGGCGGAAATTGCGCGCTTTCAGGAAATCTCGATTCCGGGATACAAACGCATCGGCGCGCCACAGGTCGGAATAGACGATACCGCGAACAAATGGATCCTTCAGGCGCGTGCAGCAAAGACGACCGAAGAAGCGGCCGCCGTCCTCAGGGAGTTTGATGGCTATTATGTCCTGAGGCTTCTGGAGTGCGACGGCGTGCCGAAGTATTCCAATGCGGGCTTATATGACGGAACCGATGAGACCAGCTTCCGCGGTGCTTTCCTGAATGACTGCCCTGACGTGCTGAGTAAAACTCTGATGACTGAAGCCTGGGAGCACAAACTTCCGGGAGCGGCTGTCGAGTATGGAAAGGCCCTGCTCGCGGCTGCAGACACCGCCGAGGCCACCGGCCACGCGCCGCGGCCGCCGCGCCGTGGTCTGCTTTCCCGCCTCGGGCTGGCTAAACCGCCAGCCGAACCACTCCCTTTTGCCGAGCAGCTGGATGTCGTGCGTTCCGCAGGCCGTTGGTACATCTTCTGGGGCGAACGAGGGCATCCCATACGCGCATGGTTCTAAGGTTACGCTCCATCCTGGTGGCCATTAGTGCGCGATCCTCGAAGTGAAACTTCTCGTTGAGCGCCACACAGACGACTCAGAAAGAATTGACCGCCCGACGTTTCGGAGTAGAGATCTCTGATTTCACAGAAATTCACCCTGAAACGTTGGGCGGGAATCAGACGAGCTACTTCGGTTGCGGGACAATCCGCAGGTACGGTTTGACCGCTTTCCAGCCGGCCGGATACTTCTGTTTGGCCTCGTCGTCGGAAACGGCGGGCAGGATGATCACGTCTTCACCCTGCTTCCAGTTCACCGGCGTGGCCACCTTGTGTTTGGCGGTCAGCTGGATGGAATCCAGGACACGGAGCACTTCGTCGAAGTTGCGACCGGTACTCATGGGATAGCTCAGCATCAGCTTGATCTTCTTGTCGGGCCCGACGACAAACACGGTTCGCACCGTGGCGTTCGTCGCTGCGGTGCGGCCTTCAGACGTGGTTCCGGCATCGGCCGGCAACATGTCGTAAAGCTTGGCAACCTTCAACTCGGGATCGCCAATCATCGGATAGGTCACCTTGTGGCCCTGGGTCTCTTCGATATCCGCAGACCACTTGCCGTGACTGCTGACGGGATCGACGCTGAGGCCGATCACCTTGCAGTTGCGCTTCGCGAATTCCGGCTGCAGGCCGGCCATGTAGCCGAGTTCAGTCGTGCAGACGGGCGTGAAATCCTTGGGATGCGAAAACAGAATCGCCCACCCATCGCCGATCCAGTCGTGGAAGTTGATCGTGCCTTGAGTCGTTTCAGCTGTAAAGTTCGGAGCCTCGTCGTTAATGCGTAGGGACATTGTTCCATTTCCTCCAATTTGGAAGGCCGCGTTGGCGCCTCTCGATTCGAACAAACAAGACGATGTAACCCAGAAGTATAGCGGATGACCGGGCCGGAGCGCCTCGTTGGAGCAGAACGGATCGAGGAAGCCCACCGAAAGGTCCGCCTCAGCCGTGATGAATGTAGAACCGATTCCCATCAGGATCTTCAATGGTGAACTGCCGCAACCCCCAGGGCTTCTGCTCGAGCGGCTCGGTGATGTTGGCGCCGCTCTTCGTCAACTCCCGGTATGTGGCGTCAATGTCCTCCGCAAAGATCCAGTGCACGGCGGGCTCGAATGAGCCCGACCGTTTGCGAAAGAATATGGCGACGTTCCCACGAGACACCGCGCCGATTTCTTCACCGGGATACAACCACGCGATTTCGAACCCCAGCGTATCCCGGTAGTACGTCTGCGCCCTGACGACGTCTGCAACCGGCAGCTCCGGGACCGGTTGGCCCAAAGACAGTTTTTGTTCCGCCATCCATTCACTCCTGACTTGCGGCGTCGCAAAAGTTCGAAACCTTCAGGCGACGTCCAACTGAACGCCGGGACCTAATGTAAGTGAATCAGCATATTCAATGTGGAGGACACGCCGGAAAGCCGCCGAGCGCGCCTTGCCTGAGGAATGGATGAGCAACGGATACATGGCCATCACTCCCCCACGCCCGACGATGCAATCTACGGGCGCCCGCGATCGCGCGATCGCAAATACTTCCTTATCGCTCAGTACCCCCGCTAAATGCGTTCCCGGAAGGATGCGCAGAGGACCGTTGTCCGCCGTCGCCGCATCGAGGTGAATGCGCAACGCAACGATATGCGCAAGAGCCCAGGATGGCGCATGAGCATAGAGAACGCCCGCTTTTCGTGACCACGGCCCCCACTCGGGCCGATCCATCCGGGTTACGAGCGGGAGAGCCGTGTCCTGATGCCAGACGACCAGCCAGTTGGCGGCCCCGGACTTCTCGAACAACGTCGCCCGATATGGGACAGCGCCGGAACCGAGAGCGCCCCGCGCAATCCGGAGCATCCGCGGATCACAGGCGAGGCGCCGGACGTCCGGCAGGGACATCAGGTGGCGAGGGCCGGCGCGTCCCCGACGAATCAGCGGCGATTCGGCAATGCCAGCCGTCACCTGCTCACATTCCCGAACGGACAAAACCCCGTCCTCGATCAGGTAACCGGCCTGCTGTAACGTCACTGAAGCGCGCATTCCTCCCCTTGGTCAGCTTTACCCAACAGAAGCATTGTAGGGGCGGTCTATGACGTCTATGACCGCCCCTACATCGGAAGCGGGCGGGAAAGTGCGCCCGATCGGGACGTTTCTCAGCTGCAGGGCCAGAGCGAACGATGGCATGGAGACTCTGTTCCGTTCAGATGATGATTCCGCGAGCCGCCCAGGCGCGGGCGCGAAGCTGAATGCTGCCGTCCGGGCCAGTGGGAAGCCGTGACATGATCCGATCTCGCAGCGAGTCGCGATGATCCGGCGCAAGCGACGCTACGTAGCCAGGCGCGGGCCCTGTCCCGAGGAGAAACGGGCTCCAGTATTCCTCAAAAGTGGCAAAGTACGTGGCGATCTCCAGCGGGCGCGTCTCGACGTCGGAAAGTCCGGCGTCCCGCCACACCGTCTCCAGCGCCGATTGACGACACAGCGGGAACCGCGCGCCTTCATCGAGCGCCGACGCGCCAGGGTCGAGCGCCACCGCTTGTTCCCAGAAAACCCTCAGCGGCAGCATGCCATCGGAATAGTCCCAGACGTAGCCTGCAACGGCGCCCCCCTTTCGCAGGCGGCCGGCCATCGATCGGATAACCGACTGCGGATCCGGCAGAAAGTTCAGCACAAGCGCTGAAACTGCCATGTCGAATCCGCCGGACTGGCTGGGAAGGGCCTCGACTCCGCCAACGACAAACCTCACGCGATCGTCCGGAAGGCTCCGGCGCGCATGCTCGATGAACGGAACCGAGGGATCGCAGGCGACAACGGAGTGGGGCTCGCAAAGGTCGCAAATGGTTGCCGTGAGCGCTCCGGTTCCGCAACCGATCTCGATCCAGTCCGCGAACGGCTTCGGGTTCAGCCATTCGACAAAAGTCCGGGCGACCATGCGGCTCCAGCGTCCCATGTACGCTTCGTAGGCGTCGCCGGCCATCCATGCGTCATCCGCGGATCTGATCATCTGGCTCCCCTCGCCCCTGGCGAACGAATTAACGCAAGCCAGGCCTACGGCGCCGCTGGAATCGCGCCGAGTTGCTGCATCATCGTGAGTTGATCCGACACGCCCCAGTGCTCACGCGCCAGCCCGTCATCGCCAAAGCGAATGATGTCGATGAGTTGCGCCTCAATTCGTTTGCCGGTCGCCGGGATCCCGATGAAAGGCCCCCTGTGCGTCCCGGTCACCCGCACGCGCGCGACGGCTTTGTCGCCGCCTGCAATGACGTCTTCGGGCGCCATGTGCAGGTCCGGAAACGCCGCGAGCAACATCTGAAAATATTGAATAACGCCGGCCTTGTTGGGTGGGAAGCCCTCCACGACCTCGCGCTCGGCAAAGTCGTCGGCGAGCAGACGGCCAAATCCGTCGATGTCCCCCGAGTTGATCAAGTCATACAGGCGTCGTATTGAGGCCGTGTGATCCATGTCTCCCTCCAGAATGAACATTCTAGCGCCAACGATTCAGCCAGGTGAGCGCCCACTTGTGCCGGGAACTGCCTCCCGGGCCGCAGACCGCGCCGCGGACACACTGAAACCGGACCGGCTTCTCTCGGAGGGCCGCCTGGCGCGATCGATCCCGTCAGATCTCATGTTCGGATCAGCCGGCCCGCTCCGTGTACAAATCATTCGCCGCGCGCCATTCATGCCGGATATTTCGCATGATCAACGCGCAATCGAACGAGCAGCTGCCTTCCGGAAAGATGGACTTGTCGGCGAAGTAGCTTGAATAGACTTCATCCACCTGCAGCGGCTCCACCTTCCATTCGGTCGTTCGCAGCTCGATCCCATCGAGTTTTCCGCTCTCGGATGTTGCGGAGTAACCCAGGGAGCCCGCTTCGAAAAACCTCGACGCGTCATCGGTTGATCTGAAACATGAATCGCGCGGAAAATCTGCCGATACCCGGCCGGACACCGTGACTTTGACGAGTTCGTCCAGAGACTGCATGCGCAGCTGGATGTGTCCGGACCGTTCTTCCACCTGGAATCTTGCGGGCCGGTGTTCACCCGGAAACAAGCGGCCGCCTGCGAATCGATTGATCCATGAAGAAGTATCCCGGCGAGGAATGTAGACTCCCTCCCGAACCTCGCCCCCGTCCTCCCAGGTGACGGCGATCCGGTGCGCTGCGTTTTCGCTACTCACACCGAACGGACCCGGTACGAGATCCGGCCGGATTCGCTCGAGCCGGATCAGGCACACTCCGGCAACTGCGCACCCATTCTGAAGTTTCGGACGAAAGCGCTCCGGCAGCTGGCGTTGGACAACGGAAGGGTCGACACGGTAGTTGATGAGCAGGCGTCGACGTATCAGACCTTTGACTCTGGGCATTCGCATGATCTTGCCTCCAGGAAACGCTCAATCCGAAACATCAGACCGTTCCGCTCCGGGCGGCCGCGAACGTTTTCATGAAAGTCGCGAGCGCCGCCGACTCCACGTTCTGTTCCCGTTCCAGTCCGGCAATCGTTCCGAGCCGGTCTTCGAGGGAACGATTCTGGCCGAGTTTGAACTTGCCCTCGATGCGCATGATCGGAATCTCAAAGGTCACCGTCCCCGCGGTGAGTCGCTCGATAAAGTCCGTTGGAGCCGCTGCCGCGCTCCATGAAGGGCTCCGGCTTCGTTCGTACCTGTCAACCAGCGCGCCAAGCAGGGCTCTCGTCACTAACGGGTCATCGACCACCCTGGGCGCGCCATAAACATGAACCGCCGCATAGTTCCACGTGGGAACTGCCGGCGAATTCGCGTACCACGTTGGGGAGACGTATCCGTGCGGGCCCTGGAAGATCACAAGGGCTTCGGCTTTCCCGTCGAACGAATGCCAGTGCGTGTTCGCACGCGCAACATGAGCGCGAAGAACGGCCGCCGGATGGCGCTCAAGGACCACCGGAACATGCGAAGCGACCAGACCGTCTACCGTCGTTGTGACGATCGTCGCGAAATCGTAGCGATCGATGAAATCGTAGAGCGTTCCGGAATCAGAAATCCGGAACGCGTCGGGAATATACATGCGCTCTAACCAATTCCTTCCACACCGTACGCCCCGGCAATTTGCGGTTCACCACGCATTGTCTTTCCATGAAGGCGCCCGGATCATTCCGTTCTGGGTTCTGCGCCCAGCCACAGAATATTGCCATCCGGATCCGCGATTTTCATCTCGTAAGCCCAGGGCCTGTTGGAAGGCGGCCGCAACACCTTCGCGCCGGATGACTGAATAGAGTGGAATATCGAATCGTCCGCGAGCCCGATCCACACCGTGCCCGGAAGAACATTCTCGGCACTCTGGAGCATGATGCTGCTTCCATCCCGGCCGACCGAGCAGATCGAACCCGCATTCCACTCCACATCGAATCCCAGAAC
This sequence comes from Terriglobia bacterium, assembly GCA_036274645.1. Lineage (GTDB taxonomy): Bacteria > Acidobacteriota > Terriglobia > 20CM-2-55-15 > 20CM-2-55-15 > DASUFH01. Next base: position 10,826 of record DASUFH010000315.1, read on the forward strand.
GCGTTGGAAAAACTCGATGCTCCGGTCCAGGTCGTTTACCGCCAATACAGGAATCGTCTTTTCGATCTGTTTACGCGACATCATTCCAGGGCGCGACTTCGCGCAAGCTGCTCCAGAAAGCCGAGAACAGCTGCGCCGGATGATGAACGCACCCACGCGAGTCCGAATAAATTAAGGACAACTGTTGCCCAAAAAACACTTTGGAAAGATTCCTTCCTGGACTTGTGACGAAACCATTTCTGAGCCACGAATGCGCCGGGCCAACCACCGATTACACTCAACAGATGGAGCGTGTTCTCCGGAGTTCTCCACTGTTCTTTCTTTGCCGCTGACTTATCGTGAGCATAGGCAAACAATGAGACCACGCTGGTCACCAGATAGAGCACGAGAACCACGCGAGGCAATTGTCCCCAAAAAACCGCTGCCCACAAGAACATCAGAAATAGAACAGGTATTGCCAGCGCAATCGTTCCACGTTGAACTGGAACTGGTGAGCTGTCGCCAATGAACTCGACATGTTCGGCTCGCATTCGCCGTTTCTCGTCAAGCACAGCTTCGTAGGTGACAAGTTCATTGCCGATGGGGCGTCGATGCCGATTTGAAAATGCCTTGATGTGGACGAATACCTGCTCCTCGCCGCCACCGGGTGAGATAAAACCGTAGCCCCGGTCATCGTTCCACGTCGTTATTCTGCCTAGACGTCGCATCGTTGTAATCGGACTCAAACGTAATGCGTGGACGACGCATGTAAGGGCCGCGACAACCTATCGGCTTTGCCGTTCGCTCGCCAACGCATTCCGGGGCCAGAATGTTAGCAGCTTGGCGCCTGGATCGGCAGATCTGAATCGCATGAAGCACAGTAGAAGAGGGAGGCCGCTACCGCCGAACTTAGTGCGATTCCGGCGGCAGAGGGACCGAAGACGCTAATGCGCCGGCGGCCCTCCGGCGGAGCGGCCGGGACGGCGCATGATAAGGACCAGCGGGACGACCACGATGAAGATGGCGCCGAGCAGGCGGATCACGTCCACGAAGGCGACCATGGCCGCCTGACGGTGAATCATTCCCGAAAGGGCGGCGGTCGCCTGCTGGGTGGCCACGGTCAGGCTGGATCCGCGGGCGATAAACAGGGCCCGGGCTCCCTCGAATGCGCTCCGCGCGGCGTCGGAGTAGGGGTTCAGGTGTTCCGACAGGATGGCGGCGTGGGCAGTGGTTTGCCGCGACACCATCGTGGCGACAGCCGCAATACCGACACCCGCGCCGAGGTTGCGCATCAGACTGAACAGGCTGGTGGCGTTACCCATGCGTTCCCGGGGGATCAGGTTCATGGATACTGTGCTCAGGGGAACGAACAGCAGGCCCAACGACATTCCCTGAATGAACTGCGGCCAGAAGATGTCCCAGTAGCCCGCGTTCAGGTTGATGTTCGACAACATGAACAATGTCCCGCCGGCGATGGCAAGTCCGGCCATCACCATTTTTCGCGGATCGAGCTTGCCCATCAGTAATCCGACCATCGGCATCGCGAGAAACGCGCCGAAGCCGCGCGGCGCCATGGCCATGCCGGCCTGAT
>DASUFH010000316.1:0-4782 GCA_036274645.1 Terriglobia bacterium
AGGCCGCGCGCCAGATGGCCGGCGCCTGGGATCCGGCCCGTGACGCCGCAGCGGGCGAGGCCTGCAAAGCGTTTGCGGCCCCTTCCGTGATGCGCATTCCCGGCCGGCTGCATGTTTCCTGGCAGGATGACCAGACCCTCAAAATCGAAACCGACGCGGGCAAACAGACGCGCCTGTTCTATTTCGGCAATCCTCCCGAGAACGCGCCGGAAGACTATCAGGGCAGTTCCAAAGCAGAGTGGGACCTCGGCAACGCCGGCGCCGGCGGCCTCTTCTTTGGAGGCGGCGGGGCGGCGAGCGGCCCCTCCGGCTCGCTCAAGGTGGTCACCACCCGGATGAAACCCGGCTATGTCACCCGCAACGGCGTGCCGTTCAGCAACAACGCCACGCTCACCGAATACTACGACCTCGTTACCGAAAAAAGCGGAACCCAGTATCTGATTCTGACCTCCGTGCTGGACGACCCCACCTACATGAGCCAGCCGATGTGGACCGCTACCAATTTCAAGAAACAGGGCGACGCCACAGGCTTCAGTCCCGTGGGCTGCGACGGAAAGTAGGACGAATATGAAAAAACTTCTTGTGGTGTTCATCGGTCTTCTCGTTGCGGCCGCAGCCGTCGGCGGTCAATCGCCGGGTGGAGGCGCGGAAGATGGTCCCGGGCTCGGTCCCACGGTTGCCGGACCCGACTTCTCCGGATCGTGGCGTCCCCAGCAACTGGTGACGGAATCGCAAACTGCGGCCGGCGATCTGGCCGATTTCGGCGGCATCCCGCTGAATGACGCGGCGCGGCTGTATGCCCTCTCCTGGCCGGCCTCGCGGCAAACCGTCAAGCAGCACCAATGCATGGGATATGTCACGCCGTACTTCTGGTACGCGCCGGCCAATTACCGGATCTGGGAAGAACGGGATCCGTACACGCAGCGCCTCGTTGCATGGCGTTTCTATGGACAGATCGCGCAGGGCGATCGGACCGTGTATATGGATGGCCGGCCGCATCCGCCGGCTTATGCGCCGCACACGTTCGCCGGCTTCTCGACCGGTGAATACCAGGGCAACACGCTGACGGTCACGACGACGCATCTCAAGCGCGGCTGGATCAAGGCGAACGGGGTGCCGCAAAGCGACGCCGCCACGGTGGTGGAGCATTTTGTTCGTCATGGCGACACCATCACGCTGCTGGCCGTGATTGACGATCCGGTGTATCTCAGCGAGCCGCTGAGCAAGGCGTCGCTGCTGGTCCGGATGGCCAAAGACCCGGACGCCTGGCTGTATCCATGCGACGACAGTGAACAGATCTACGGCCGGAAAGGCGACGTCGTCCCCAATCATCTCTTCGGACAGAACCCGTACGTTCGCGAATACGCTGACCGGCACAACATGCCATTGCTGGCGTCGCTCGGCGGAGTTGAAACCATGTATCCGGAACTCGTCAGCGCGGTCCGCGACAGGGCCGCCGCGGAAAGCACGGCGAAGGCGAGAATGATGCCGTCGGGGCCGCCCGCGGTCAGCCGCGCGCCCGATCCGACACCGAAGGATGGCGAGATCCATACGATGCGTGTATCCGGCGACGTTTACCTGCTCGCCGGTGATGGCGCGAATATCGCCGTGCAGGTCGGGCCGCAGGGCGCGTTCGTCGTCGATACCGGTTCGGGAAAGCTGGCGGACAAAGTGATTGCCGCAATCGCCAGACTCAGCGCCAAACCGATTCAGTTCATCGTCAACACGACGTTCCGTACGGACCATACGGGTGGCAACGCGAAGCTGCAGAACGCCGGCGCGGATCCGAGCCTGACGGGCACATTCTTCTCGATGCAGTTCCGTGGCGCCGGCAGCGCCGCCACGATCATCAGCCAGCTGAACACGCAGGTTCACATGTTGCAGTACAACCTCCCCACGCCGCCCAGCGATACGTTCGCTGAAGACCGGCGGAGAAAGTACTACAACGGGGAAGCCGTTGAAGCCTTTCCGATGCCGAACGCGACGACCGACGGCGACAGCATTGTGCACTTCCGCCGGGCGGACGTGATCGTCGCGGGTGATGTCTTCACCACGACGGAGTATCCGCACATCGACATCAAGAATGGCGGAAGCGTAGAAGGTGAAATCGCCGCCCTGAACTTCATTCTGGATCGCACGGTTTACGTCCATGACGAAGACGGCGGAACGCTGATCATTCCCGGACACGGCCGCATCACCGATGAGTGGGAGGTCGCTGAGTATCGCGACATGATGGTCATCATCCGGGACCGGGTGCAGGCGTTGATCAAAGCGGGCGCCACGCTCGAACAGACGCTGGCGGCCCGGCCCACCTTCGATTACGACGTCCGTTATGGCGCGACCAGCGGGCCGTGGACCACGAACATGTTTGTCGAAGCCGTTTATACCAGTCTGAAAAATCCGCCGAAGATCGAAGACGCCAGGTAACTGGCGAGGAGAACGACGATGAAACGCATCCTGATATCTGTCATTCCGATGGCGCTGCTTCTTGCGGGCACGCTGTTCGCCCATCATTCGTTTACCGCGACCTATGACACCGGCAAGACGGTGAGCATCCAGGGCAAGGTCGTGCAGTTCCTGCTGCGCAATCCGCATTCGTTCCTGCATGTCACCGTGGTGAACAAGGATAAGAAGGAAGAGGTGTGGAACGTTGAATGGGCCGCGGCGGGTCAGCTGACCGGCACCATGGCCGGCACGATCAAGGCCGGCGATCTGGTGACGATCAGCGGCAACCCGGCTCGCGACCCGGCGGACCGGCGTCTGCGCATGGTGAATATCCGGCGCGACGGCGAGACCTGGGGATTCCGTGAGGGCGAGACGGTCAACTGATTCATGACGGTTGTCGACTGGCTCCAGATCATCGAAGACACCCGGATTGGCGAAATCGTTCGTGAATCCGCCTTCCCTTATGTGGAAGGGGCGCACGTGCTCGGTCTGGCCTTGTCCGTTGGGACCGTCGTCTGGTTTGACCTGCGCCTGCTGGGCGCGACGATGCGCGCGCGGCCGGTGACGGAGGTTTTTCAGGGGCTGAAGGTGTGGATGTTCATGGGATTTACTCTCATGTTTCTCACTGGAGCAATGCTGTTTACGGCTCACGCCACGAAGGCGTACGCCAATAGCTACTTTCGCGCGAAGGTTGCGTTGATCGTGCTGGCGGGAGTGAACACCGCCGTCTATCACCTGACGATCGATCGCCGCAGGGCGGAATGGAGCGACGCGCCCAGGCCGCCCCTGGGCGCCCGCGCCGCCGGACTCGTTTCCCTCGTGTTGTGGTTTCTGGTCATCGCGGCGGGCCGAATCTTCGCCTACGACCTGTGACGCCGATGTGGGAAATTCTTCAACCCTTCGTAGAGTCGCTGGGATCGAGCGGGTTCGGTCAGTGGATCGGCCAGTCGGAGAATCGTATCGCGGGGCTCTTCGTGATGCATCTGGCCGGTCTGACGCTGCTCCTGGGCGGCACGTTCGTCATCGGCCTTCGTCTTCTCGATCTCGGTCTGCGGTCGCAGCCCGTCGCGGGTCTGGCCCGTGATATCGCCCCGTGGCGGATGGCCGGACTTCTGCTGTCACTGGTCAGTGGAGCGCTGATCTTTACCGGCGGCGCAGTGAGCTACTTCGAGGGTTCATGGTTCCGGTGGAAGATGATTCTTCTTGTCGTCGCTCTGGTTTTCAACTTCACCGCGTTTCGCATCGTGGTCTATGCCGGCGAGGACCGTTTCCATCCCTGGTTCCGGCGCGTGATGGGCGGGTTGACGCTGCTCGTCTGGTTCAGTGTGGGTCTGGCGGGCCGCGCGATCGCATTTTTCTAGTTTTTAGGAGGAATGAATGAAACCGATCCTGAGTTCGATTCTGGCCGCCCTCATCGTGGCGTCGTTCGCTGTGCCCGGCGTAGCGCACCACGGCACTTCCATTACGTACGAAATGGACAAGACGATCACGGTGAGCGGAACCGTCACAGAGTTCGACTTCAGCTATCCGCACCCGTCGCTCTTCTTCGACGTCAAGGACGACAAGGGCCAGGTCGTGAAGTGGGGCGCGGAATTCCTTCCGACGCCGGCGGCGCTCAAGAACGCGGGCTGGACCAAGGAAACCATCAAATTCAACGATAAGGTGGTGCTGGGCTGCCATCCTTCAAAATCGGGCAAGCCGGTCTGTGCCCTCGCCAGCCTCTCCATCAACGGCAAGGCCATCAATGTTGGCGGCGGTCCTGGTGTGGCCCCTGCGCCTGGCGCCGGTGGCGCGCCACGTGGCCCGCGAGGGGCGGCGCCCACGGCGCCGGCCGGCGCGCCACGTGGACAGCGTCAATAGGAGGACGATCATGAAGCGCATTCCTTTACTCGCGCTCCTGGCAGCGCTGGCGCTTTCCGCCGGCGTGGCCGCGCAGACTCAGAGGTCTTTCGATCCGCACGACCTGTCGGGCAAGTGGGTCCGCACGTCGAACAATCAGGGCTTCGCCAACGCGCCGGAAACCGGCCGGGGCAATTTCCCGGCGGCGCCGTTCACGCCCGCGGGAAAAGCCGCATACGATGGCAATTACCCCGGCTACGGTCCAAGGGCCAACGCGGAAAAGCGTAACGATCCGATGGGAACCTGCGATCCCCTGGGTATCCCGCGGAACCTGAATGCGGAGGTCGTGTCCTCCCACAACTGGTGGGAAATCTCGCAGCTGCCCGATCGCATGGTGCAGTTCTTCGAGTGGCACCACGAATACCGCGTCGTCTACACGGACGGGCGAACGCTTCCTGATGCCACCACCGATCTGGACCTCAAATGGAACGGCTACTC
>DASUFH010000317.1:0-5136 GCA_036274645.1 Terriglobia bacterium
CGCATGCCAATGGTCGTGAAAACGCCAGACCACGAGACCATTCCTTTCAATGAAGCTTCGTTTCGTTTCGTAAGTCCCGCCACTCAGGTTTGCCGTCTCGTCATTGTGGTTGTAGAACGTCGGCTCGTGCACAATCAATAGATTCATCCCGGCGGCATGCGCCCGCTGGCAAACGTCGAGTGTCGCGCTGAAAGATGTGGCGATGCCTTTGACGATTGTATCGGGATTGCCGATCTTGAACGTGTCTACTGTTTCACTCCACCACTGAACCCCGACATTCTTTTGAATACGTTCGATCACCTGTCGCGCTGTGACGCCCTCATGCGCGGGCCGCCTGCCGGAATAAAGTCCTACGCCGGCAAGAGCGAGAAATCCTCGTCGTGAACAGTTCGGATAAGTCGCATTGAGCGATGTATGCATAGATTGTAAAGTCCTTTCGCCAGGCAGATGGTGAAAAATTTTCTGATAATGGTAATTCTAGAGCAGAATGAAGGCTATACTAAAGAGACCTGCGAAGAGAAGGCTTATCCGATTCCCGATGCGCCTGGGCGCCGGCCTCCCGCAAATGGAGACTCGCGCGCCGTCATTGCAGGAAGAGACGTCGCTCTATAACACTCAAAACGGAGAGAACCGTTCGAATCGAGCGCCGTCAGCATCGGCAATTCGTCTGAGGAGAAAACGATGAAGGAACCAGCAATCCAGACTGGCGAGACCGGGGCGGGCGTCGCGGCTGGCAAGAGTATGACGAGCGAGGCGTCCGCGGTTTCGACGACCGGTTCGTATGTGCGTTTTCAGGTCCTGGGATTGGCGACGCTGCTTGCGGCGATCACGTATTTCGATCGAATCTGCATTTCGCTGACGGCGCCTATGATGATGAAGGAACTGGATCTGACGCCGTTCAGGATGAGCCTGGTGTTTAGCTCATTTACGCTGGCCTATGCGATTTTTGAAATACCGACGGGCGCGTGGGGCGATCGGTATGGGACCCGCCTTGTTCTGACGCGAATTGTTCTCTGGTGGTCGGCTTTCACGGTTTTCACGGCCGGGGCCTTCAACTACGTTTCTCTGCTGATCATCCGTTTTCTGTTCGGCGCGGGGGAAGCCGGGGCGTGGCCGAACGCGGCCAGGACGTTTTCCCGCTGGTTTCCCATCACCGAGCGAGGGACGGCGCAGGGAGTTTTTTTTACGGGGGCTCACCTCGCGGGCGGATTGACGCCGATTCTGGTGACGGCGATGCTCGGGTGGGCGCATTGGCGCTGGGTTTTTGTCGTGTTCGGCGTCGTCGGTTTCTTCTGGGCGGCGGCCTGGTACGCATGGTTCCGGGACGAACCGGAGCATCACAAATCAGTCTCCGCCCATGAACTGGAGCATATACAGCAGGGACGGGTCCCGCTTTCCTCGCATCATCTGACCGCCGACGGCCTGAAACGGATTCTCAGCCATCGCAGCCTGCTCGCCCTCTGCGCCATGTATTCGACCCAGACTTATGGCTTTTATTTCGTCATTACATGGCTTCCGACCTATCTGGAAAAAGAGCGCGGTTTTACAAAGACCGAACTGGGCATTATGGCGGGGCTGCCGCTGTTGTTCAGTGTCATCGCGGATTTATCAGGCGGCTTCACGACCGATCGTCTGACGCGGCGTTATGGATTGCGCGTCGGGCGTTCCGCCGTCGGAGGCGTTGCGATGCTGCTCGCCAGCGCATCGATCATCGCGGGCGCGAGTGTTGCAAACGCCCATCTGGCCATTATTTTGATCGCCTGCGCGGCGGCCTTCGCGAATTTCCTGCTGGGCGCGGCCTGGGGATCCTGTCTGGATATGGGCGGAAATCAGGCCGGCGTAGTCAGCGCCTGTATGAACACCGCCGGGCAGGTCGGCGGCGTTCTCAGCCCGATTGTCGCTTCGCTCCTGGTCGCCCGCTTTGGCTGGTCGGCCCCTCTCTACGTCTGCGGCATGCTCTACTTCTGCGGCGCTTTGTGCTGGGCTCTTGTCGACCCCCGAAAGAAGATCCAGGAAATCCGATAATTATTCGACTTTCACTGCATGCAATCGTTACCCACTCCAGGCGAAGGCTGCGGAGCGGGCGTTGGAAAGGCGGGTGGGCGCGACGAATCGCGCCCACCCGGATCAGAGGTTAGAAGTAATACTTCACACCAAATTGCATATTGCGGGGCCCGACTCCGTTACGCAGACCGGTGATCTGCCCGAAGTTGGTTGCTCCGAAGGAACGCCCCGCGGGATCGCCGAACATGGGCGTATTGGTGACGTTCTGGACTTCGAGACGGATCTCGATCCGCTGGCCTTCCCAGGTTCGGATGCTCTTCAGCAGCGCGGCGTCCAGCGTCTTGATGCCGGGACCACGATAGTTCAGGTTGCGTGGAGCGGAGCCCGGAGTGTCTATGGCAGGCTGCGAGAAAGCGGCGCGGTTGAACCAGCCGTTGAGACGATCCTGAACGCGGCCCTTGGTGCTCGGATCGCCGATCAGGTTCGGACGCTGCGTGCCATCCCAGATGTTGCCACCGGACTGCGTTACCTGCAGCGGCGTCCCGCTCTGCATGAGAGCCATACCGCTGATGTCCCAGCCGCCCGCCAGCCAGTTGAGCGCCCGGTTCATGTTCGAACCAAATCGCCGGTTCTTGCCGAAGGGCAGCTCGTACGTGCCGCTGATTATCACGCGGTGAGCGATATCGTTCGAGGATAGCGCACGCTCGCCCCGAAGGTCCCAGATGTTCTGGATGCTGGTCGAGCCGCCGAGCCAGGCGACGTTCCCCGAACTGTGCGATGCGTTGTCGATCATTTTTGACCACGTATAGTGAGTTAGAGCGGTGAGCCCCTTGCCGAAACGCTTCTCCCACTTGACCTGCAGAGCGTGATAGTTGGAATCGCCGCGCGCCGGTTCAGCCGTTCCCACGCCGGTTCCATCGTACTGCGGCATCGGGCGGAGCAAACGGAACGCCTGCGCCGTCGGGCCACTGAGCTGCGAGCGCGGATCGGTGATCTGGCCGAAGAATGGATTCGGTACCCGCGCCTGCAGCGCCGTACGGCCCAGCCCCCAGTAGCTCGGGGCGAGCGGCGAAAGCGTCGTTATTGGGATGAACAGGTGCGTTCCCCGGCTGCCGGTGTAGTTCACTTCAAGAACGGACTGGAACGGCAACTCACGCTGAATCGACAGATTCCACGAGTGGTACTCGGGATTCCTGTTATTCGACGGCAGAATCGTACTCACGCCGAATCCAAGAAGCGTCGCGTCTCCCTGAGACCGGCCGGGCGGCTGCAGGAGGCCATCCGGGAACGGATTGCTGAGGCGGCGGTTCAGCGTCGCGTTCGAATCGGTAGTCCAGACGACGGGCGAATTGATCGTGAAACCTGTGCCCGGGCGGCCGAACACGGTGGCGCGAGAGAGTTGGTAGAACAAGCCGTAGCCGCCGCGAATGGCGGTCTTCGGGGTGGCCGCAAATGCGAACCCAATGCGCGGCTGCCAGTTGTTCATGTCCGAGTCGAACGGAGACCGGCGTTCATCATCGTTGAACTTTATCACGCCGTGTGTATCCAGGCCCGGAGCGCTGACCGGCGACTGCGCTTCGAGATCCCAATAGCTGTAGCGGTTCTCGCGTTCCCAGCGGGGAACGTCGAAGTCGTACCGCAGGCCCAGGTTGAGCGTCAGCCGGCTGGTGATCTTCCAGTCGTCCTGGAAGTAAAATCCCCAGTAAGCGGAGCGGGAAAATGTCTTCGGCTCGATCTGGTACTCGCTGCCGGTCGCCCAGCCGAGCAGCATCGTGGCCAGGCCGTTGCCTTCGTTGCCCGCGCAGGAATTGAGCTTGCGGCAAGTGACTCCACGGCCGAAATTCAAGCGCCCCGAGGGATTGCCAGGCTGGTTGTAGTCGAGCATGTTGTAACGGCGCTCGCCGCCCACCTTGACGCTGTGCGCGCCCCAGACTTTCGTCAGCGCGCCGGACCAGTGATGGACGCCTTCCTGCCGGTCCATGATCCAGTAGGGCTCGGTGCCGAACTCCTGGAATCCTTCAGGCGCCCAGCGCGGGAACACCTGATGCGTCGCGGTATCCCTCATGTTGGCGGGCAGCCCGAGTGTGGTGACGTCGAAGCCGTAGCCCGCTAGAGGATCGCGGTGAAAGTCGGAATAGGTGAAGCCGTAGCGGAAGGACACCAGCATTGTAGGGCTGAATGTGTGGTTGAGCTCGGCCACCATCGCATGGGTTCGCGTAGCGCTCGGGCCGCCAGTCCAGTAGGCCGGGTTGTCGGCCCCGAACAGGTTCGGGTTGGTTCCGTCATTGCGGGCCAGGCTGTATCGGCCGCTTGCCCTGGTGCGTTCGCTGAAGTTGTGATCGATCTTGATGGTGGTTTGATCTCCGGAACTCCTGTTGACCCCGTTGTTGAACCAGTTTGCCGTGTTGGTGAATGCGGCGCCAGCCTGGTTCGGAAGCGGCAGGTAGCTGAGCGCCTTGAGCGCGACCGGGTCCATCATCTCTTTGGGGATTTTGTTGCCGGGGAATGGCCGCCGCTCGACCTCGCCCGCGGAGTTGATGAACGTATCGAACGGATTATAGATCGTCATCAATTGGCCGGAGGCGTTGAAAGTCTGCGAGAAGTCACCCTGGCGCTGCAGCGCTGTCGGGACTGTAATCGTCGAGCTGGTCGGGTTCTCCTGCTTCGTGTATTCGTACGCGCCAAAGAAGAAAGTCTTGTTTCGAATGATCGGTCCGCCCAGAACTCCGCCGTACTGATCACGGTGGAACTCTGGAAGCGGTCGCCCAGCCCGATTGGAGAACCAGTCATTCGCGTTCAATGCGTCATCGCGGAGAAAGTAATAACCTGTTCCGTGGAAGTTGTTCGCGCCGGAACGGGTCACCATGTTCACCACGGCGCCGCCTGTCTGGCCGTACTCCGCCGAGAAGAAGTTCGTCTGCATCTTGAACTCCTGCACCGTATCCACTGAGGGTGAGAACTTCAGATCCGTAATGCCGGAGTTTTGCTCGACGGTCACTACCGTCACGCCGTCCACCAGGACGTCCGAGGTCGAGTTGCGCGAGCCGTTTGCGACGAAGTTAGTGCTCGAGTCGCCGCGCCGTCCGCCGACGCCGACCACGCCAGGCGTGAGATAGACCATACTCATCGAGT
>DASUFH010000318.1:0-6779 GCA_036274645.1 Terriglobia bacterium
CTGTGGCTGCGCCGGACGTGAACTCTTTCGATGAGGCCACCGCGAACTGCGCGCCGGAGGAACGCGCCAAACGGGTCGGGGTGGCGTGTCGTCTGGCCGCCGAATCCGGCTACATCGCCGCGGGCTCCATGACGACCGGCAGTTCCGAAATCCTGGTGGCCAATTCCCGCGGCGTCTGGGCGCGCCGCCGGTCTTCCATCGCCGATGGATCGACCGTGGTCATGAGCCCGTCATCATCCGGATGGGCGCAATCTTCAGGGTGGCGTCTCGATTCCGTGGATTGGGCGGAACTGGGCGCCGAAGCCGTACACAAAGCGCGGCTCGGCCGGAACCCCGGCGAGATCGAGCCGGGAACCTATCGCGTAATTCTCGATCCGTACGCGTCCGCGGACCTTCTCGAGATGCTTTCCGAGGGCATGGGCGCGCTGGCGTTCGAAGAGGAACGGTCGTGGCTGGCCGGGCGGATCGGCCAGAAACTCATGGCGGACGCCGTGACCATTGTCGACAACGGGCTGGACCCGGGAGGAATTCCGTCGACGTTCGATTATGAAGGCGCGCCCCGCCAGGTCGTGCGCGTCGTTGATCATGGTGTCGCCGTGAGTCCGGTCTACGATTCGCTGACAGCAGCCCGCGCGGGAAGGGCGTCTACGGGCCATGCAACAGCGCCCACAGCCACTGAACGGCCCGGTCCAGCGCCCGCCAACCTCTTCCTCGAGCCCGGATCGTCTAACGTGGATGCGATGATCCGGTCTACTTCCGAAGGCCTGTATATCACGCGCTTCTGGTATACACGTATAACGCATCCACGAGATGTCGTGGTTACAGGCATGACGCGGGATGGTACATTCATCATTCGGGACGGTGTTATTGCGGGCGCTGTCAAGTCACTGCGATTCACGCAATCGTATCTGGATGCGTTGCGCTCCACCGAAGCGGTCGGGAGCAGAGTCCGAGTCCTGCGCTGGGGAAGCGGCGCGTTCGTGGCGCCCGCGCTGAAACTGGGAGCGTTCCGGTTTTCCAGCGCGACGCGTTGAGATTCAGTGAGGTGAAGGAATGCATATCGCCCTGATGCCATTGACGGTGTTGACGGCGTTGCTGGCGTTTTCCAATTCGATCGCGGTTCCGCAGGGAAGCGCGTTCGAGTTGAAGGTTCCGCACGTCGACGGCATTCAGAAAGTCACCGCGACCTGGCAGAAGAAGGAAGTGCCTCTGGCGCGCCAGGATGACGTCTGGGTTGCCTTAATTGGTGTGGATCTCGATCTGAAGGCGGGGCCCTATACCGCGAAGGTCGACATCGCGCGGGACGGGAAAGTCACCCCGCAAACGATCAGCGTCGAGGTGACGCCCGTGCAGTTTCCCACCCGGGTTCTGGAGGTGGAGCCCAAATATGTGGATCCGCCGGCGGAAGAGTTGAAGCGGATCAATCGCGAGGCGGAGGAACTGAACAAGATTCACCGGACGGTCACGCCCGAGAAGTTCTGGAGCGAATCGTTCCGGGCGCCGCTGGATGGAGCGGTGCAGGCTTCCAGTTTCGGCGCGCGCAGCATTTTTAACGGGCAGGCGCGCTCGCCGCACGCCGGAGCGGATTTACGGGCCGCGTCGGGGACAAAGGTGCTGGCCGCCAATCGTGGCCGTGTCGTGCTGGCCAGGGATTTGTATTTCACGGGGAATACGGTCGTGATCGATCATGGACTGGGTGTGTACTCCCTGTACGCGCATCTGTCGCGCATCGATGTGAAGGTTGGCGCGGTGGTGGAAAAATCGCAGCTGCTCGGGCTTTCCGGCGCAACCGGCCGCGTGACCGGCCCGCATCTGCACTGGGGCTTCAAAGCCCAGGACTCGCGGGTGGACCCGTTTTCGCTCGTCGGCATCGAAGAGCACGTTGTGGTTCTGGAAATTTCGCAAAGCAGGTGATGGTTCGATATGTTTGATTTTTTTCGACGGGGAAGCCAGCCGTCGCCCAGGCAGATTGAGAAGCTGGTGAAGCGGCTGGTGGAGCCGGTCGGGGAGGATGGTCCCCGCATCGAAGCCGCTGAACGGCTCGCCGACATGAACACGCCCGAGGCGACGTACGCCCTGGCCAAGCGTTTCACGATTTCCAGCAAGGTCATCACGCAGGACATCGAGGAGAAGCGCATGGTCACGCGCATGCTGACGGAGAAGGGCGCCGACGCGGTGGATCCGTTGCTGCGTTTCATCAAGTCCAACCCCCAGGTGGACTGGCCGATGCAGGCTCTGTCGAACATTCTTCCGCCTCAGGAACTCACGCCGAAGCTGGTCGCCGTGCTCGAAGATGTGGCGCAGAATCCATTTACGTCTCCCGAACACCGGGCCGGGCTGATCAAGGCCATGCACGGGCATGTCACTCCGGAAATCGGCGCCACTCTCAAGAAGTCGCTTTATGACGACGATGACGACGTCCGCATTACCGCCGTCGAGGCGATTGAAGAACTGGGCGATGAGGCCCGTGAACCGCTGCTCGAGGCGTTTGTCGACGCGGACGATCGTCCCCGCATCCGTATCGCCATTGCGGAGGTGTTTGCCCGCAAGGAATGGCCGGTGAAGGGACATCGCCCCACGGTTGAAGCGAACCTGCCGAACGGCTTTCACCTGAACGCCAAGGGCGTCATCCGCCGCCGCGGAACCGAATAAGGATCCCCCTTTTGTCACGGCAACGGCAGTGGGCCCTACTTTGCATCGGAGTATGGCTCACCGGCACGATCGCGCTGGCGGTGGTCGTAACCGGAAATTTTTATGCGATCGACCGCCTTCTTGCACATTCGCCGAACCCCGCCTTCAGGGAAGCGATCGAAAAGCTGGGCCCCGGCTTCGGTCATGACCTGCTCCAGTATCTGTCTGCGGAGATGAGCCGGTTGTATCTTCAGTGGTGGAACCTGCTGCAGATGCTTCTGGCCAGCCTGGCCCTCTATTTTCTTCGCCCTCTGGGGCAGGGGAATCGAGCGGGCTGGTACGTGGTGGGCATGTTTTCCGTGACGTTGTTTCTGACGCTTGTGCTCACGCCGCCAATGGTCCGCATCGGCAGGGATCTGGACTTTGTTCCTCGAGATCCGGTCCCACACGATCTGCGTACCCTCGGCCTGCTTAACGCGGCCTATTCGGTCTTCACGCTGGTCAACCTCATTCTTGGCGCGCTGACGATCCGTGAACTCCGTTCGGACGGAGAACCGGTTGAGGAAGGCGCAAGCCATGGCTGAACGCGCGAGATTTTCCCGGGCCGGCTGGCTGGCGCTTCCGGCGTTTGCGGCGTTGAGTTTCCTGGGCTCCTGGGCCCAGGTTTTTCCGCGGAGTTTCGTCGAGAATACGTATTCCCGCGGTATCTATCCGAAGATCGCCGCCCTCGCGGCACATTTTGCCGACGCCATTTCCTTTTCGTGGCTGGATGTCTTTATTCCGATCGGACTGATTGCCCTGATTGCGGCCGTTCGGCTGAAACGATACCGGTTGCTGGCGAACGGTGTCGCGGCGCTGTATCTGTTTTTCTTCTGGTCGTGGGGGCTGAATTATCATCGTGAAGCGCTCGCCGACAAGCTGCCTTCCGATGTTTCCCGCACGGACGCAAAGGCCCTCGACACGTTCGCCCGAGAGATCGCGCGCAATCTCAATCGACTGTATCCGATCCAGCAGGCGCGTCCGCACGATGAGCAGGCGATCCGCGAGGAGGCCGTGCGCCGGGTCAGTCACGTCACGGCAGTAATCGATGGGGCCGAGTGGCGCGGATCGAGCCGCATCAAACACTCCGTCATTGCCAATCCGTGGTTTCACGCCGCCAGCATCGACGGGGTGTTCAATCTCTTCGCGCATGAGCCGGTCGTCAGCGACACCCTGCTCGACTTCGAGCAGCCGTTTGCCATGACTCATGAACTGGGCCACGTATACGGGTACGCGGGAGAGGGCGACGCCAATCTGATCGCGGTCCTGGCCACGCTGATGTCTTCGGATCCGCGGATGCAGTACAGCGGATGGATCAATTTATGGTTCTACGCGCGGACTCCGAAGCTGGATGCCCTGCTCGACCCGGGGCCCCGGCAGGACATGGAGCGGATGTTCAACCGTCTTCGCTCCGAGCGGATCCGCTGGCTGAGCGCGCTCCAGACGGCAATCCTGGACTGGTACCTCAAATCGAACGCGGTTCATGAAGGCGTGCAAAGCTACGATCAGGTGGTTGTCCTTGCCGCCTCGACCCAGCCCTACTGGGATCGCTACCGGTAGGGTCTTCCCGGGGAAATTAGGGACAGAGAGGAATTACCCCTGATAATTCGCTTGGAAAGATCTTGAGTCTTTAAGGATTCCTCCAAGCGAATTATCAGGGGTAATTCCTCTCTGTCCCTAATTTCCCCAATCCTTCCCTGCTTGTATTCACTTCAGGCGTGGGGTACCTTACCCAATCGTTTTTCCAGTCGAGGGACCATGACAACACCGGCAACCAAGATGGCGCCTGGCCGTTTGACCCCGCTTCAGTGGGTCATTTGTGTCATCGCCGTGATCGGTTTTGCGTTTGACACCTACGAGATCCTGATGTTGCCGCTGGTTTTGCCGCCCGCCCTGATGGAACTGGTCGGCGCGGCGCCGGGCTCTCCCGTCTTCCAGATGTGGGTGGGCCGGATGTTTTTCGTCCCGGCGATTGCGGGCGGCATCTTCGGGTTGTTGGGCGGATATCTGACCGACCGCTGGGGTCGCCGGCGTGTGCTCACATACAGCATTCTGCTGTATGCGTTCGGCGCCTTTACTTCCGGTTTCTCCACTTCGATCGAGATGCTGCTGGTGTTGCGGTGCCTGGTGTTCATCGGTGTCAGCGTGGAATTCGTTGCCGCGGTGGCCTGGCTGGCGGAGCTGTTTCCTGAGGGAAAACGGCGGGAAAAAGTGCTGGGATACACGCAGGCGTTTTCCTCGTTCGGCGGGGTCATGGTTGCGACGGCCAACGCGATGCTGATCAAGTGGGCGGCGGTGTTGCCGGCGATCGGCGTTGCGGCGTCCCATGCTCCGTGGCGATACACGTTGATGTCGGGTGTGATTCCGGCCATCCCGCTGCTGTTCATCCGGCCGTTCCTGCCGGAATCTCCGGTCTGGCGGGAGAAGCGCGCCGCGGGAACATTGAAACGTCCCAGCATTGCCGCGCTGTTTACGCCGGAGTTCCGCCGGGTCACGATCATATCCACCATCATGGTGGCGATGGCGTATGGCGCGGCGTTCGGCGCGATCCAGCAGTTGCCCCAGATCATTCGCGGTCTGGACGACGTCAAATCGCTGGCTCAGCAAGCCATCGACACGCAGTCGGCGAACGCGCCCCAGCCATTGGACGACGCCGTCAAGCGGGGAATCGGCGATCGCGCGATGCAGGCGCAGGCCGCGGCGGTCAGCCAGTCCCAGGAGTTTGGTGGACTGGTTGGCCGGGTGATCCTGGCGTTGCTGGTGGTGGCGATTGCGAGCCGCCGGAGGCTGGTCCGGCTGTTCCAGATTCCCGGTCTGATCGCGATGCCGGTGGTCTTCGGCATTCTGGGAACGAGCAGTCTTAACGGGGTGTATTACGGCGCGTTCATTGCCGGACTGCTGACGGTGGGACAGTTCAGTTTCTGGGGAAATTATCTGCCCCGCATGTATCCCGTCCATTTGAGGGGCACGGGAGAAAGCTTTGCGGCCAACATCGGCGGCCGCCTCTTCGGCACGTCGTTCGCCTTCATCACGGCCCAGCTGGCGGTCACGTCCGACCGCGCCTATGCGCCCACCAAGCTGGCCCTGGTCGCGGCGGGGGTGGGCTTTTCGGTTTATCTGGTGGGCTTTATCGCGTCGTTCTGGCTGCCGGAGCCCAGGGAAGAGGGCCTGCCCGAATAGTTTCCAGCGGTTTCGTCCATTGCTGCCACGGGCAGCTAAAACTTGAAGGCTTCCTTTTTGTATTGGGAGGCCAGTTCCTTGATGCCCGGGGCCGCCTTCATGTCCGGCTTCAGAATCGCGTTGTATTGTTCCAGGGCCTGGTCGCGCTTGCCTTCGGCATCGTAGAACTTTCCGATCCAGAGCCGGGCATTGCCACGATCGGTGTCGGTAGACCGCTGGTCTGCGATGACGCGGTTCCAGATCTTGCGGGCTTCCGGAAGGTCCTGGTTGGAAATGTTCGCGCGGGCCATCAGCAGCAGAACCTTCGGCGCTTCCAGACGGTCGTATCCGTCACGTCCCGCTGAGATTTTCTCGAGGACGTTTTCATAGATCGTGATCGCCTTGTCGTAGTTCATCAGCCGGCTCTGAACGGCCGCTCCGGACATTTCCAGCAGATAGTTTCGCGGATAACGCCGGTGCAGGTCGGTGAGCGTTTCCATCGCCTTGTCGTACTGTTTTTCCCGGTTGTACAGAACGACCAGAAGCATCTTGGCGTCCGTGGCGGCGGCGCCACCGTTGCGCGCAACGTCCGCGACGTCAGCGATGCCGGCCTCTTTGTCGCCCCCGGACCACAACAGCAGAAAGACGCGCAGCCATTTCGGGATGGAGCCGAGCGCATATTTGTACAATCCGATCGACAGTTTCGCGTCGGTAAACTTCGGGTCCTGCTTGAGGACCTTTTCATGCAGGTCTCTGGCCGCGCTCGCGTTGTCCAGGGCCCTCGTGTAATTCTTCTTCGCGACAGCTTCGAAGGCCGCAAGTGTGCCCTTGGCGACTCCCTTGGCGTAGAGCGCGCGAATATCGTTGCGCGTTTCCTTCTTGTCCAGGATGGCGTCGGCCTTCTTGATCGCAATCTTGATCGTGTCGCGCAGCTGGTCTTCGTCCTCTTT
>DASUFH010000319.1:0-9807 GCA_036274645.1 Terriglobia bacterium
TGGGCGGTCATAGACCGCCCACGCGATTGGTATCGCGACGCATCGCGACAAAAACTAGACCAATAAACGCTTTGTTAAAAACAAAGCGTTTATTGGTCTAGTTCCTTGGGAGACCGCCCCTACAAGCGGGATCCGCGCAGAGTGTGCCAGTTCATTACAGACGGCGCCCCGCGCTTGCTCCATAACGGCACAGCAGCGCGCCCATGACGCGGCAATCCGATTCACCTGCAAGATCTAAAGTCTCTTCTACTCTGCAATTCTGGACCGAAGTTCCCGCGCGCGGCTTCGGGACAGCCATCTGCACCTGTCAAAGAGGGAGGGCCGTATGAAAGACAAGGCGCCTGATTTTTCTGATGTGCAGAGCGGATCAAGCTCCACGGCGTCGAATCCGACAATCTATGAAGTGAAGCCTGGAGACAACCTGTCGAAGATCGCCAAACAGCAATACGGGCGAGCCGGTGACTGGAAGCGAATCTTCGATGCAAACCGAGACATCCTGCAGGATCCCGACAAGATTTTTCCGGGACAAAAACTGAAGATTCCGGCGTAACCCAATCATTGTTCCGTAAAGGAGAAATTCGAATGAGCAAGATACATCTAGGAGCGCTGGCCGCGCTTCTGTTCGTCGCGTTTGCAGCCTGCGGCAAGAAGGAGGAACCCGCGCCGGCCCCGACTCCTGAGGCGACCACACCGGCGCCGCCTCCTGAATCGGTGGGCGTCAACGTGGGTGAAATCGAAGTGGGGAAAGCCATTGGCGACGACAAGAAGGTGACCGCGCCGGCCGAAACATTTACGAAGAACGACACCATTTACGCGTCTATCGACACGACGGGAACCGGACCGGCAACGCTGAAGACGACATGGACATTTGAGAGGGGTGGCGAGGTCACCGTGGTGAACGAAGAATCCCAGACGATCACTCCGACGGGACCGGAGACCACGGAATTCCATATCAGCAAACCCACCGGCTGGCCTTCGGGCGACTACAAGCTGGAAGTATTCCTGGACGGCAAACCGGTTGGGATGAAGAAATTCAAGGTAGGCTGAACCCACGGCTCCGCGCTGCCTGTAGGGGCGGTCTATGACCGCCCGGCGTTGAAATCAAGAGATTGCCAACCCGAAACGTCGGGCGGTCATAGACCGCCCCTACAGTCAGGCGGGGACCTGCCATCGGCAGAAGCGCGTTTTAGGCCAGCCTGATCCGCGCGGGTTTCCGGCGCCAGGAGAGATACGGCGCAGCCACAACTGCCGAAACGATCAGATACAGCAGAATCGTCCCCCCGAAACGTTCCTCCGGGAAGTTGGCTGACGCGATCATCAGAGCGATCGCCGGATGACGGCACGCGCTGGCAAGCGCGAGCGCGCTCGAGTTATCCGGATCCGGGCCACCCAGCAGATGCCCCACGGTAAGACCGACGATCACGAAGGCAACCATCGCGAGCAGTGTTCCGTCGCCTACCTCTGCCCACACCGACCGCCACGTCACGATCAGGAGCGGCGCCAGCGCCAGCGGCAACAGGATGCCGGCCGCCAACGCGACCGTTCCGGCAATTCGCTTGGCAAGCGACGGCAGGAAATGGCGTATTGCGACGCCCGCGCCGAGCGGCGCCACCACCGACAACAAGACGATTCGAACGATCATTTCCAGTGGCGCCTCCACCGAACGACTGAAGAAGCGCGCCAGAACCTCCGCCGACAAAGGAACCGTCACAATCGACAGAATCGCCAGCGTCAACATCAGCGACAACGCATACGCGCTCTGTCCTCCGTCCCTCGCCAGCCGTCTCGGAAGCAATGGAGGCACAGGGGAGATCGCCAGCGCCATCAACGCAATCTCAGCCGCGGGACGAAAGTCGAATGCGCGGGTCAGCAGGACCGCAAAAAACGGCATGACCACCAGAGCGGATACGAGCGAACGCAGCAGGAGGCCTGGACGCCTCCACACGTAGCGAAGATCGCCGGGTTCGGACTTGAGCCCGAACCCGAAAACTGTCAGAACAATACTGCCCTGCAGGACCAGCCGCACGAATAGCTTCAAGTCCATGATGGTTTCTTCCGAGGAGACTGGCGCCGAAACAACGCCGCCGCAATCTGGCGGGCGTTATCCCAATGCGAACCGGTACCGAAAAGCCGGGTGGACAGAAAAGGCGATCCATCCGCCGTTTGGAGTGGATCGCCTGCAGGACCGTTTGAGCGCGATCAGGACCGCCGCCGCCTCACCACATCACGTTGACGCCGGCGGATGCCTCGAACCACGTTGGACTCGAATGATAGTAGTTCGGGATGGTGCGGCCGCGGCCATCGAACCGCATTCCGATCGGCCCCCACACCCGGATGGATTTGATGCCGCCGCCGTAACTGAATTCGAAGAACCGGTCTCCGGGATTCACGTTGATCGTGCGGATGCCGTTCGAAAAGCTGTACGCCGAGTCGAGTTTCGTGTGGAAGAAGCCGAGACCGAACGTGGCGTACGGTGTAAATGCAGGAGACGTTCCCCATTCACTGCTCATGAAGTTGTACGTGGGCGCAAATTCGAAGAGCCAGCCCCGGCTTCTCGGATCCGTGCCTTCCACTTCGAACTGATTGTAATAGCCGACGTTCCCCTCAAGCTCCATGCCTGTGCCAACAAAGACGCCGCCCCGGGCTCCATAAAAGCCCTGGCTTTTCAGATCCCCCACATTGGTACGGAAGGGCCAGTAGCCGCCGGCGTAGCCGCCGAACTCGTACTTCTGCGCAAACAGTGAAGGTGTAGCGAAAACGAACGCGAATATCGTCAGCATGAACGTGCGCTGCCAATTCCACTTCATATGGCCTCCCTTTGATGCGTTTAGCCGCAGCCTCCTTCCAGCCTCAGGAATACCGGCTCACCCGAGCGCGGGGGAGCGCAGTTCTGAACGTTGGATCCGTCGCAGGGCCGGTACGGGCGCCGCACGGATTTTCATCCCTGGCCTGAAGTCCGCAGTCGAGCGAAGCAGTGAGAGTTTGACAGTCGACGAAAGCTGATCTTCCGTGCAGCAGCGGGCGAACCGCGCGCCACGAACAGTCAGCATATTTCCGCCGCGAGAGACCTTCAATCGGGATAAGACTCCCTTATCCCGTCGGGAATCGCCGCAGGGGCGGGAAGGAAGCTCCTGACAGGAACTTTCTGACTGAACCGAGTCGCCGTCTGGGATTGAGCGTATTCCCCGCCTGATCAGCTCTCCCATTGTGCCAACCCGCCTTGCGTGCAGCCTCATACCGGCGCGAAGCGCGCGGTAAAGTGGCGGAGCGTCGGAGCCTCATAAACCATCCTGAAACCGCGAATGGTCTCGCGACGCTTGAACACATCGACCACCGCTTCAACCACATAGTCGATATGACTCTGGGTGTAGACGCGCCGTGGAATCGCGAGCCGTACCAGTTCCATCGTCGCGCTTGCTCCAAACATGACTGAACCGATCTCGACAGCGCGGATGCCCGCCTCCAGATACAGTTCCGCCACCAGAGCCTGTCCCGGCAACTGATCTCGAGGAATCTGGGGCAGGAACGCCTGCGCGTCGATGTAGATCGCGTGGCCGCCGGGCGGCTGGACGATCGGCACACCTTCGCGCGCAACGCCGTCGCCCAGGTAACGGGTGGACGCGATCCGGTACTGCAGGTAATCCTCTTCGAGGACCTCCTGGAGACCCACCGCAATGGCGTCCAGATCACGGCCGGCGAGCCCGCCGTACGTCGGAAAGCCTTCCGTCAGAATCAACAGATTCTCTTCCTGCCGGGCGAGCGCGTCATGGTTGGTACCGAGAAATCCGCCGATGTTGACCAGCCCGTCCTTCTTCGCCGACATGGTGCAGCCGTCCGCGTATGAGAACATCTCGCGGGCGATTTCCCGGACGGTTTTTTCCGCGAATTCTTCCTCGCGCAGTTTGATGAAGTAGGCGTTTTCGGCAAAGCGGCAGGCGTCCAGATAGAGCGGGATCCCGAACTCCGAAGCCACCTGGCGGACGTCGCGAATGTTCCGCATCGAAACCGGCTGGCCACCGCCGGAGTTGTTCGTCACCGTCATCATGATGAGTGGAATCCGTCCGGCGCCCACGCTCCGGATCAATTCGCGCAGCGCGGCGACATCCATGTTGCCCTTGAACGGATGAACAGCCGCCGGCGCCCGGCCTTCCGGAATCACCAGATCGACGGCCCGGGCGCCGCGATATTCGATGTTGGCGCGCGTGGTATCGAAGTGGGTGTTGTTGGGAACCACGTCTCCCGGCTTGCACAGGATCGTAAAGAGAATGCGTTCCGCGGCCCGGCCCTGATGGGTTGGGATAATGTGTTTGAAGCCAAACACCTCCCGGGCCGAGGCTTCAAACCGCTTGTAGCTGCCGCTCCCCGCGTACGATTCATCGCCGCGCATGAGGGCCGCCCACTGCTCCGCGCTCATGGCGCTGGTCCCGCTGTCGGTCAAAAGATCGATCAGGACGTTTTCCGCATCGACCAGAAACAGATTGAAGCCGGCCGCCTCGAGAACCCTCCGTCGCTCCTCGCGGGTGGTCATGCGGATCGGCTCGACCATTTTGATCCTGAACGGCTCGATGATTGTTTTCATTCCGCCTCCGGTTTCTGCGTTGGCTTACGGATTGCTTCCCCGGAAATCGTGTCGAGACCAAACCATCATTACACGACTCTCGTCTGGCTTGGCGCGGCCCTCATCCTGGCGGCAGGCTTCATTCGGTTCACCGGCGAGGTTCTTCACCAACCCGCCCCGGGACCGCTCGATCGTTTCGCCATCAGGACGATGGCTGAGATTCGCTCCCCCGGCCTGACCGGATTCTTCTTAAACTGGACCGCGCTGGGCTCGACCACACTGATCTGCCTGCATACCGTCATCGCGTTCGCCCTGCTCATGTCCACCGGGGACCGCGCCGGCGCGGCGCAACTCGCCGCGGCGTCCGGCGGAGCGTTCCTCCTGACGGCATGGACCAAGGAACTGGTCGAACGGGTCCGGCCGCCCGAACCGGCGCTGATCGACGTTGCGGGGTTCTCCTATCCGAGTGGTCACAGTCTCGCGGCCGCGGCGATGTATGTAACGATGACGATCCTCGCCTGCCGGCATCTGCCCACCGGCCGGCAGCGCGTCGTCGTTTCCCTGTTGGCCGCGATCGTCGTTCTGGGAATCGGCGTCTCGCGGGTGTATCTCGGGGTCCACTATATGAGCGACGCGATCAGCGGGATTGTTCTGGGAACCGCATGGGCGCTGGCTCTGGCGGGGGTGGCCTCCATGCTGGAACAACGGGGCGGTCTCCCAGGGAACTAGACCAAGGAGCATCCCCTTCACAGGGGGACAATCTCGATTCTCCCCCTGCGAAGGGAGGACAGCCGCGAAGCGCAGGGGGTTATGACACGTCAGTTTCCTCGACGTTACTTCATCAGGAGCACGGCGCATGGCGCAAGGATCGCGACACCGTAACTGATGGTGCTCCAGTCATGACCGGGCCGGTCCGGATCAATCCGATGGGACGCCATGATGATCAGGTCCGCCCGGCGCTCCACGGCGCAGTCCACGATCCCCTGGGTACGATGTCCGAACGTCACCAGGCAATCGACGGTAAGTCCGTTCTCCTGGAAGCGTTCGGAAAACTCCTGCAGTCCACTGGCGGCGCTGGACTCCAGGCGCTGGTAGAGATCCTTCATCTCGTCAAAAGTAACGTATTCGATCTTCTCGATAACGTGCAACAGAATCGTCTCGGCGGAAAAGCGCGTGGCGAGATCAAAGGCAAAGTCCACCGCTGCTAAAGACTTCTCCGTCATGTCGACAGGAACGAGTATCCGCTGAATCGTCATTGCCGCGCTCCTTCGCCGGAGGGTTTGAGGACAGCCCCGGCGCCGTACAACTTCAAACTCTACTGCAAAGCGCAGGCGGCTGTCCCTGCCGAATCCTTTCCGAACTCGGGGCGATCACTGTGTCGACACGGTCGCCACGCCGCCCGCCGGCACAAACAGCGCGGGCACACTGGAGCCAAAAGGAAGCTGGAGCGGGCCACCCTCGGAGCTGAAGAAGTCGACCCGAACGAACTGATCGACGGCGGAAGTATTCGCCACCACCACGACGCTGACCCATCCGCCGCCGGTCGCCACCTGGGCCAGTAATCGAGACAGCGGACCGCCGATACCCGTCGCAATGACCGGCATCGTGGCGATGCCGCCCGCCGCAGTTGGCGACACATTCCCGACGAGCGGCGCGGAAGGTCCGGTGGCGTTCCCCAGATTGGCCGACGGCCCGGTGATCGAGACTGTCGGCGGCGGGATTGTGCTCGTCAGAAGCGTCGGTGTCGGTGAACCGGCCAGCGGCGCCGCGATTCCCGTGGCGCTGCCCAGATTGACCGAGGGCCCCGTGATCGGGAACGTCGACAAAGGCGTCGGAAATGGCGGCGAAAGCGAACCCGCCAGCGGCGCCGAAGGGCCCGTAATCGGCGATACCGGAAAACCGATATTCAGGCCGGGAACCGAAATCGCGCCCGCCAGCGGAGTGGACGGGAAAACGATCGGCGGCGACGGGACAAACGCGAAGGCGCCCGGGCTCACCGGCGTGATCTGCACCGGTAGCGGCGGCGCCACCGTGGGAATGGTCGGAGACACGGGCGTGAACGGCGTGCTCGGGAACGCCGGCGTCACCACAAATTGCGAAGTGGCCGCGCCGGTTGTTCCCGTCAACGCGCCAATCGCCACGCTGGATCCGTTCAACTGCGTCGCGATCGGCAGCGTTGCAAAGGACGGCCCGACGAACCCCAGTCCCAGGACGCCGACCGGAACGTCCGCTTCGATGAACAGCAATCCACCAAAGGGTCCGGCCAACACCGGCACATCCGGGAACAGCTCCGTGATGAACCGGGAGATCTGCTGGATTCTTCCGATCGTAATCACCCGCGAACCCACCGTGCCGCCCTGATCGTTATTAAGGATCAGACGAACCGTGGCGGTACCGGGTCCCGGATTGACAATCGCGATCCCGGTGTTGACTCCGGCATTGGGATTCGACGCAATGATCACGGAAGTCAGCGTCACCAGCGGACTCGGCAGAACCGTGGAACGGTAGAAAGCCCCGCCCACTTCCTGACTGAACAGTTCTGAAACGTTGAGACCGTCGCCACTTCCCGGCAGTGGCGTCACAACGGCAAATCCCGTTTGAATCGGATTCGGATTCACCACGATTTGCTGCGCGGCAGCCGGGGTACCCGATACCAGCATGAAGCAGAAGATGAGCCATAGAACTGCGTGGAAGAGGCGTTTCATATGAAGACCTCCGGTCAATCCTCTGCACGATGGTCGCCGCTTGGGGCAATGGCTTCAGCGTTCAGCTGAGAAACGAGTGAACCCAATAGAGTTGTGTAACAGGCCGTTCGATCGGCGGTCTGCCGGTGGAGGAACGTCCTGTAACAATACGGATCAGGAAAAGCCCAATGGGACGACGCAGGAACGGTCTATGACCGCCCGCTGGAGTTTGGACAACGGAAGCATTTTGGGTCCCCGGCTGCTTGTAGGGGCGGTCTATGACCGCCCGACCTGAGTGGGATTCATTGATTAAAGAGTACGTCGCTCTGAAACGCTGGGTGGTCATAGACCGCCCCTACACGCAGGCGGGGAACCAGCCTCCCGCGGCGCCGGCGAAAATCCGCATCGAAAATCTTCAGGAAATCGCGCCTGAAGGTTTATCCTTCCATCGCTATGACCAACAATCCTGACCTCTCGCGACGAGCGTTTCTCGCGGCCGCCGCCGGCGCCGCAGCATTGTCCACGTTCGAAAGGCCCGCGCTGGCCGCGGGGCCTTCCATGAAGGACGCGTACAAGGACGTCTTCCTCATCGGCACCGCGTTGGATTTCCGAAGCGCGTCGGAATTCAACGAGACGGAACTGGAAATCATCAAGACCCAGTTCAACGCAATGACGCCCGAAAACTCGATGAAGCCGCAGTCCGTTCATCCACAGGAAAACTCGTGGAACTGGACGCAGCCCGACACCCTGGTGCACTTCTGCGAAGAAAACAAGATCACGCCGATCGGACACTGCCTGGCCTGGCACAGCCAGACCAACCCGTGGTTCTTTCAGGGGGCCACCCGGGAACTGGCGCTGGAGCGCCTCAAGAATCACATCCTGACGCTGGTCGGGCACTTCCGGGGAAAGATCGCCGGCTGGGATGTCGTCAACGAAGCCATCAACGACAACGGACCGGCGACCACCGAGAACCTGCGCAACTCCCAGTGGTTCCAGATCGTCGGCCCGGATTTCCTCACGCAGGCATTCAAGTTTGCGCGCGAAGCCGATCCCAGGGTGGCGTTGCACTATAACGACTACAACATCGAGAGTGGCAATAAACACCAGAGTTCCCTGTTGCTGCTCAAGCGGCTTCTGTCGGAAAACGCGCCGGTGACCGTTGTCGGCATCCAGGGACACTGGAGCGTCTCGGGAATGAACGCGCAGAAACTCGAACAGATCGACCAGGCGATTGAAAACTACAAGGGACTCGGACTCAAAGTCGCGATCACCGAACTCGACCTCACCATGACCGGCGCGGGCGGCGGCCAGCTCGGCGCAGGCGGCTTCGGCGGTGGACCGCGGCGGGGCGGGGGAGGGACCGTCACGCCCGAAGCGCTGCAAAGCCAGGCCGACGCCTACGCAAAACTGTTTGCCCTGTTCCTCAAACATCGGGACGTCATCAACCGCGTCACGTTCTGGGGACTCAATGATCGCCGCTCGTGGCGCGCCGGCCAGAACCCGCTCGTGTTCGACGGCCAGAATCAGCCCAAGCCGGCGCTCGAAGCCATCGTCAACGTGGCGAAGAACGCGAACCAGAAGGCGCAGCGATGATTCGCCGGCGGAGTTCCCGGTAGAATAGTCGTCGTGCTGAGACAGAAGTGGGGATCAGTTGTTTGTCCGGGTTGTAACAACCTGGTCGGCGTTCAGGACGACCGCTGCATGACGTGCGGCCGGTGGAATCCCGGAATGTGGGGATTCGGACCGGCCCTCACGCGGCTCGGCCGCGATCTCGGGTTCACGCCGTTTATCATCACCGTCTGTATCTTCCTGTACGGCGCCACACTGCTATTTGACCGAGCCGGCATCCAGACCAGCGGAATTCTGAATATGCTTTCGCCGGCCAAGGAAAGTCTCTTTGTGTTCGGCGCAAGCGGCGCTGTCCCGATCTTCGGATACGGACGCTGGTGGACTGTGCTGACGGCAGGGTGGCTGCACGGCGGCGTATTGCACATCCTGTTCAATATGATGGCTGTTCGCAATGTCGCGCCGATCGTCGTGGACTTTTACGGCGCCAGCCGTACCGCGATCATTTATATATTCAGCGGCATCACTGGGTTTGCCGCCAGTTCATTGATCTGGGCCTATGGGCCGCGCCTTCCTTTCCTGTCGGGCGCTCGCTTGACGGTCGGCGCATCTGCGGCCATTGCCGGACTGATCGGAGCAATCTACTTCTATGGCCGGCGGACTGGCCACCGCCACGCGGGCGACCAGGCCAAACAGTGGATCTTCTACCTGCTGATCTTTGGCTTCGTCGTGCAGGGAATCGACAACTGGGCGCATATCGGAGGGCTGGCCGGCGGCTATCTCTGCGCAAAAATCCTCGACCCGCTTTATCCGGAACGTATAGACCACCTGCTGATCGCTCTCGGGCTGCTGATCGCGACCGCGATCGCATTCGCGGTCTCGATCACCCAGGGCCTGAGACTCCTGTAAGGCTCGGCGTGTGCACGCCGGAGGCGTGCCAGGACGATAGCCCGGGGTGAGCGAGCCGCGGAGCGCGAGCCCGATAGGGCGAAGCAGAAA
>DASUFH010000320.1:0-15272 GCA_036274645.1 Terriglobia bacterium
TCACCACTCGACAATCTCTATCGCGCTGTCATCGTCTCTCTTGATCAACTCGTCGACGCTGTGGGTTTGAAAGTCGCTTGAAACTCAACATCATGCGCATTACGAGAACGGAATTCTCGTTAGAACCGCCATAACGGCCTAGACCAATAACCGCTTTGATGAAAACAAAGCGGTTATTGGTCTAGTTCCTTGGGAGACCGCCCCTACAAAGGCAGACGCGGACGACGAGCGATCTAGTCTTCGAAACGTTTGAAGAGGAGGGACGCGTTCGTCCCGCCAAAACCGAAGGAATTGGAAAGGGCGTAACGAACATTCTGGACTCTGGCCTTGTTCGGAACATAGTCCAGGTTGCATTCCGGATCGGGGTTTTCGTAATTGATGGTGGGCGGAATGACGCCACGCTGAACCACCAGCGACGTGATACCCGCTTCGACCGCGCCGGCGGCCCCAAGCAGGTGACCGATCATCGACTTGGTCGAACTCACCGCCAGTTTGTTGGCATGATCACCGAACAGGCTGCGGATGGCGAACGTCTCGATCTTGTCGTTCAGCGGCGTGGATGTTCCGTGCGCGTTGATATAGTCCACGTCGGACGGTTTGACGCCCGCGTCGGCGATGGCGTTCATCATGACGCGTCGCGCGCCGTGCCCGTCTTCGGGCGGCATGGTGATGTGGAACGCGTCGCCGCTCATCCCGTAACCGACGAGTTCGGCCACGATTGGGGCGCCGCGCTTTTGCGCATGTTCCAGCGATTCAAGAACGACCACTCCTGCGCCTTCCCCGACCACGAAGCCGTCCCGATCCTTGTCGAACGGCCGCGACGCGTGGGCCGGATCGTCGTTCCGGTTGGAAAGGGCGCGCATGGCGGCGAAACCGCCAACGCCCATCGGCGTGATCGCCGCTTCTGAACCGCCGGCGATCATCACATCCGCTTCACCGCGGCCGATCACCCGAAACGCGTCGCCCACGGCGTGCGCGCCCGACGAACAGGCGGTGCATGGCGCGGAGTTGGGCCCCCGGGCGCCGATGCGGATGGATACCTGGCCGGCGGCCAGGTTGATGATGCTGGACGGAATAAAGAAGGGAGAGATCTTGCGGGGCCCGCCTTCCAGCAAAGCCTGGTGTTCCCGCTCGATGACCGTAAATCCGCCAATGCCGGACCCGATGAAGACGCCGGCCCGTTCGGCAACGTCGGGAGCGATCGTGAGATTGGCCTGCTTCATCGCAAAGTCCGCGGCCGCGACCGCGTAATGGATGAAAAAGTCCATCTTCTTGAGGTCCTTCTTCTCGAACCATCGCAGCGGGTCGAAATCGCGAACCTCGGCCGCAATCCGCGTGGAAAACTGCGTGGCGTCGAACCGTGATATGGGACCGACGCCGTTGCGGCCTTCACACAGACCTTTCCAGGTTTCTTCAGTTCCGGTTCCCAGCGCCGTCACCAGACCAACGCCGGTTACTACAACTCGTCTTTTCTCCAATTGCCCCTCGCCAGACTACGATTTCGGCATATGCCTCTCGATGTAGCGGACCGCCTGCCCCGCCAGACTACGACTTCGGCATGTGCGCTTCGATGTAGCTGCTCGCCTGCCTCGCCAGACTACGATTTCGGCAGTGCGCTTCGATGTAGCGGACCGCCTGCCCCGCCAGACTACGATTTCGGCAGTGCGCTTCGATGTAGCTGCTCGCCTGCCTCGTCAGACTACGATTTCGGCATGTGCGCTTCGATATAGCTGATCGCATCCTTGACGGTGCTGATCTTCTCAGCGTCCTCGTCGGGAATTTCGATGCCGAAGCCTTCCTCCAACGCCATCACGAGTTCCACCGTATCGAGTGAATCCGCCCCCAGGTCGTCGATGAACGACGCTGTGGGCGTCACTTCGCTTTCGTCGACGCCTAACTGTTCCACGATGATCTGTTTGACCTTTTCTTCCGTTGAGGAAGCCATGCTAAACCCTCCTTATGAGTTCACGCCCGCGTTAAGCAAATCAGGGATTATAGGAGTCCGTTCAACGCATTTTCCAGCGATTTCTCGTCTTCCACGTTGAAGGTACGCGCCGTCTTGTCCATGGCCCGGATCAGGCCCGTCAGGACTTTTCCCGGACCGATTTCGACAAACGTTCCCGCGCCGTCGTCCAGCATGCGCCGGACACTCTCGCTCCACCGCACCGGACGCGCCACCTGCCGTTTCAGCCCGTCGCGCGCGGCCACCGCGTCGGTGATCGGTTGCGCGTCCACGTTGGTGACAAGCGGGCATCGCAGGTTCCCGAGTTCGATCGCATCGAGGTCGACTGCCAGTCGCGCGGCCGCCGGTTCGAGCAGTTCGCAATGAAACGGAGCGCTGACCGCCAGCATGATGGCGCGTTTGGCGCCCGCCTCTTTAGCCAGCGCCACCGCGCGTTCCACGGCGCCGGTGTGGCCGGCAATGACGACCTGCGTGGGTGAGTTGAGGTTGGCCGGACGGACGATGTCGCCCGCGGCAGCGCTGGCGCAGACCGAATCCACTGCCGCGAGATCCAGTCCCAGGATGGCCGCCATCGCGCCGACGCCGACCGGCACGGCTTCCTGCATGTAGCGGCCGCGACGGCGGACCAGACGAACCGCGTCCGCAAAACGGACCCCGCCCGCGGCCACGAGCGCGGAATATTCGCCCAGGCTGTGGCCGGCCACATAGTCGGGCCGGACGCCCCGTTCCTCGAGCACGCGCCATAGCGCCACCGAAACGGTGAGGATCGCGGGCTGCGTGTTCTCGGTGAGTTTGAGGCTCTCCTCCGGCCCTTCAAAACAAAGCTGCGACAGCGAAAAACCCAGCGCGTCGTCGGCTTCCTGGAATACCCGCCGCGCCGTTTCATGCTGTTCACAGATGTCCCGGCCCATGCCGGGATATTGCGATCCCTGTCCCGGAAAAACGAATGCAGTCTTCATGCGCGCAGTTTGGTGATCAATGAACGCTGGCCGTCCGGATCAGACCCAGTTTGGTGAACTCCACATCGATTGCGTCGTTCACATTGTGCTTGCAGAACTCGTTGGCCACGCGGATGGCGTTTTTGATGGCGTTGGCGTTGGACCGCCCGTGACAGACGATTGTGATTCCCTTGATGCCGAGAAGCGGCGCGCCTCCGAATTCCGAATAATCGAGCCGTCGTTTGAATTCGTGAAACGCGTTCTGGGCGAAGATCGAACCGACGCGGGCCGGCAGCGTTCGCTGCAGTTCGCGCTTGAGCATGGCCGTGAATGTTTCAATCAGGCCTTCGCTCAGCTTGAGCGCGACGTTGCCGGTAAATCCGTCGCAGACGATCACGTCCACCTCACCCTTGAAGATGTCGCGCCCCTCGACGTTCCCGATGAAATTGATGGGGGCGCGCTTGAGGGACTTGAACGCCTCCTTGGTCAGTTCGTTTCCCTTGGTATCCTCTTCACCGATGGAGAGCAGCCCGACCTTGGGCCGGCGGATGCCGAGAATCGTCCGGGAATAGATATCTCCCATGATGGCGAACTGTTCGAGGTGGATGGGCTTGCAATCCACGTTGGCGCCGACGTCGAGCAGGATCGCGGGCTTGCCCTTCTGGGTGGGCAGCACGGTGGAGAGGGCGGGCCGGTCGACCACCGGAAGAGATCCGAGAATCATCTTGGCCGTGGCCATTACCGCGCCGGTGTTGCCGGCGCTCACAACACCCGAAACCACTCCGTCGCGCATGAGCCGTTCGGCGACATGAATGGATGAGTCCTTTTTTCGACGAGCGGCCGTGGCCGCGGATTCCTCCATCGTCACCCTCTCGCTGGCGTGAACGATCTCGATGAGTGGGTGCACCCCTTCCCCGGCCGGCCCCCTCAATAGTTCGCGCAGACGCGGCTCCTGTCCAACCAGGACCACGCCTACTCCATATTCGGCGGCCGCGGCAATCGCGCCTTCGACCTCGACAACCGGCGCGCGGTCGCTCCCCATCGCGTCGACAGCAATCTTGATCATTGCGTGTTGGCGGCTTATTCTTCAGCGACTTCGACGACCTGACGTTCCTTGTAATAGCCGCAGTGCGGGCAGGCTCGATGCGGCAACCGCCGCTCGCGGCAGTTGGGACATTCGGCAAACGATAACGTCGCCAGATGATCATGGGCGCGTCGACGGTCGCGCCGGCCTTTGGAGTGCCGTCGTTTTGGATTTGGCATGCTAAGAACTCCGCTCTTCAAGCTTGCGCTTGATTTCAAGCAATTGGTCCATATGAGGACTGAAACGCTCCCGCGCGCAACCGCACGCGTTGACGTTGAGATTGGCCCCGCACTCGGGGCAAAGGCCCTTGCAGTCTAACGCGCACAGGGCCTTCATCGGTAGCGCCAACAACACCTGCTCGCGCAGGATGTCGGCAATCTGCAACTCCGTTCCGGAGAAAAACGCTGTGCGGGTATCCTCTTCGCCAAGTTCGACTTCGACATCTTCGTCGAACATCTGACGGTCCCGCTCCAGAAAAAACAGATCAAACGATCGGGCCACATTCACACGAGCCGGTTCCAGACAACGGGAACAGGTGGTGTCGATCACGGTTTCGATGGATCCCGTAATCCGGATTTCGTCGCCGGCCTTCTCCGCGCCCAGCTTCCACGCGAGCGGACCGACCTGCCGGACGCCTTCCGGAGAAAAATCAATCTCCCCGGGCTCAAGCCGGCCATCCAGCGCGATCTTGCCGGCTTCCAGATCTTTCAGATCCACGACGTAACGTGTCATCGTTGGCGCGCCCATCAGGACGGATTCTGCGGCGCGGACGCCGCCGGAATCGGGAATCCAAGCCGGCGCAGCGCGCTCTCGGCGTCGCCGCGCATCGGCGACGTTCCATAGTCCGTGATCACCTTCTCGTAGTAGCCCTTCGCCTGATCCACCTGACCGGCGTTCTCGTACGTCCGGGCCAGCTCCAGGGCGACCGCGCTCTTCATGTATCCGCCCTTTTCCATCAGGTCCTTGAATATGGCGATCGCTTTATCCGACTCATTGTGGCGCGCATGGATTTCCGCCATGCCGAACTGCGCCATGCCTTTGATGTCGGCGTCCGAATGAGCCGAGACCTCCTCGAGCAGGCTGATCGCCTTCGCGGTATCCCCCAGGCCTTCCTGGGCAAAGCCCATGTAATACTTCGCGACGGTAGCCGCCTGAGTTCCACCATAATCGGCCACAGTCCGTTCCCCTTCGGCGATCACCTTCTTGTATCGCTCCTCCGGGGGCGTCCCGACTTCATTGAACGCCGACACCACCTTGCCAAGCTGCAACTGCATGGCGGCATTAGCGCTCGAAGAATGGGCGCGCCAGGCCGCAAAGCCAACGACGGCAACCAGGATGACCGCGCCCACGATCAGCAGTTCGTTCTTTCGGGTCACAGCCGTCTCCGAAAGACTCTGCAAAGTCGACGTAATCTCGTCTTCTTCCTTCAGAACTCGACGGGTTAATTTGTCACGGGGCACCGGTCCACCTCCAGGGGCTCTTAGAAACTCCTTAGTCTAAGCCGGATCGAGCGGGGTTTACAAGTCGTGCGCCTGTTGAGTCCCCGGCTGCTTGTCGGCGCGGTCGATAACCGCTCAGTGTTCGGAGAGAATTCTTGTGCAACGGGCGGTCATAGACCGCCCCGACAAGCAGACGGGGACCCGACACGTTCCCACTCGCTCGAGCGCAGCTTGAGCGGCTGTCTACCTCGGTACGTAAGTCCATTTGATAAGGCGGATCTGGCCCTGGACATCCCCGGCCTTCAACGTGCCTTTCAACTCGGTCCCCTCGACCTTGCCTTCGATCCGATAGAGCTTTCCGGATTTCGCGTCTTTTGCCTCGAGGGAGACCGCGCCGGAATTCAGGTTCACGCTGACCATGGTAAACGGCATGGACTGGGGGGTGACAAACCTGCCGGTCACCTTGCCGTTCTCCTGATCGAATTCCACGGTCACCGAATCGCGCACGCCCCCTTCCGGAGTCCAGCCTCCCGACCATTTTCCTGCTATTTCGATTGACGCTGCGCCAAACGCAGCCGGTTCCAAAGCCAAAGCCACAACGAAGATAAACAAAGTCGCCACAAGCGCGTTCTTCATATAAGGTCTCCTCGAAGTTGAATTTCAGCTGCCCGTGGCAGAAATGACCGAAACCGCTGGAAACGTTGGTCAGGCTATTGATCCGACCGCGGTTTTCAGACTTCTGGACTCCGCCATGAGCTGTCAGGTACCGAAGATTTTACACAACCCTGCGGCAGTGAGGACATCCATCCCCGCCTCTGAGGAGAACCACATTGGCGAGCCGGCTGCAAACGGCCATCATGTCTGGAACAGACCGCTACAATCGAAGCGCCGGCTCGCGCGGGCGCTGATCGGGTCTCGAGGCATCTGGAAGAAACAGACATGAAACAAAGGACTCTGCTTATTCTGGTCATGTTGGTCGTGGCGCTGGCAATCGTGGCCGAGGCGTGCGGGCCCAACATCATCTTCCGCGCATATCTGGACAAAGCCCTGTGGCGACCGTCGCCGATGGGGGCTTACGCGCTTGCCGCGGGACTTCCGGAGGAGAAGACCACATTCGTTCCTTATGCGGGAATTGCGCCCGCGGGTGGAAGTCTGTCCCTGCAGCGGCTGCGGGACGCCTACCGGGATCTGTTTCCCGACCAGCCGGGACCGTATAACCCGGCGCCGCTGAGCTGGCCGGAACCCACGATCGCCCGTCTGCGGGAACTGGCCGCCGCCGCGTCTGCCGCCAACGAAAACGAAGCTCACGAACTCGGACTGCTGCGCTGCAAGATCGAACTGCGCGCCGCGGGTCCGCGAGACAACGGGGCGCTCAACGGCGCGGCCCGGTGCTTTGAATCGTACCTGGCCGATACCCGCCCCCCGGCGCTGGCGAGCGAGGCGCAGGGGTGGCTGGCCCGCACAGACTTTCTGCGCGGCCGGCAGGCGAAGGCGGCCAAGTTTTACATGGCGGAGTTGTCCGTGGCGGATTCCAATATCCGGCGAGAGCGGCTGCTCCAATCGTTGAACATGATTTCGCCCACCCGCGAGGAACTGGAAGAGTATTTCGACACGCCGGCGCACGCGCTGTTTGCGGCGGACCGCATCACCAGCTTTCAGCGGTTCGCGCCGCTGGCGGCGCCGTTGATCGAAGGACTGGAGCGCCACAGCGATCTTTTCAGCCGCGGCGCCGAATCGAGCGCGCTCGCGGTTGCCCTGATGCGCGCCTCCACGCGGATGGGAGCGCCGGAAGCCACTCTCCGCTTTGCGGACCGCGTGCCTCCCGGGGATCCGGCCCGGGAATCCGCGGAATACAACTGGCTCACCGGCGCCGCGCGGTACCAGTTGAAGGACTATGCCGGAGCCGAAACCGCGCTCATGAACGTGATGAAGGCGGCCGATGCGGCATACAGTCAACAGCAATCCGCCGCGGCGGGACTGGTGGGAGTCTATGCCGCGCTGAAACGACCGGTGGATCAACTGTGGGCGGCCTTCCGCGCCGACGGCGACTTCGACGCCGCCTATCTGCTGGATGTCCAACTGACGGACGCCGAGCTTGAAGAGTATCTGAAGCGTTACGAGAACACGCCGGACATTCAATTTCGCCAGTATCCGCTGAAGCACTCCGCGATCGACGCCACACGATATGCCCTGGCCGTCCGCTATGCGCGCCGCGAACGCTACGGCGAAGCGGCGGAAATTTTTGCCCGGCTGCAGTCGCCCCGCGCAGAGCAGATGCGGAAGGCGGCAATGCTTTTTGCCGAGACACGAGTCTCCGGGGCGTTTCCGGATCGCCAGCTTGAAGCGCTGTACAACTACGCGGTGTTTCTCTCCGACAATGAGGACAAAATCTTCTTCAACGACGCGCTATGGAATGGGTTTCAGACCTGGGCGTTCATCTCGCGTGATCCCGACACCGATCAACCCGATGGGCCCGCCGGGTGGCGCGCAGCGCTCTCGCCCGAAGAAGTGGCGCGCTACCGGAGCCTGGAACGGCAGCTGCGCGACGATCAGGAGGAATACTGGCGGGCGTACAAGCTCCTCAATCAGAGCGTTGAAAAGGCCGGTCCAACACCTCTCGGCAGAAGAGCCGCCGAGCGGGCCATCTTCTGCCTGAGACGAATCCGCACGGACCGCTTCGGACGCGCGCAGGAAATCGCGTCGGAAACCGCGCGGCTATCCCGCTGGCTCGGAAACTGAAGGGACGGGGAATTGGGGACAGAGAGCAATTTCGCGAGCGAATGACTCCGGGTGGTATTGTCCCATCGCGAAATTGCTCTCTGTCCCCAATTTCCCCTACGCTTTGCCCACCGCCGACACAGACGCTCTGGCTGTCCGGCCCGCAATCAGGGGGCGGAGCGCGGCCAGGACCACCAGCGTCAGTCCGAACGTGCACACGATCGCAGGACCGGTCGGCAGGTCCAGTTTGAACGACAGGAACACGCCGAGAGCGGAAACCACCGCGCCCATGGCCCATCCGATGGCCAGTCGCCGGCCGACGGTTTCGGCGTAAAGCATCGCTCCGACCGACGGCACGATCAGATAACAGAACACGAGCAGGACCCCGGCGATCGACACCGACGACGTCACGACGAACCCGAACGACGCGTAAAAAAGGAAATCCCACAACTTGACCGGAATCCCATCGGCCTCGGCCTTTTTCGAATCCATCGAGATCGCCAGAAACTTGCGTCGGAAAACGTAATGGAACAGGCCGATGACGCCATAAAGCAGCGCGGTGTTGCGGACCTCGGGCCATGAAACCGTGAGGATGTTCCCAACGAGCATGTCCTTCAGATGTTCGCTCTCGGAAGTCGCCTGGCTCATCAGCAGGATGGCGGCCCCGCTGGCGACCGCGTAGCTGATACCGATGATCGCCTCCTGAGGAATGCGGGCGCGCCGGCTGCGAATGGTGGAAAAGACCAGGGCGCCGAGAAACGTGAACCCCAGGCTGATCCAGTACACGCCGGGGGAGTGCGGATCGCCGCCGGTGAATGGCAGGAACAACGCGACGGTCGCGCCCAGCGCCGCAATCTGCGCCAGCGACAGGTCCACGAAGATCACGCCCCGCTCCACCACGTGGATGCCGAGATAGGCGTGGATTCCCGCCAGAATCAGACTGGCTGCGAACGGCAGAAGAAGAAACTGCAACATTGACGCGTCCATGATTTCTCCTTATTTCGCTCCGGTCTTCCGGATCGCGTTAACGAGCAGGTTGATGTCGTAGTCGAACAGGCCGATGTAGTCGGACGCTTCGCACTTCGCGCTGCCCGAACACTTCACGCCCCCAACCGACGGCGGCATGACGACAACCGCGCCGCCGGTATCCGTCGCGATCTTGTTCGGCGTCTTCAGATCGAAGTACGGCTCGACCAGAACGATCTTCACGCCGTCTTTCTTCATCTGGTTGATGAGATCGAGCGTGTGCTGCGGCGAGGGAGGAACGCCCGGCTTGGGCTCGACAAAGCCGACAACGTTCAGGCCGAAGCGATCCGCAAAATTCGAGAAGGACCGATGGTAGGTGACCACCTTGACGCCCCTGTAGGGCGCCAGCAGCGCGTCCCAGCGTTTCTGGGCCTCGGTGACCCGCGCGGCGAAGTCCTTCGCGCGTTGCTCGAAGTAGGCGCGATCGGCGCTCCGCAGCGCCGAAAACTTCGCCGCGATTTCCTGAGCGATGATCTTGCCGTTATCCGGATCGAGCCAGTAATGCGGGTTTCCCGATGGATGGACATCGCCCTCCGCCCGCGTGACGTTGCCCTGCGGAATATCGAGAATACGCGCCTTGAGCGACGCGTCCAGATAACCGGTAGCGCCGGACTGGACCCGGGCGTTCCGGCTTTGCGAAACGAGCGGCGGAAGCCAGCCGATCTCGAGTTCGCGGCCGACGACAATCAGGACGTCCGCTTTCTGCAGCTTGACGATGAAGCTCGGCTTGGCTTCAACAAAATGCGGATCCTGATATCCCCTGGCGATGGAATCGACCTCCACCCGGTCTCCACCGACTTCGCGCGCGATGGCCGCCAGATCTTCCGTCGCCGCGACGACATTGAGCTTGCCCTGCGCGGCGCCGGGGCGCGGCATGACAAAACACGCCGCCAGAAACACGATCGAACCGATGAACAGACGTCTGGTAACGTTCATAAGAACCTCCCCGATAAATCTCAATAGAACGGATGCGCGCCGTGCGCGCCGATTAGAAACTGGAGCTGCAATAACACCTCATTCGCCACCGATCCCACGCCGTAGTTCGTGCGCCGGTACTGGCCGCGCAATTGAGAGAATTCGCTGGGCCGATACGTCACCAGCGCCGAACCGCCCTTATCTCGAAGGGACGCGTCCGTGGCGGTGGCGGAATCGTCGTAGCGTCCGCCCAGAACCCAGCGGCGGGCAAACTGGTATTCGCCGGAAACGAAGAAGCCCGACGCCTGCTGCGGCCCGTCAAACTGCTGGCGCCGGCTCCAGACGATTTCGCCGCGAGCGGCAAAGCTGCGATAGATCGAGCGCGACAGCGGGCGCCATTTGACCGAAAAGTCCGTCCCCAGCAGAAGCGTGTGAAACCGTCCGACATCGACGTCAGCGATGTATCCGGCGTCGTTATGACCATGTCCCACGGAAAAGCCCACGTCGACGTTCGTGCTTTCACTCAGGTCGCCGTAGCCGCGCAGGTGTCCGACATACGCGAGATCGCGAGGCTGGCTGGATCGGAACACGTCGCCGGCGTCGCCGCGATAAACCTGAGCCGTGGCTTCGAGAAACGCGCCACCCACCGAAATGAACCGTGGAGCGATCGAGAAACCCGCGTCACTGATGCCCTCGTCGCCGCCGACCAGGTTTTGCGTCACGAGAGGGCGATCCACCCAGGGCAGGACGTGAGTGTGAAGCGTGTTCACTTTTCCGAACGCTGCCCGCATTTTTCCGACCCGGCCCAACACGCCACCCGGCAGCGCGGGAAAGGTGATGTAACCCTCCTCGAGTTCGACGCCTTCCTGGCCAAACGCGAGAAAGAAGTCACCGCGCGTATAGGGATCGACGACAGCCTGCAGCGAAACCTCCGACTCCCGCATTTCCATGGCCGGTGAAGGATTCACCGGGTTACTTCCCCCCACACCGACAAAGTTACCGATGGCCGAAATATCGGGATTGAACACCTTGCCTGCAACGACCTCACCGCCGGTCTGCGCCGGCGCATTCTGGGCCCAAAGGGAAGACGTTCCCCAGGCCATGACGCACACACCAACAACCGAAAACACTCGGACAACTCGCATAAGCGCCCTCATTCCGGTCAGGCCGCAAAGACAACGGCCCGCCGCAAAACTGGTTGCGATACCAATGACGGAAAATGATCGATCAGTGAAAAATGAGGCTTGCTAAGCGAGCGGAGGAGCGCGCAGAAGCGTGAAAACCACGCCCAGGCGGGATATCGGCTGGGGATCGGCCGTGAGACTCAACGCGCCGAACTCGACGAGCGCGGCCAGGACTGGCGCCCTGGCGGCTTCGATCAGGACGGGAGCGTGCAGACATCCGGGACACGACGCCGTTTGCTGGTGCTCGTGATAATCGCCAGCAGCCAGCGACAGCCCCAGGAAGAGAATGACGGCGACAAACAGGATCTTTTTCACGGATGCGTACGCGGGGCCACTATACCCGATTTGCCGGGTTCGAGCCAATCACCGCTGGGATTTTTCGACGTAAAGGGACGGCCGACGTTTCGCCCGAACGAGCAGCTTTCCC
This sequence comes from Terriglobia bacterium, assembly GCA_036274645.1. Taxonomy (GTDB): domain Bacteria; phylum Acidobacteriota; class Terriglobia; order 20CM-2-55-15; family 20CM-2-55-15; genus DASUFH01. Next base: position 11,695 of record DASUFH010000320.1, read on the forward strand.
GATTGCGATGAAAAGCCCGACGTTCCGGGCCTCACCGCCGCGAATTCGGAGGCGTCCCGGATCTCCGTTCGTGGGACAATGCCCGTTCGACTATCTGTATCGAGGCGATATCGTGAGCAACATACTCCAATCCCTACCGGCCGGCGAACGCGTCGGCATTGCGTTTTCCGGCGGTCTGGACACCAGCGCCGCCATCTACTGGATGCGGCAGAAGGGCGCCATTCCCTACAGCTACACGGCCAATCTCGGCCAGCCCGACGAAGCCGATTACGACGACATCCCGCGACGGGCCCTCGAATATGGCGCGGAAAAAGCCCGACTGATCGACTGCCGCGCGCAACTCGTGCGGGAAGGACTGGCGGCGCTGCAGTGTGGGGCGTTTCACATCACGACGGCGGGGACGCCGTACTTCAACACCACGCCGATCGGACGCGCGGTTACCGGAACGATGCTCGTGGGAGCGATGAAGGAAGACGGCGTCGATATCTGGGGCGACGGCAGCACCTACAAGGGCAACGATATCGAACGGTTCTACCGCTACGGCCTGATGGTCAACCCCCACCTGCGCATCTACAAGCCCTGGCTCGATCAGCGCTTCATCGATGAACTCGGCGGGCGCAAGGAAATGTCGGAACTGCTCGAGCGCGCCGGACTCCACTACAAAATGAGCAAGGAGAAGGCGTACTCCACCGACTCCAACATCTGGGGCGCGACGCACGAAGCCAAGGACCTGGAGTTTCTGAAGAACGGCATCAAGATTGTCGACCCCATCATGGGTGTCGCGTTCTGGCGCAGCGACGTTGCGGTCAAACCGGAAGAAGTTCGCGTCACATTTGAAGAGGGATTGCCGGTCGCGCTCAACGGCAAGACCTTCTCGAGCGAAGTCGACCTCGTGCTCGAAGCGAACGCCATCGGCGGACGACACGGCCTGGGCATGTCGGACCAGATCGAGAACCGCATCATCGAAGCCAAGAGCCGCGGAATCTACGAAGCGCCCGCGATGGCGCTGTTCTTCATCGGCTACGAACGGCTGATCACCGGAATCCACAATGAAGGCACGATCGAACAGTACCGCGATATGGGCCGCCGCCTTGGCCGGCTGCTCTACGAGGGCCGCTGGTTCGATCCCCAGTCGGTAATGCTGCGCGAAACCCTGCAGCGCTGGGTGGCCAAGGCCGTCACCGGCGAAGTCACGCTGGAACTCCGTCGCGGGAACGATTACTCGATCCTCGATACCGAAAGCCCGAACCTCACGTATGCGCCCGAACGGCTCACGATGGAGAAGGGCGAAGGCGCCTTCACGCCACAGGACCGCATCGGCCAGTTGACCATGCGGAACCTGGATATTTCCGACAGCCGCGCCAAGCTGTTTGTCTATTCGAAGGTGGGCCTGCTCGGCGCCAAAAGCTTCGAAGGGCTCCGGCTCCTCGAAGAATCCGACGAAGACGGCGCGTAAAAATTTCACAAGGCAAGCGACGGGCCTTGAGACGAATGCGGCTTTGCACAACGGGAACATTTTCGGTCCCCCTACAAGGCAGGCGGGGACCGAAAATGTTCCCGTTGTGTAAAGTTGATCAAAGGGGTCAAGCCACATCCTGCGACACTCCCGCCCGCAGCCGGCGAGATGAACACTTCCTGAAGCAAAACTTATCCGCTCGCTGAACGCTCGCGCGACCACTCTCCCTTTTTGACCTCGTAGTGGAGATTGGGTACCCACTGACCGTGTTTGAAAATGCCTTGTTCCATATACACACGCTCACATGTTCCGCGCCACGACCGTCACGCCGGTGATCGCATGCTTCTCGACGAGCGTCTTCAGGAGACCGGACGATTGGATGTCCGCGACGAACTCATCGAGATATGCGACGGCCGATTTGCGGCCCGCCGGCGCGCCAATCGCCTGCTGGACGGCCGTGAACGCGTCGTCCAGCACCCGAGTTCCGGGATGAGCCCTGGCCACGTCCAGCAGCATCGGCCGGATGCCCGCCAGCGCGTCCAGATTGTCTCTGAAGAACAGGTCGGCGGACGCGGGAGGACCTGCCGCGCGGACGAGCCGGGCGCGCCGGATATTCCGTGTCAGGTAGAGATCGTAGGCGCTCTTTTCGCTCAGCGCGATCCGGATGCCATCCTGATCGACATCCGCCACACTCTTCAGCGCGGAGCCGTCCGGAACGAGATACGTCGAATCGATGGCCAGATATGGCGCGGTGAACGCGATTTCCCCGGCGCGCGCCGGGTCGGCAGCCAGAAAGGCCACGTCCCACGCGCCGGCCCGCGCGCCGTCGGCCATGGGTCCGGCCGCGTCATAGATGATCGGATCGAGATCCGCGCCGAGGCGCCGGGCCAGTTCGGTGGCCAGATCCACCGCAATACCCGACAGAACACCATCGACGCTCCGCCTGGCCAGGACCGTATTCCCCAGATTGATGCCCGCCCGAAGCTTTCCTTTCGGCGTCAGTTCCAGACGCGCAGCGGATGACATTGGATTCCGACCTCCAGTAAGATGAGCGCCCCATGATTCACGTTGTCACTTATATAGAGGTTGTAACGCGTTCCACAAGTGAAGCCGGCACCCTTCTTGAGGTGTACCGCAAGAATTCCAGCAGAGCGCCCGGACTCCTCGGCGGGGGAACGCTCCGGGAAAACCACCGGCAGAATCGCTTTGCCGTGATTGAAACGTGGGACGAGGAAGCCGCGTTTCTTGCCAATGAGAGCAGCGCGCCGACTGCGGAGCTGCGCTTCCGGTTGAAAGAGATGGAGCTGGCGCCCCAGGACCAGCGTGTTCACCAGACCTTTTCGGTGGCGGCTCCGAAAGCGGAGACCAGCGCGCTCCTCGTGGTAACGCACGTGGACGTGCCTCCGCCGCGACGGGAGGAAACGGAAGTTCTCCTTCGGCGGCTGGCGGAGGAGAGCCGTCGTGATCCGGGAAACACCGTCTACGACATCTTCCAGCAGAATGCTCCGCGCGCCAATCACTTCACCCTCGTTGCCGGGTGGACGAGCCCGGAAGCGTTCGCGTTGCACGAAGCGCAGCCGCACACGCGCCTCATCCGCGCATCGCTCGGCCCGATGCTTGGGGCTCCGTATGACGATCGTCTGTATACGCCCGCGCCGCGAACTTGAAACATTCCGGGTCCCCGCCCGCTTGCAGGGGCGGTCTATGACCGCCCGACCTTTCAGACTGGGAATCTCTCCGATTTGACAGAAGTCATCCTGAAACGCTGGGCGGTCATAGACCGCCCCTACAGGCAGGCGGGAATGAGAATCACCGATGTGCCCTCGCGCTCGCATGATGTAAGATGCGGGCGTTGCAGAAGCGCAACGATCAACAATCCATTATTCAGGGACACCAATGACGAAGAGCGCATCTTTCTTCATGGCAGTACTTTTGGCCGCTGCCGGAGCAACATTTGTGGCGGCGGCGCAAACGCCCATTGCGGTTCGCTATACCGCAACGACGGATAACGTCGGCATGCGCGACTCCATACGTGTGGAGTTGTTCCGCTGGTCCACGGACCAGGAACGACAGGAATTGCTTGCCGCCTGGAACGTTGCGGCGCCTCCGGCGCCCACCCCCG
>DASUFH010000321.1:0-3479 GCA_036274645.1 Terriglobia bacterium
GTAACCGTCATGGGGCCGTTCTCGCCTTCCAGCGTGAACGTCAATCCAATCGGCGGGCCGTTCCCCTCGACTGTGATGCGTCCCTGGATTGTCCGAACGACCGGAATCCGAATGGCGATGCCGATGACGTCTCTGTCAGTCACTCGCACCGGCGTATTCGGGGTCAGTTCATTGGCTGGAGTCACACGCGCAGTGTACTGCCCCCGGGGAACCTGGCCAAAATCGAACGATCCGTCGGCCGCAACCGGAATCTCAAACGGAAGGATGCCGTCCCCGGTCAGGATCACTCGCGCTGCGCGCTGAGTATCCGGCGTCAGGCCCAGAACACGTCCCGCGATCTGGAACCGCCGGCTCCGCGGGTTGGGCTCAAGCGTCACGCTCAGGTCCGCGGAGTCCCGCCGCGCAACCTTCATCGATTCGTTCAGGAGATTGACGGCTCCATAGGTCAAGGCCCGCACGTCATAGAGAGGCTCTGCGGCCCCCGGAAAGTCGCGTCTGTTGATGACAACCACCCGATACTCGCCTTCAGGCAGAGTCAAGCGAAACGTCCCCTCGGGCGGCAGCGGGACAAACTCCAGCCCGTCTTGCTGAAACGTCGATTGCGCAAGGTCTCCGCGCCCAGACCGGATGAAGGTGTCGCCGAACAGCGCGCGCCGGCCGATGACGCTCTTCAGGTCCTGGGCGGGTCCACGTGAAATCGCCAGCATGGTGTCCGTGGCCAGAGGGCCTTCACCTGCCACCGAAACACGCCCCGCGATTTCACGCAAGGCGGGAGCGGCGATTTCAATTTCGGCCACATCCTTCTCGGGAATCTCAACCGGCGCGGCGGAGATTCGCATTCCGGAGTCGAGCAAGAGACTGGCTGCATAGGTTCCGGGCATGACAGGGGAAAAGACGGTGAACGTTCCGTCTGGCTTGATGTCCGTCCCCAGCGGACGACTGAGAGCCATTCCCGTCAGCTCAACGCGGGCTGGAAGCGTTGAGCCCTCCGGTCTCGTGATCCGCCCCTTCACGCGCGCCGGCTTACCGCGCGCGAGCACGGCGACAATTCGAATGCGAGAGTCCTGGGCCGTCACCTTCAGGGGTTCCCGAAGCAGGTCCATTGATCCAGCAGTCAGCGACTTGAAGTAGTAGCCGGCCGGAAGCATGTCCGACATCAAACGGTAATCTCCCTCAGGCAACCGGGCGTCGAAGGTCCCGTCGATGTCGATAGCCGCACTTTCGCCTCCTGTTCCCGTTTCGCTCATCGGCACAAAATGCATGGATAGCTGCGAAAGCGTCTGGCCATCCTCGGCAAGGGCGATTCCGGTAAGTTCGATGACGCGTGGGATCACGAGTTCCAGTCCCGCAACGTTCTGATCGCTGACCGTGACGAAAAGGGGCTGAATACCTTGCTTCCGCCGGATGTCCGCAAGCAGCACATAGGCGCCTGGATGCACATGTGTGAATTCGAACGAGTCATCGGCGGCCGGGGCAGTTGAACCGGCCACGCCGGATCCGTCCAGCTCCATCAGCGCAACCATTGTTGGGCCCACCGCCTTGCGATCGTGCCAGGCGATGCGTCCGCTCACTTTGAAGCCCTCGGTGGCTTGCGCAAGGGAGAAGTTCACGTTTGCGACGGTTGACCCGGCGGCGACAGTGACCACCGAGGCGTTCGCCAAAGTGGTTCCGCCTGGATAGTAGGTTGGCAGAACGAGGGGCCCGGCAAAAATGGCGTAATGGCCCGCCGCCAAACCTTCCAGCTGGTAGCGTCCATCGGCGCCGGTCACCGCGATGCTTACCAGCATCGAATCTCCCGACGACACGCCTGGGTTGCCAAGATCCATCGCGCCAACCCTGACGCTGGCGGCCGGCGCGCCATCCGCGGTCCGAATCTGACCGCTCACCACCCCCTGCGATTGAGGCGCGGCTGAGCGCGACGGCGCCTGGAGCAGAAGGAAGGCTGCGAGCGTGAGGATGATCGTCATGGGTTTTTCGGTTCACCGCCCGCGGAGAAACTGACTGAACGCTTCCGGTTCGATCGGGTCTGATTTCCAGACGATATCGAACTGCCCGTCCGCGCGAATCCTGCCAATATAGACCGGCTTGACCGTGTGATGGTTCTGCGGATCCATCTTCTTCTTTCCGCCAGGCGCATCGAATTCCAGGCCGAGAACCGCTGCCGTCACCTTGTCGACATCGAGGGAGCCGGCCTTTTCGACGGCAGCCTTCCAGATGTAGACGCCGGAATACGCCGCCTCTATCGGATCGTCGGTGACGCGCCTGCCGCCATACTTATTCTTGAACGCCTCAACGAACCGCTTGTTTTCCGGTGTATCGATCGACTGAAAGTAATTCCAGGCGGCCAGATGGCCGACCATGGGTTCGGTTTCCATCGCGCGCAACTCGTCTTCGGCGACAGAAAACGCCATGATCGGAATGGTGGAGGCCCGTAGTCCCTGATTGACGAATTCCCTATAGAAGGGCACATTGCTGTCCCCGTTTATCGTGGACATGACCGCGGCGTCCCCGGCGCTGCCGAAATCCCGGATTCTCCGTACGATCGCTTGATAGTCAACATGACCAAACGGCGTGTACTCTTCGGCGATGTTGGCCTGTGGAATTCCTTTCGATAACAGGAACGCCTTCAGGACCTTGTTCGCGGTGCGCGGATAAACGTAGTCCGTGCCCAGCAGGTAGAACTTCTTCTTCGAACCTCCTTCCGGACTCATCAGAAATTCTGCAGCCGGAATGATCTGCTGGTTCGGCACGGCGCCGGTATAGAAGATGCTGGGGCTCTGTTCCTCACCTTCATATTGGACGGGATAAAAAAGCAGTCCCTTGAGGGATTCGAAAACAGGCAGAACGGACTTACGGCTCACGGATGTCCAGCAGCCAAACACGGCCGCCACCTTATCCCGGCGCAACAGCTGTTGGGCCTTCTCTGCAAACAGCGGCCAGTTGGACGCAGGATCGACAACGACCGGTTCAATCTTCCTGCCGAGCACGCCGCCGCCGGCGTTGATTTCGTCGACGGCCATCATGACCGCGTCTCTCAATGAGGTTTCCGAAATGGCCATGGTTCCCGTCAGGGAATGCATCACTCCGATCCTGACGGTTGACGGATCGCGTCCCGGACCGGCCGGGCGCGCCAGTTCGGGAATGGGGACTGTCTGGATGTTCGCCTGGGACGTTGCCGGCGTCGGGGGACTGCGGCGGCCCTGGAGCGCCCGGTCAAATAACTCGTCGGCCTGCGCCAATAGCGTCTTCTTTTCCTCGGCGTCGGAGGTCAGCTGCGCCTTCTCGCGCAGCAGCAGGTTCTCGAACAGCAACGCGTCCGTGTTGCCGGGCTCGAAAGCCAGCGCCCGATCCAGGTACTGCAACGCCTCCTCGATGAGTTGGGTTCTCTCCGGAGCCGGCGGGGGCGCGCTCCGGTCTCCGATGATGCTCCAGTCCACCGCGCCAACGGCAAAGAACGGCGCCGGGTTTGCGGGGGCCAT
>DASUFH010000322.1:0-16699 GCA_036274645.1 Terriglobia bacterium
AATGAAAGAAGTTCATCGGACAATCGACAACAGTCCATGGACAATGGACAACCGGGGGACGGGCGGTCATAGACCGCCCCTACAGCAAAACGCTGCCAGTGCGATAGGATTACCGCCAGGGTGAACACAAGAACCACCAGCCACACGCTGGGTTTTTTCGATTCGGGTTTCGGCGGGCTCAGTGTTGTTCGGGAAATCCGCAAACGTCTTCCACAGCACAGCTTCGTCTATCTGGGAGATAACGGCCGGACACCCTATGGCTCCCGCCCACCGGATGTGATCCACCGTTTCACGCTTGAAGGCGTTCAGGCCCTGTTCAACCGGGGCGCCGCCCTTATCGTCCTGGCCTGCAACACGTCGTCGAGCGTGGCGCTGCGGCGCATTCAGCAGGAGTATCTTCCTGTCTCCTGCCCGGACCGTCGCGTTCTCGGCATTGTGATTCCCACGGCGGAGGAGGTATCCCAGTCCAGCCGAACGAAGATCGTCGGCGTGCTCGCCACCGAAGCGACGGTCGCGTCGCAGGCCTATCCGCAGGAGATCTTCAAAGTCGATCCTGTCGTTCAGGTGCGTCAGCAGGCCTGTCCGGCGCTGGTTCCGCTGATCGAAGCCGGAGACCTTGCCGCCGCCGGGGTTGCGGCTCGCGAATACGTGGATACCCTCGTTGCGAAGAATCCGGGAATCGACACGATCCTGCTGGGGTGCACGCATTATGCCCTGATCGAGGACGCCATTCGAAAGGTCACGCCGGCCGGGATTCGCGTGGTCTCGCAGGGTTCCATCGTGGCCGAGAAGCTGGTGGACTACCTCGTTCGGCATCCGGAGATGGCCGCGCGACTGGACATGTCGGGAGCGGAAACCTTCCTCACCACCGCCTACTCGGAACGGATCGAGCGATTGGGAACGTTGTTTTATGGTTCGCCGATCGTCATGGAAACGATCCGCGAGTTGGTTCCGTGAGAGGTTCCGTGAGAGGTTCCATGACCTGGTTCCATGACTTGCGCTTGGACCGTCGAGCCCGTATTCTCACGGCCGTAAGCGCACGCCTGTCTGTGCTGGAGAGACAAAATGGACGCCACGCAATTCCGCGGTCGTAATGCCCTGATCACCGGAGGACTCGGTTTCATCGGCTCGAATCTCGCGCGCCGGCTGGTCGACTCCGGCGCCAACGTCACGCTCGTCGACAGTCTCATCCCGGAGTATGGCGGCAATCTGTTCAATATCGCCGGGCTGGAAGACCGGTTGCGCGTCAACATCTCCGATGTTCGCGATGCATACAGCATGCGGTATCTCGTCCAGGGGCAGGATTACGTCTTCAACCTGGCGGGTCAGACGAGTCACATGGATTCCATGAGCGACCCGTATACCGATCTGGAAATCAATTGCCGCGCCCAGCTCTCAATTCTGGAGGCGTGCCGAAAATACAATCGTGACGTCAAGGTGATCTTTGCCAGCACCCGGCAGCTCTATGGACGTCCGGACTATCTCCCGGTCGATGAGAAGCACCCGATCCGTCCCGCCGATGTGAACGGCGTGAACAAGATGTCCGGCGAGTGGTTCCACATCCTCTACAACAACGTTTACGGGATTCGCGCCTGCGCTCTCCGTCTGACCAATACGATCGGGCCGAGGATGCGCGTGAAGGACGCTCGACAGACGTTCATCGGAGTCTGGATTCGACTACTGCTGGAAGACAGTTCGTTTGAAGTGTGGGGCGGTGAGCAGCTGCGGGACTTCACGTTCGTCGACGACGCGGTGGATGCGTTCCTGCTCGCGGCCGCCAGCGAGCAGTCCAACGGACAGATTTTCAACCTTGGCGGTAACTGCGTGCTCAGTCTGAAGCAGACAGCGGACCTTCTGGTCGAGGCTGTCGGGGCCGGGCGTTATACGGTGAAACCCTACCCGGAAGATCGAAAAGCCATCGATATCGGCGACTACTATGCCGACTACCAACACATACAGGCCCGGCTCGGCTGGGAGCCCACCACCCCGCTGGAAGACGCCGTCCGGATCACGATCGAGTTTTATCGGAAGAATCTAAAGCGCTATATCTGATTTTAGTCGCGTCTCAGTTTGAAGTCGCCCTTGGCGTTGCCCTGAGTCCAGGTCCCTTTGATGGTGCGGTTGTACGATCCCATTGTTTCGAGTTTGCCGTCGGCGACGATATGGGTGACTTTGCCGTCGTCGTCCTTATAGTCGGTCTCGATGTGGACCATCCACTTCGCGGAATCCAGGGTCATGGTCGCGATGCTGGAGTTCGGTCCGGGATTGAACATGCCCCGGACGGCGAACACCGGCTTTCCGTCCCGGCCGATAACCGGTCTTTCCTTTCCGTCCGGATCGGTGACGACCTTGCCGCCCTTGTCCCGTTCCTTGTCGTCCCACTTCATGATGAAGGTAACCTGTTCGGCGTCTTTACCCCACTCGCCGTACCAGGACCCCGACAGCGGGTGCCCTTCCTGCGCGACGGCCCGGGGCGCCACCGCGAAAAATCCGGCCGTCAAAAGAGCCAATCCCATTGCAAGTTTCAATCGCATCCGACCTCCAACGCTTTCGCTTTACGGAATAATCAGGCTGTACCGGCTCACTGTCCCGTGAGTGCCGACGAGCAGCTCCGGCGCAAAATTATTATCCTGACAAACATACTCGAACAATTCGGTCCCCGCCCTGAACGTGAACGCCGCTGATCGGGAAAACGGCGCGGTGTATGCGCCCGGGTCGTCGATCGTGTAGTCGTAGTTCATATTCGAAGCCGACGTTCGTGTGAAACGCTCCGTCAGGTGGAGCGCTTCGGTGTGAGGGAACTGTCCCCGGTCGATCCAGAATTTTTCATTAAAGCCGACTGTATCGACGACCAGCGTATCGCCTTCCCAGTGGCCGATGGAGTGACCGTAGTAGCTGGGGACAAGATCGCCGGGATGGGACCTGGCGTCCATATAAATGACGCGGAAGGTATGCGGCCCGCCGATATCCATGATGTAGATTCGCTGGAGTTCAGGCAGTTCCACGAACTCGACGCCGTAGGGTGTTAGAAACTGACGTACGCCTCCGGAAGGTTTGCAGCGGGTGTGCGGCTCCATGTTGTTCTGGCGGCGATCGTCGGATACCGCCCGGGTCCAGTCCTGGTAAGGTACTTCAACCCCGGTTCCGCTGCCGCCGTTTCCATTGCCGAGAAGCCAGAGCCCCGCTTCTCCCGGCTTGCCGCTCATGAGCGTGACATGTCCACCGTTGGGCCATCGCGGCGCCGGTCCGGCATTGCCCTCGGCGCCAGCCGCCCCGCGGCCTGCGCCGCCCCGCGGCGCCTGCGGCGCGGCAAAGCCCGCAGCGATTGCTGCCGCAGCCAACAAGGAGAAGGCGGTCAGCGGGATAAGGACTTGTCGGGAGAGTCGCACCTCTGAAATTTCCTCTTAAAAAAACTTTGCCGCGGGCCGCGTCCAGAACATTCCAAACACGTACCGCGGCTCAGTCACAAGGAAAGTACGGACAACCGTCAACAGTTACGGAGTGGTCAACTGACTGGACGCGGCGCCCAGACGCTGGCCGTCTTTAGTCAGCACGGTGCTGGCGTTGACGCGCGGCGTTCCGTTCTTCGCCATGCTGCCCGTCACCGTGAGTTCGGAACCAATCTCAATGGTCTTGCGGGTCAGCGGGGGATTCTGTCCCTGAAGCAGGTGCGGCGGCCCCATTTCGAATCCGTAGTTGGTAGTCTTGCCGGTCTCTTTATCCTTAACATTCATGTAGAACCAGACATGAGGATTCTGCCACTCGACCTTCGTCACGACACCGGTCAGCGTGACTTTCTTGTTAGCGTCGAATTCCGCCGAGAACGAATGATGCGCCAGGACGGGCGCAACGGTGGCAGCCAGAGCGCAACCCAAAGTCAAAAGCGCAAGTACACGATTTCTCATCGTCCATCTCTCCTTGTTTGGCTAGCGAATTAAGAGTCTATGTTTACGGAAACCCCAGCTTGCTTGTCAATTAAAACTTGGTCCCGTCGCCACCCTCTATTGGCGGTTGTCCTGACAATAGTAAATGGGCAATTCCTCCCCGGGAATCCACTGCATGGTCCAGCTGCTGGTCCAATTTGCCGTGTAGGCGCCCGGATCGTCAATGGTCACCTCATATTTCAAGGTGTAGAAGTCCGGACGGGAGATTTTCTCTATTAAGTGAAGATGATCCGTGTGGGGAAGACCGCCGTTGGAGAACCAGAACCGCTCATTGAATCCGATGGTATCGATCGTCAGCGTCGGACCGTCCCACTTGCCGACGGCGCGGCCATAATAAAGAGGATTATCCAGGTCACCACGTTGTTGCCCACGCTGCTCACGGCCATCCAGGTAGATGAGGCGCCAGTTATGGTCCCCGCCACCGACCAGTACGAAGATCCGTTTGCGTTCCCGATCCTCAACAAATTGAACACCATAGGGTGTCTGGAACTGCCGCGGGCCTCCCGTGGGGAGACAGGAGAGGAACAGGGGATCATCCTTAAGGAAATTGGCCTGGCGATATTTAAAGAGGTCGCGCGCCCAGGGCTGGAACGGGGCGACCTTGTCGGCGTCTGCCGGATTCTTCAGGAGGCCGTCCATCGAAGTCTGCACATTCGCGCCGGTCTGCATCAACATGTATTGGCTGGGTTTGGCCCAATATCCGGTCTGTCCCTGAGGCGGTCCGAGCCGGGGAGTTCCGTCCGGCCAGTGCCACGCGGCCGCCGCGGGAGCTGCGGGCAGCCTGGCGGCTGAGGGCGGAAGGGGATTCGCGCCCGTAAAGACCTTTTTCCCGTCGGCCATGGCCACGGACCCACCACCGGTGACGCCGCCCCAGACCTGCTTGCTGCCGTCACGGGCAGGACTGCCTTCAATCTTCAGCGAATCGCCCGGCTTGATCGAATCCCGTTTCCATCCGCCATGCTGCAAATCCACCGGACTCTCCAGCTCAACGGCCCAGTTGTTCAGACTGCCGGACGCATCCTTTACATTAAGAAAGATGTGAACATGGGGATTCGCCCAGTCCACGCTGGTCACGATGCCACTCAGCTGGACCTTTTTATTCATGTCGAATTTGGCTGCAAGCTCGTGATGTGCCGCGACAGGCAGAATCGCGAGGAGAACCACCACGCTGGCGGCAGCCAGACCGAAGACGACCTTACGCATTCATGTGCCTCCTGAGGGCAGCCATAATACACCGGAACTTATTTATTGGAATAGGTTGGGGGTCGAATTTTCCGGGCGGTTGAGCGTGGGGCGGTTTTGGTAGACTGACCCCTTATTAATAAGGAGAACAACCGTGAAACGTACCGCAATCCAGCGCAGCTGGATGAAGCTGGCGGCGCTCTTGTTCATCGGCGCTTCCGTGGGTCTGGCGGCAGAAACCGATTCCTATTCGACCGCCGGTGAGTGGCGGCAGTGGGGCGGGCCGGGACGGAACTTCATCTCCAGCTCCAAAGAACTCGCGGACCTCTGGCCTTCCGGCGGTCCCCGCGTGATCTGGAGCCGGCCGCTCGGCCACGGTCATTCCGCGATTACGTTTGATCAGTCCCGGTTGTTCACGATGTATCGTCCGGGCCGCGCCGCTTCAAGAACCACGGCCTGGGAGTCGCGCGAGCGCGTCATCGCGATGGATGCGGCGACGGGGAACACACTCTGGGAGTATGAATACGCTTCGGAACCGCTGAACTTCACCTACGGCGCCGGGCCTCACGCCACCCCCCTGGTCGTTCAGGATCTGCTGTTCACGGCCGGCACCAACAAGCAGATTCACGCCCTCGACAAGAAAACCGGCCGGGTCGTCTGGTCGCATGATCTGGTTAAGGAATATGGCGCCCCGCCGACACTCATTCGTCCCGCGGTCAAGGCCGGATACGCGTCCAGCCCGATTGCGTATAACGACACCGTGATCGTCGTCGCCGGAGGGAAGGGACAGTCGGTGATGTCCTTCCGGCAAAAAGACGGCGCGCTCGTCTGGAAGACCGGCGACTTCATCGTTGCTGAAGCCGCATCCCTCATTATTGATGTCGATGGGCAGAAGCAGCTGGTTGTCGTCGGTGGTCAGACCATCAACGGCTTGAATCCGGAAGACGGAAAGATCCTCTGGTCGTTTGCTCACGATACCGATGGCGACATGAACAACAGCACGCCGATCTGGGGACCCGATAACGTGCTGATCGTTTCCTCCGCCTACGATCAGGGAACCCGCGCGCTGAAACTCACCCGCGAACAGGGCACGACCCGGGCCGATCAGGTCTGGTTTACCAGCCGCTTCAAGCTGATGTTCGCAAACGCGATCCGGATCGATGACTACCTATACGGAACGCATGGGGATTTCGGCCCCGCATTTCTGGCGGCGCTTAACGTCAAGACCGGACAAATCGCCTGGCAGACGCGGGGATACGGGCGGTCCAGTCTTGTCTGGGCCGACGGCAAGACACTTGTTCTCGACGAGGACGGACAACTGAGGCTCGTCCGGTTGACGCCCGAGGGCGCGACGGTCCTGGCGAGCGCCCAGATCTTCAATACCACATCGTGGACCGCGCCAACGCTGATGGGCGGAACCCTCTACGCTCGGGATCGAGAAAAAATCGTCGCGCTGGACGTCGGGAAACACTGATCAACGACTTCATGATTTGCTCCATGGAGGGCGCGCGAGAGAATCCGTCCGACCTGTCCGGAACCGCCCGGTATGACCACCTTCATGTTAAGGCGCCCTCTGGAGCGTCCGGCGCCACCTCGTCGTGAAATCGCTGCCGGTAGGCAGGGTCCGGCATCAGGCACGTGTCATATCGTCCGAAGATCCGGTAACGGCGCCGCGCAACAAAGTCATATGCGGCATTCAACACCGCGTCGGGAAGGACGCCGAACACTCCAGGGAGACTCCAGGGCAAGCCCAGCGTCTTCAGAACGAAAAGCGCGGCCCGCGCGCGCCGCAGAATCTGCGGTCGATCCGAGTGATGGTTGACCACCAGGTAGAAGGTCTCGAGCGCTTCCGGATCGCCTCCGTAGCGCTGCACAATGGAACGGCCCAACGGGCTCTGCAGGGCGGCATAATGAAACACGCCATTGGGGTCTCGCGGCAAAATGAAACCGATCAGGCGATTGCACAGCCCGCACACTCCGTCGTACAAGAGAAGATGCTGTCCGGCCGGGGAGGCCGGCCGCGCCGGTCCGTTCATGGTTATTATTAGTAAACATGTTTACTGAAAAAGTCAAACCCGAAACGTCGCCCGCCGACGCCGCCCCATCCGTCCCTCGCAAACGGGGCCGGCCGCCCGGCGTGACCGAGCAGGGACAGGACGCCCGGCAGCGGCTCTATCGAACCGCGATCGATCTCATTCGACGGCGGGGGTATGAGGCGACCACCATGCGTGATGTCGCCAAGGCCGCGGGGGTGAGCGCCGGTCTCCTCTATCGGTACTTTCCGAGCAAGCGCGCCGTGGTGCTGGAGCTGTACGAGACGCTCTCCGACGAATACGCCGGACGCGCCGCCGCGATGCGCGCGGGAAAGTGGAGGGATCGGTTTCTCTTCGCGCTGGAAACCAGTCTCGATGTTCTTGCGCCACATCGCAACACGCTGCGCGCGCTGACCTCGACATTGATTGGCGACGAGTCGGAAGGTGTGTTCGCGCCCGGCGCGACCCCGTGCCGGATCCGGGTTGAACGGGTGTTCCACCTGGCTGTGGCCGAAGCCAGCGACGCGCCGCACGCTTCCGTGGTTGCGCCGCTCGGGCGGATTCTCTATCTGGCGCACATGGCGGTGATCCTGTGGTGGCTCCTCGACCGGAGTCCGAAGCAGCGGGCCACGACCGCGCTGCTGGCGCTCATGCGCGGCGCCATTCCCTCGTTTGCGCTTGCGCTTCGCCTGGGCCCGACACGGAGTCTGGTCCGGTCATTCGACGCGCTGTTCCGGGAAGCGCTATTCGACGACTGGAAGGAAGAGGGATGAAGCCTGCTTGCAGGGGCGGTCGTAAACAGTCATAAACCGCCCCTGCAACCAGGCTCAAATTGTTTCCGTAATTCGCGCCGGAGCCGCCGCCGCCCGCTCGGTCGCTTCATCGAACTCGATACACCCGTCTTTGATACCGATGACCCGATGCGCGTACGCGGCGATGTCGCGCTCGTGCGTGACGAGCACGATGGTGTTTCCGGATTCGTGCAGGCGATCGAAGAGTTTCATGATCTCGACGCCCGTCTTTGAATCGAGATTGCCGGTCGGCTCATCCGCCAGGACGATGGACGGGTTCGTCACCAGGGCGCGCGCGATCGCGACGCGCTGGCGTTGTCCACCGCTGAGCTCATTGGGGCGATGATCCATTCGGTCGCCGAGTTCCACGAGTTCGAGCGTGGAGCGCGCTTTCTGCAGCCGTTCGCGCGTCGACATTCCGCTGTAGACGAGCGGCAGTTCCACGTTTTGCAGCGCGGTTGAGCGGGGCAGCAGATTGAAGGTCTGGAAGACGAACCCGATTTCGCGGTTCCGGATCCGGGCGAGTTCATCGTCGTTCATCTGGCTGACGAGGCGCCCGTTGAGCCAGTAGGTTCCGCGTGACGGCGTATCCAGGCAGCCGATCAGATTCATCAACGTCGATTTGCCGGATCCCGACGGACCCATGATGGCGACATATTCGTTCCGGCGAATCGCGAACGTCACGCCGCGCAGAGCGTGAACCTCGTTCGCCCCCATCTCGTACGTCTTCCACAGATCTTCGGTACGGATGATCGCCTCGCTGGCTGAAGTCGCGGCGCCGGTCATTTCTCTTCTTCAATCCGGATCCGCGCGTCGTCTTTGAGCGCGCGCAGCGCCTGAAAGCTGCCGGTGACGATCGTTTCGCCTTCCGTGACTCCTTCGAGGACTTCGATGTCGGCGGTCCCGGCGATGCCGGTCTTCACCGGCCGGAAGAACGCGCGGTCGCGTTCCACCACGAACACGCCTTCGCGTTCGGTCTTCTTCGCCGACTCCGGGCCGCCGTCGAGTTCACGCACAGTCAGCGCCTGAATGGGAATCGTGACGACGCGCTCCCGCGCCGCGGTCGCGATCGCGGCGGTTGCCGACAATCCGGGCCGCAGTTCGGCGGGCGGATCATCGAGGGTGATGACGACCTTGAATTCGCGCGCCTCCTGGATGCCGGCGTTCAGGTTGGATGACGCGAGCGCGCTGTTCCCGATTTCGGAAACCCAGCCGCCAAGCACGCGGCCGGCGAGGGCGTCGACTTTGACTTCGGCTCTCTGGCCGAGCTTGACGTTGACGATATCGGTTTCATCGACACGCGCCTCCGCGGTGATGACGGACATATCCGCAATCGTCATCAGCGTGGTTCCCGGCTGGTTCTGCACGCCGACAATGGCGATCTCGCCTTCGTTGACGGGCAGCCGCGTGATGATTCCGTCGAGGGGAGAAACGATCGTCGTCTTGTCCAGCTGGTCCCGCGCCCGGGTCAGCGTGGCCTCCTGCTGGGCAAGACGCATGGAAAGCGAGGCGGACTGGCGGGCGGTCTGTTCCGCCTGCGCCTGTGTCTGCAGCAGACGCGCCCGCGCCGCGCTCACCTGCGCGGCCGCCGCGTCCAGATCGCTTTTCGCGCGATCGAACTGCTCGCGGGAGATCAGGCCGTCACGGCTCAACTGCTGGACACGATTGAACGCCGTCTGGGCGCGCGACTGCTCCACCTCCACGCGCGCCACCTCCGCGCGCGCCGACACGATGGCCGCTTCCGCCGATCGCTGTTGCGCGCTCATCCCTTCCAGGTCCGCTTCGGAAGCCTCGAGGCCGGCGGCCGCGGATCGCACATCCGCCTCCATCTGGATCGACTCCAGACGGATCAGCAGGTCGCCCCTCTTCACCCGATCGCCTTCCTTCACGAGCAGACGCTGGATGCGCCCGAACGCGTTCGAACTGATGTTCACGTACTTCTTCGGTTTGATTTCGCCGTTGGCCGACACGGTCTGCGTCAGGTCCATGCGCGTCACCTGTCCGACGCGAACCTCCACGACATCGCGATCGCGATAGTAGACGTAGCCGAAGTAGCCCAGCGTCGAAACGATCGCCACCAGTGGCGCGAGAATGGCGAACGCTCTGCCCGTCCTTGTCATGCGATCCTCATCGTGTTCATCGCTCCTCGCGACTCACGAGGAATTCTCGGAGCCAAAAAATCTCCGAAGCGATGCGATTTTTGTTTTGAAATTTTTTGTGACATGACTTAAAAATAGTCGTACCAATGAAGCTTACCCGTAAGAGGTGAGCAATAGTGGTGAAGAGAAAGGATCGGAGGTGAAGTAAAGATGCCCACGAAGAAAGCTCCTGCGAAGAAGAAGCCGGCAACGAAGAAGAAGAAGTAAGCCGGACGGAATCAAAAGAGCCCCGCGCAATGCGGGGCTTTTTTTTTGCTTCTTCACGACCCTCACTGTTTCCGCCCCGATCGCAGAATGCTAAGAATCTCACCATGCAGCGCCGGCGTGGCCGAACTGAGCAGGCTGGAACGCCACACGATGTTTTCCCGCTGTCCTTCAAGATCGGTCACGACACCGCCCGCTTCCTCCACGCACGGCACAATCGCGGCGATATCCCAGGGATTCATGATCGCGTCCACTGCGGCGTCCAGCCGGCCCTCGGCGACCAGCGCGTGCTGCACGCAGTCGCTGACGAAGCGGAACCGTCGCGCGTGGCGGATCAGAGCGCTGAGCTTGTAGCATGGCCCCGATGGCGCCGGATCGATGTCCGACGGGTTGACGCCGCAGGCTGAAAGATACGCGCTCCGCACGTCGGTGGTCCCGGCGGCACGCGCCGGTTGCGGCGCCTCATCCCGCAACCGCATCCAGCAACCGGAGCCCCTCGCGGCGTACACCGTCTCGCCCATCGCGGGGAAGTGAATGACGCCGGCCTGCGGCTCGCCGTTCTCCAGATATCCGATCAGCGTGCCGAAGATCGGCAGACCCAGCGCGAACGAACGTGTGCCGTCGATCGGATCGAGCACCCAGAGCGGCTCGCGTGTGGGCGAATCCGGTCCGCCATACTCTTCGCCGAGCACCTGATGTCCCGGCATGCGTTTCGCGATGATCTCGCGCATCACTTCCTCGGCTCGCCGATCCGCGTCGGTGACCTCCGTGCCGTCGGGCTTCCAGTGGACGGCGCACTTCCTGTAGACGGGAAGGATCTCCGCTTCGGCGGCCTGAGCCAGGGAAAGCGCAAATTCGAGGATGTCGTTCTTCATAACGTGTTGTGTGAACCTGAATCCGGCGGAACAGCCACGCTGCCCACGAGCAGCAGCGCCGGAGTTTTCAAATCGGCGGCGGATTGCGTGATCGTGGCGAGCGCGCCGAAACGAATCTCCTGGTTCGGCCCGGTCGCGCGCGAGATGACCACCGCGGGAAGATCACCGGCGCAACCGCTTTCCAGAAGAAAGCCGGTGATCGCGTCGAGGCGTCCGAGTCCCATCAGCGCGACGACCGCGCCGCCGGCGCGCGCGAGCTCCGCGGCGGCGCGCCACTCCGCGCTGTCAAAGCTCATCGACCGGGAAGCCGCAAGCACCATGAATCCGTGCGCGCGATCGCGGCGGGTCAGCGCAATTCCGGCGGCGGCGGGCGCGGCGGTCACACTCGTCACTCCGGGAACGAGTTCGAAGGGGACGCCGGCGGCCGCGAGCGCGGCCATTTCTTCGCCGACGCGGCCGAATACCATCGGGTCGCCGCCCTGCAGACGGCAGACGCGTTTTCCGGCGCGCGCATGTTCGATCATCAGTCGATGAATCTCGCGCTGCAGCGCCTCCTCCTGACCGAACCGTTTGCCGACGTCAACGATGACCGCGCCCGGTTGCGCATGTTCGAGCAACGCGGCGGCGACGAGGCGGTCGTGCAGGATGACGTCGGCGCGCCGGATGCGGTCGAGTCCCTTGACGGTGATGAGATCCGGATCCCCGGGTCCCGCGCCGACGATACTCACCATGCCCATGTTCTTCATGACCCTGCGTCCAGCCCCATTAATCGACGAGCGCGTGTCAGCGCGCCCGCATCGTCGTATTCCCGGATCCAGTCGAGAATGCCGGACGCGATGACGCGCTCAAAGGCGCGCTTGCGTTCTTCGGCGTCCGCCAGCCGGCAGCGCGCTTCTTCGCGCAGCGACCCGAGCACGCGCGCCACTCGCGCGACATCGTCCGGCAGCATGCCCTCGATGCGCGCCCGCAGGGCAGCGGCCAGCGCGGGACTCTGACCGGAGGTGGAGACGGCCACGACGACATCGCCGCGCCGCGCGATCGACGGCACGATGAAGTCGCACAGGTCCGGCTGATCGACCACGTTGACCAGTACATGGCGCCGGGCGCCGGACGCGTGGGCCGCCTGCTGCGTGGCCGGATCGTCGGTTGCGGCGACCACCAGCCAGTGACCGTCGACATCGGAATCCTCAAACGGTTTCAACTTCAGCGTGACCGTTCCGGCCGCGCTCCACTCCAGCAACCGTGGCGTCGCCTCCGGAGCAACCACGGTGACGCGCGCGCCCGCTTCGACAAGCGTCTCGACTTTGCGCTCAGCCACCGCGCCGCCGCCCACCACCAGGGTGGATCGTCCCTGCAGGTTTATGAAGACGGGGTAGTACATTGGCTGCGTTTTCCGGCAAAGTACTCCGCCATCGCGGAAACCATCGGGCCCATCTTGGGGTCCTCCGGCGTTACGGCGACGGGAAATCCGGTCGCCTCGATCGCTCGGGTCGTGACCTCGCCCACGGACACCATGACGACATCGTTCCGCAGCCGGCTGCGCAGCGCGTCTTCGAGTCCGCGTTCCACGGCCGCCGCCAGAAGGAACTGGAGCTGTGGTCCGGTCGTGAACGTGATGGCGTCAATGCGTCCCTCAAGGATCGCGTCGATGAGCCGCGACACTTCGCCGGCGTCGGAGGCCGGACGGTACCGGTAGATCGCAATTCCGGTCACGCGCGCTCCCTGCGCCTCAAGCGCCCGGGTGAGTTCCACGTTTTCGGCCCCGTACAACTGGACGAGAACCGACTTGCCCCGCAGGTCTTCCTTCGACATCGTCCGAATGATGCCTTCCGTCGTCGGCGCCTCCGCAACCCGGTCGATGCGCGCTCCCGCCCGCCGGAGCGCATTGACGGCTTTGGGCCCCCGCGCCAGCACCACCGACCGGGCAAACGCTTCCGGCCGCGGCGCCGCGCGCATCAGAAAGTCCACGCCGACGCCGGTGTAGAAGATCACATAGTCCGCCGCGCCGGTTTCACACAGCGTCATGAAACGCTCAACGGCCCGGGCGTCTTCGACCGGCGTCTCCTCGAGCAGCGGACAAGACATGACGATCGCGCCCTGCCGTTCGAGCAATTGGGTTAACTGCGCCGGGTAGCGGTGCTCCAGAGTGGCCACCCGGACTCCATCGAGAGGTCTGGACATAGGCTCAGAGGAAGCTCTGAATGAGGGATGATATCACGCTGGGGTTCGGGGCTTTCCCCTGGTTCCCCATTGTCCATTCCCTGTTGTCGATTTTGAAATCTGTTCCCGCCCCCCACTTATTCATTAATTGTTGGCTGTTCACTATTAACTGCTTCACTTTGCCATTTGTACTTCCGAATCCGGGGGCAAACCGGCCAACGAGACGTCAGCCGACAAACCGGCAAACCGACCAACGCGCGAATTGTTAAGTGAATCAGTTAATAGTGAACAGCCAACAATTAATGAATAAGTGGGGGCGGGAAGAAATTTCAAAATCGATAACAGGCAATGGAGAATGGGCAACCGGGGTCCCCCCCTCACTCCTCCTCCGCTTTTCCCGAAGCCTGCTGATACAATTCCTTCTTTTGGAGCCTTCAAAATGTCTGTCACCCTGGGAACCATCCATCCATGAATACATATGACGCAAAATCCACGTTGACTGTCGGCGGCTCGAAGTTCGACTACTTCTCCCTTGAACGCGCCGAAAAAGCGGGCGCCGGCGCGCTCGGCCGGCTGCCTTTTTCCCTGAAGGTCATGGCGGAGAACCTGCTGCGCCTGGAGGATGGCGTTGCGGTCAGCGCCGGCGATGTGCAGTCGGTCGCAAAATCCGTATCGGGATCGGCCGAAGAGAAGGAGATCGCGTTCACGCCGGCGCGTGTCCTGATGCAGGATTTCACCGGCGTTCCCGCCATCGTCGATCTGGCCACCATGCGTGACGTGATCGCGAGCATGGGCGGCGATCCGCGCAAGATCAACCCGCTCCAGCAGGTCGACCTGGTGATCGACCATTCGGTCCAGGTCGACCGGTTCGGGTCCGCCGACGCCTTTGCCTTCAACGCGGATCGCGAGCTTGAACGGAATCGCGAGCGATACATCTTCCTGAAGTGGGGACAGAAGGCATTCCAGAACTGCCGCGTGGTTCCGCCCGACACCGGCATCGTGCATCAGGTCAACATCGAATACCTGGCCCCGGTCGTCTACGTGCTTCGCGGGGCCAACGGCGCGATGCTCTATCCGGACACGCTGGTCGGCACCGACTCGCACACGACGATGGTGAATGGAATGGGCGTGGTCGGCTGGGGCGTGGGTGGTATCGAGGCGGAGGGCGCAATGCTCGGCCAGCCGCTGTCGATGCTGATTCCTCAGGTAGTGGGATTCAAGCTCTCCGGGAAACTTCGTGAAGGCGTGACGGCCACCGATGCCGTCCTGACCGTGACCCAGATGCTGCGAGCCAAAGGCGTCGTGGGCAAATTCGTCGAATTCTACGGACCGGGCGTGGCCAATCTCAGCCTGGCGGATCGCGCGACGATTGCGAACATGGCGCCGGAGTATGGCGCCACCATCGGATTCTTCCCGATCGACGACGAGACGCTCAACTACCTGCGGCTGACCGGCCGCGCGCCGGAGCAGATCGAGATTGTTGCCGCGTATGCGAAGGCCCAGGGACTGTTCCGCACGATCGATACTCCTGATCCGATATTTGCGGAGACGATGTCGCTGGATCTGGGCTCGGTCGAAAGCAGCCTGGCCGGTCCGCGGCGTCCGCAGGATCGCGTGGCGCTGGGCAAGGCGAAAGCGGCGTTCCGCGAAGCGCTTCCTTCATTGACCACGAAAGCCAAAGGAACGGGCACGGCAACGATTTCCATGGGCAACGGGAAGCACGAGATCGGCCATGGCTCTGTCGTGATCGCCGCGATCACAAGCTGCACCAACACGTCGAATCCGTCCGTGATGGTTGCCGCCGGCCTGCTGGCGAAGAAGGCGGTGGAGCGCGGCCTGGAAGTGAAACCCTGGGTGAAGACGAGTCTCGCGCCGGGATCCCGCGTGGTGACCGACTATCTTCAGGCGGCGGGCCTCATGTCCTACCTCGAGAAGCTGCGCTTCCACCTGGTGGGATACGGCTGCACCACGTGTATCGGAAACAGCGGTCCGCTGCCCGAAGCCGTTTCGGCAGCCGTGAAGGAAAACGGGCTCGTGGTGGCCGCGGTTCTCAGCGGCAATCGGAACTTCGAAGGCCGCATCAATCCACAGGTGCGCGCCAACTACCTGGCGTCTCCTCCGCTCGTGGTGGCTTACGCGATTGCCGGCGCGATGGACGTGGATCTGGAGTCCGAACCGATCGGCAAGGACAAGAGCGGCCAGCCGGTTTATCTGCGCGACGTGTGGCCGTCTCAGAGTGAAGTCCAGCAGGCCATCGCGTCAACGATCCGGCCCGGCATGTTCCAGAAGGCGTACAGCGAGTCGCTCGAAGGCGACGAGCGATGGCAGGCGCTCGAGGCGCCGACGGGTGAGCGGTTCCAGTGGGACGAAAGCTCAACCTACGTCAAACGGCCTCCATTCTTCGACGGTATGACACGCGAGGTTCCGCCGATCGGTGAAATCCGCGGCGCGCGCGTCCTGGCCTTGCTGGGCGATTCGGTCACGACCGATCACATTTCGCCTGCGGGCTCCATCGCGGTCGACAGTCCGACCGGACGGTATCTCATCGAGCACGGGATCGCGCCGCAGGACTTCAATTCCTATGGCGCGCGGCGCGGCAACCACGAAGTGATGATGCGCGGCACGTTTGCCAATGTGCGCCTGCGTAATCTGATGGCGCCCGGCACGGAGGGCGGTTTCGCGGTGCATCTCCCCGAGAAAACCCAGACGACGATCTTCGACGCCGCCATGCAATACCAGGCGGAAGGCGTGCCGCTGATGATCCTGGCCGGAAAGGAATACGGGTCCGGGTCGTCCCGCGACTGGGCCGCCAAAGGGCCCCGGCTACTGGGCGTGCGCGCCGTGCTGGCCGAGAGTTTTGAGCGCATCCATCGCAGCAACCTCGTGGGTATGGGCGTCCTGCCGCTGCAGTACCTTCCGGGCGAGACCGCTGCCTCGCTGGGGCTGACGGGCTTCGAGGTTTTCGATATCGAAGGGATCGGCGCAGGCCTCAAACCACGCCAGCGCCTGACGCTGCGCGCCAAAGGAGACGGCGGGTCGGTGAAAACCTTCGAAGCCGTCTGTCGCATCGATACTCCTTACGAGATGGAGTATTACCGGCACGGCGGCATCCTGCAGTATGTGCTGCGGCAGCTTGTGGGATAAGTCCCAGCGCTTCCCGTTGCCTGTAGGGGCGGTCTATGACGTCTATGACCGCCCCTGGAGTTTGGACTTTTGCCGACAGCTTAGGCCAGTGAATTTCACGTTTACGTCTGGAATCTGCCGCTTCGTCTCAGTGGATTGGCGTACACGAAGTGTGAGTAACGTTATTGAAGCGCGGATTCCCCGCCTTGGCGAAGGCGGGGTGGCTGC
>DASUFH010000323.1:0-9926 GCA_036274645.1 Terriglobia bacterium
GAGAGGGCGCGCGTGCATCGAAGGCGTTCCAAAACGCAACCTTGCAATTTCACCGTTTGAGCCTTTTCAGCCGTTCTGCTACGATGCTTTTCTCAGTTTGTTGTTGGGAGGTCGTCCAACGGTAGGACCGCAGACTCTGGATCTGCTTATCGGGGTTCGAATCCCTGCCTCCCAGTTTTCCTCCGACTGCTTGCCCACCTTTCCCCTTCCCATTTCGTCCGATATAGGGTGATGCGTCATTAGACTTGAACCGCGCGCGCAACGCGCGGCAATCATCCCAAGGAGCAACCATGAGCATGAAAACCAAACGGATCAAGGAGATCGTCGCCCTGACGATGATCGGCGACGGACTCCTTTCTGCAGTCGACCCCAAACGGCATGTCGGACTGTGGAGGGTTGGGCCGAGGCCTCTGCTTCGGTTGACAGATCGTCTGCTCAGAAAGCCCGGGCTGACGCGCATTCTCGGCGTCGCCGCCGTAGCAGGGGGCGTATGGTGGGCTTCACGGCAGAAACCACATCGGGGGACCCGCTTCCTCTGGCGCAGCGCGTAAGGCAGCGCGTAAAAGGGTTTCCCCCCGCGCGACCGGAAAGCGGGGCCGCCGCGTTATCGCAGGCCCTGCTTTTCGGCGCGTCGCAGTTCGTCTTCGATCACGCGGGAAAGCTCATCGAACGTGAGAGCGCCTGAGAAGTATCGCCCGTTGACGAACATCGCCGGAGTGCCGGTCACACCAACCCTCGAGCCCTCCTGAATGTCTCTGCGCACCGCCGCGGTGTATTTGCCGGAATCGAGACAGGTATCGAATGTGCCGGTGTTGAGTTTCAGCTTTGCCGCCTTCTCTTTGAGGGAAGGAACGTCCAGGTTTTCCTGATCTGTGAACATTGCGTCGTGCATCTCCCAGAACCGCTGCTGGTCATTGGCGCAGAGGGACGCCTCGGCCGCCTTCGGCGCATGGGGGTGGCTGGGCAACGGATACTGGCGGTAAACGAGCCGCACCTTGTCCTTGTAGCGCTCCAGGGCTTCCTTTATAGCCGGATAGGTCAGGCCACAGAACGGGCACTCGAAATCGGAAAACTCCACGATCGTCACGGGAGTGGACGGGCCCGAGCCGCCGCGGGTCGGAAATCCCTGAGTCTCCACCATCGTTCGCGCCGGCTCGAAGTACACCTCGACTCCGTATTGCTTCTTCAGGCCTTCGAGGTACCGGCGAAACGTCAGATCACGAGCCTGGTCATGAAGGTATTCGCGAATCTCCGGAAGCGCTTCTTCACGTGGAAGACCGATGCGGGGGCCGTTCATTGCCCAGAATGCGGCCACGGCCTCGTCCGATGGCGGTGGAGTCTGGGCTTCGATCTCCTTGTCCAGCAGCGCGTCGACGGTGAGCTTCTGCTTTCCCGCTTCCAGGCGGATCAGGCGCTCGGCCAGCATGTTGTTCAGCGCCTGCTCCAGAGCCTCGCTCCGATCCCGCGTGTAGCTGAGTTCGGCCAGCGTCCGCTTCAGCTCCAGACGGCTCAGCGCGTCGTTGGCCTCCTGTTCGACCTGCCCTTCGGTGATCGGCTCACCGTTCACGACGGCAAGTTTCTTCGACTCGGACTGGGCGCTGGAACGCTGGACAGTCCCCGCCCCGAGACATCCGACGACAGCCATCAGCGCAATCGCAGTTCTCATACGTTCATCGCCTTCATGCGGTCTTCCGGAAGAAGAACTCCCTTATCCAGGTGACGCACCACTTTGGCGTGCTGGGCGGCGCGCGGATCGTGCGTGACCATGACGACGGTCTTGTTGAACTCCCTGTTCAGCCTCTCCATGATCGCCAGCACTTCCTCCGCCGACTGCGCGTCCAGATCTCCGGTCGGCTCATCGGCCAGAATCAGCGCCGGATCGGTCACGATCGCTCGAGCGATCGCCACACGCTGTTCCTGTCCGCCCGAGAGCTGCCGCGGATAGTGGGTCATGCGGTCCGCCAGACCCACCAGCGCCAGGGCGGTCTCCACGTGTTCGCGGCGCTCGCGCTTGCTGAGTTTCGTCAGCAGGAGCGGAAGCTCGACGTTTTCAAAAGCCGTGAGAACGGGAATCAGATTGAAGCTCTGAAAGATGAATCCAATGGTGTGGTTTCTCCACACCGCCAGATCGCCTTCGCTGAGACGGGCGATGTCTTCATTGTCGACCAGGATCTCGCCACTCGAAGGACGGTCAATACCCGCGATGAGATTCAGGAGGGTTGACTTCCCGGACCCCGACGGTCCCATCAGGCTCAGAAAGCCGCCCGCCTCGATGCTGAGCGACGTTTCGTTCAGGGCGACGACTTCGGTCTGATCCTTGCGAAACTTCTTGGTCACGCGCCGGATGTCGACTGCGCTCATTTCGTTTCCATGCTCCTTGCCTGCCCGATTCTGCCCATCACTTCTTGGCCTGCACACGATCGCCGGGCTTCAACACGTTCAACTGTTCTCCGACGATGATCGCTTCATTCCCGGTCAGGCCCGCGGACACGTATACATCACTACCGGTCTCCCTGGCCACCGTTACGGGCCTCGGCTGGACAACGCCCCCGGAAACGGTCCATACGGCTTTCCCCGACTCCCGGTCAATCAACGCCCGCTTGGGAACAATTAGCAACTTCTCACCCGACTTCTCACCCAACTTCTCACCTAACTTCTCACCCAACGACGGATCCTTCGCTGAAGTCTCATCGGCCAGAAACGTCACGCGCGCGTTCATTTCCGGCCGGATGAAACTATCGGGCTGGAGGATCTTCACCTTCACCTGAACGGTGGCTTTCTGCCGATTGGCTTCGGGCGCAATCTCATCGACGCGGCACGCGTAGGATCGATCGGGAAACGCGTCGGTGACCAGCGAGCAGGCCTGGCGCGAACCGATGCGATTGAAGTCGTTCTGGCTGATGTCGAGTTCCACCTGGACATCGTTCAGATCCGCCAGCGTGACGACAAACGACTTTGCGCCGCGGTCGCCCACAAACGATGTCGTGACCATCTCGCCCTGTTCGACGTTGCGCTCGAGAATGGTGCCCGCGATCGGCACGCGTATCTCCGTGGAATCGAGGATCGTGCGGGCGTAGTCCGCCGCAGCTTTTGCGCGGGCCATGTCGGCGCGCGCGCTGGCGATCTGTTCCACGCGCGGGCCCTGCCGGACCAGTTCATACGTGTGCTTCAGCGAGGCCAGCGCGGCGCGAGACGTGTCGTAGCGGCCGCGGGCCTCGTCAAGGCTCTGAGCCGGGGCGACGCCTTCCTTCACCAGGTTGTCGATTCGTTTGTAATACGCCTCGTCGGCCCGCAGCTGCGCCTCTGCGCGTTCGATATCGGAACTCGCCCGCGCAATCTCCTCGGGGCGCGAACCGGCCTCCAGTTCGGCCAGACGGGCTTTCGCGGTGTCGAATGCGGCGGCCGCCTGATCGTACTGGGCGCGATATTCGCGATCTTCCAGGCGGACGATGACCTGGTCCTTCTTCACGGGATCGCCCTTCTCCACCCCGATCCAGGCGACACGACCGGCGATCTTGGAGCCGACCTGAATCTTGTGATGCGCGATGATGTATCCGTTGGCGATCAGAATGGCCGATTCCACGTCCGAATCCGGACGAGGACGAACCGTATCGACCACCACGGGAGCCGCTCCCGCCCGGTATTCGCGAAACGCAAAGACGGCCAGCGCGGCGGCAATCACGACGACCACAAGCCACACGAAACCTTTTCCCCGCCGCGGCTGGCTGCGCTGGCTCTTGTCGATCTTCAGTTTGTTCAGTTCGTTTGACAGTTGATCCATGACTCGACTAGCCGTCTGATCGGAGCGCCCGCACAATGGGAACACGCGACGCCAGGCGCGCCGGGAGCAGGCCGCCGATTCCCCCCATGATGGCCGCAAAGAGAATACCCTCGGCCATCAATTCCGGCGTGATCCTGAATTGAAACACGACCTCGGAGAATGACGTGAAATTCGTGGTTCCCGTGGAAATCCCATGGACCGGAAGAGCGAGCAGGCACCCGACGATCCCGCCGACGATCCCGAGCACAATCGACTCCAGGACGAACGACACCAGGATGCTCCACCGCCGGAATCCCAGCACGCGCAGCGTCGCGATCTCACGCGTCCGGCGCGAGGTGGCCGCGTACATCGTGTTCATGACGGCGAAACACGACCCGATGGCCATGATGACCGCAACAAAGTACGCCAGGATCTTGATGGCGTCGCCGGTCGAGGTCTGTTTTTCAAAGTACTCCCGCTCGCCCACGGCGTCCAGTTTGAGACGCCGGTCATCCGCAATCCGCTTCTGGAGATCGGCCGTTGCGTCCTCACCCGAAGTCCGGAGAAGGATGGAACTGTAGATCGGCCGTTCAAACTCCTGCGCCACCTCGTTGTAGTCCGCCCAGATCTCCGAGTCGTATGCCGTCCGCGCGGCATCGAATATGCCGACGACCTTCCAGTCGCTCCGGCCGATCCGGATCGACTCGCCAAGTCCCGTATCCTTGAACCGCTCCGATATCGAGCGGCTCACCACCATCTCGCGGAGACCAGGCTTGAACATCTGGCCCTCGACCAGCTGGATCCCTGGCCGCAGCGCCATCGAATTTTCCGAGATCCCCCGGATCATCACGTTGGATGTCTCTCCGGTAACGCGCGGATGATTGATGATAACGACGATTTCACCCGCGGCCGCTTCCACGCCATCCATCGTCTCGACGATCTTCTTCACATCGCGATCGAAGAAACTGTTTGTCTCGGTCTGGGATCCACGGCGGATCAGGATCAGATTCAACGGATTTCCCGTGTCGACGTAGGTGCTCTGCAGACCGCGCACCATCGCCAGGATCGAGACAAACACGGCGACCGTCAACGCCACGCCAAAAACGGTCATCGCCGTTCCCATACGCCGAACAACGACACTCCGGATGTTGTACTTGATGGGAATCACTGCGCGCGTCTCCGCAATGCCACCGCGATGGGCATCCGGGACACATTCAGCGCCGGAAAGAAGGTGCTGATCACTGCGACGGCCAGCGAGACGGCGCCAGCAAATCCGACGGTCTCCCAGCGAACATCGAGAAACGGAACAAATCCCTGGGTGACCGCCCCCATATCGAGCCCACGATACAGGTATCTGCCGGCAAGAGCGCCCAGCAGACCGCCGGTCACGGCGATCAGAGCGGACTCGACAATGGTCATCGTCAGAATAAGTCCAGGCGTAAATCCGAGGGTCTTCAGAATCGCGATTTCACCGGTCCGCTCGCGAATGGACATCGCCATGGTGTTCGCGGCCACGAGGACGACCGTAAAGAGCACCACCGTCGAAATGCTGGTGATGAGAAACCGGACGTTGCCCATCATCGATACAAAACCCAGTATGAAGGCCCCTTCCGTCTCTGTTTTTGTTGGCGCGGCGCTGTTCTGGAACATCGAATCGACCGAATCCACAATGGCTGGCACGTCGTCGGAACTGCCGGCCCGAATCACAAACGTCCCCGGGCGGTCCGCCATTTCCTTCGGAATCAGCTCGTTCAGATAGTCCCAGTGGAAGTAGAACGAATCGTCGCTGTTGCCGCCTTCGAGGAACCCGGCGATCCGGGTCTCGACATCCACCGGGAAGATGTCCCCCTTCAAGGTGATGGTCTGCCCCACCTTCCAGTCGAACCGCTTAGCCAGCCGTTTGCCGGCCAGGGAGGCGGTCCGGTTCTTCAGGAACGTCTCGCGTTGTTCCGGAGACTCCACCTGGTAGTCGGGATAAACGTCGAAAAAGTGATCGGCGTCGACCGCAAACCGGGCGAAGAAGTTCGCGGGATCGATGTATTCCCCACCAAACCACTGGTTCGAAACGGCGAACTCCACGCCCGGCACCTTCAGGATGCGTTCCTTGTATGCGACCGGCATGTTGTTCGCCAGCCCGGTGGCATGACGCGTCAGGACGCGACGGGCGGATTCCGGGGTCGCGGGAGGGTTTTCGAGCGCTTCCAGCAACGTCCGTAACGTGCAGATCAGGAACAGCGACATCCCGATACTGAGAACGGTGAGGACGGTCCGGCGGCGATTGCGAAATGTATTCCGGAGGACGAACGAAACAAACTTCATGCGCGGGTAGTAACTCTACGACGCCACGCCCGAAATCTCAACCGCCCCTGCAGTTTGGACATTTGAAAGGCTCAGTTCAGGCAATGAATTCGCGTTTACATCTCGGATCTGCCGCTTCGCTGCAGTAGATTGACGCAAACGAAGCGTGAGTGTGGGAGCCGGCTGGAGTGGCGCCGCCCTCTCCCGGCTCCGCCGGGAGAGGAGGGAGCGAGCCGCAGAGCGCGAGCCCGATAGGGCGAAGCAGAAAGAAAAGACGAGCGACAGGTGAGGTCCCTTGATTGTTTGCCCTCACCTGGCCTTCGCTTCGCTCAGGCCCTCCTCTCCCAGCTGCGCTGGGAGAGGGCGCGCGTGCATCGAAGGCCTTCCAAAATGTCCAAACTCCAGTGGGCGGTATAGACAGTCAGAGACCGCCCCCTACAGGCAGACGGGGGACCAACGCAGGAGCGGTCAACTGTAGCGGCGGCTGGCGAACTCGATCCAGCCTTCTTCGTGGCGCTTCTGGGGATCCTTGTGAGTCCAGTGCATGCGCCCGCCCTTTTCACTCCAGATGTATTCGCCGTGGACTTTCACGTCCGCCCCCACCATCAGATTCTCGACACGGGGCGCAATCTCGAGGTTGTGGACGATGAGCAGGGTCTGACCGGACCCGAGCCGGATAATGAAGCGTTGATGGCGGGAGCCTTCATTGTCGTCGGGAAGGAGCGTGATGACGGTTCCTTCAACCGTCATCATCACGCCACTGCGGCGATTGCGGAACGCTTCCTCGGCGCTTCCGGCGCTCGGCCAGTACCTCGCCAGGAAATCCAGGCTGTGATTGCTGTGGTACGCGTAGGCTCCTGAAGCCAGCAGGAGCGCCAGGATAAGCCGCTTCATGCTAATTTCTCACAACTCCACTCCGGTATGGCCGAACCATACCACGCGGCCACAAAAATCCAGTCTGATCCGGACGGGATTTCAGGCGGTCATGATCGCGGTAACCGTCGTCCGGTAAGCCACCTGCTCATAGGCCTCGATCATGCCTTCAATCGGGACAACCGTGGTGGCCAGGCTCTTCGAATCGAACTGTTTCCTGTCGAGCATCTCGACGTAGCGGGGGATGTCCCGCATCGGATTCGAGCCACCCGCCTGGCCCGCGTGATGGGTCCGGCCGCCGATGGCGAAGAGAGCCGCCGACAGCGTGATATTGCCGCGCGGCAGGCTCGTGGTCACGATGTGCCCGCCGGCGGAACACATCTGGTAGGCCTGCTGGAGCGCCAGAATTCCGGTTGGATCCGGGCTGGGTTCCAGCCTGGGCGTAACGGCGTCCGCTCCGGCCGCCTCGATGACAAAGTCCGGGCCCGCGCCTCCCAGCAGGTTCCCGAGCGCGCCGGCCGATTCCCGGCCGCCGGACCACAGCCGGTTGTTCGGCCCTTTGGAGAGGTCCCGAACGAGCTGGATGACGTTTCCGTCGTTATTGGGATCGATCGCATGGGTGGCGCCGACCTTCAGCGCCAATTCGCGGCGCGCCCGGATGGGATCGATGGCAATGATGGTGGATGCTCCGGCGATCCGCGCGCCCTGTATGGCGCTCAACCCCAGAGGACCACATCCCACAACCGCCACCGTGGACGCCGGCTGCACGAGGGCCAGATTCGGAGAGGTTGTCGCGCCAAGGCCCGCCACGGCCACGCAGCTGCAGACCATACCGAGGTCCGCCGCCGTGGCCTTCGTGAAGATGGGCACGACCCACTCTTCGTTGGTCACCATCAGTTCGGCCAGTCCTCCGATGAGAGAGTTGGCGAAAACGGGCGTGCCGTCGCTCATATCCGCGATGGGAAACAGGTCCGTCTGGTACATCAGGAACTGGCACATGTCGGACCGGCCACGCAGGCACTGATAGCAGGAGCCGCACTGGGGTGTGCCGGACACGCACACGCGATCGCCGACCTGTACGCGACGGACATCGGGTCCAACCGCTTCCACAATGCCGACTCCGCCATGTCCCTGGATCAGCGCGCGCCCTCCGCCGCCAAACCCGCCGCCCCCGCCGCGGGCGCCCGCCTGACCGGCGCCGGGACCGCCCCTGCCCGCTCCAGCCGGCGCTCCGCCCTGCCCTGCGGCGACAAATCCCCGAGCGCCGGCTCCGGCGCCTCCCGGCCCGAGTCCGCGGCCACCCGGCGCCTGTCCTCCTCGTGGCGCGCCGGCGCCTCCGGGACCGCCGGCGTTCCCCTGCAGACCCAGCACGGATCCGACATTCGAGTAGCAGAGGTTCGTGGCCTCCGTGCGGACGACGAGCTGACGGCCGGTCACCGGACGCAGCGTCAATTCCTGCAGGGTCGTGCGATTCGTTCCGCCTCCGCGCGTCACCCAGCCGCGGAAACGGCGCGCCGTCACCACGGCCGGCGCCTGACCCGCAATCGGCGCGCTTTTGGAAACCAGGGCCGCGCTACCGGCTGCGACAACTCCGGTGGTCAACAGTCCCCGGCGCGAAATCATCCCGTTCTTCGTATCCATGATTGAGTCTCCTTGATGGATCGACGCAGCGCGCCGTTTGAAAGTGTGCTGAGCATAGACAAAGGATGGGCGAAACGCAAACGAAGGGTCGCGAGCCGCACCGAGGAATTTGAGCCGGTCTGACCTGTCAGGAGGCTCTTCTGGAGGTGGCGCCAGGCTCGACTAGGCGAAGAGATCATCCATCCAATGGATTCGCTTCCGGCCCGCGCCGGAAAACGCCATTTCGATCGGAATATCGACAACCGTGTCGTCCGAAGCCGACACGTCAAGCTTTCGAGCGCCGCCGGTCAGATATTCGCTCATCAACCCGCTTTCGGTATGTTCATAGCCGAGCGCATGCCCGACCTCGTGAGCCAGGACCGTCAGAAGATCCATCCTGCCGTAAGCGTCGCTATTCGGCCGGGCCGCAAGTCCGGACTCCGTTTTGACGTACTCGGAGCTGTCCAGCGGAGTCGCATCCACGAACCAGCCATAACCCGCCGCATCCAGGTCGAGGATGATTGCCGTATCGCTGGTCAGCGCCAGGATGCCATCGGGAAGATCCGCCACGGTCAGTGTGATCGCCTTGCCGACAGATCCCATGGCCACACCCGACGACGCCCACAGCTCAACGGCCGCCATCAACAGAGGCGTGGCTTCTTCCACCCGTAGAGACGTCTGCTCCGTGGACTCCAGGCTCGTCGTCGCCGCCATCAAAGCCCGGTCATCATTCAGGATCGTGATGAAGCCGGTACCGAGCGCAATCGTTGCGCTCGAAGGCGCGGACAGCGTCACCTGGAAGATTTCGTCGGCCTCCAGCGTACGATCGCCGTTCACCTGCACACTGATGGTCTGACTGGTCTGGCCCGGCGCAAACGTGAGCGTCCCGGACGTCGCGACGTAATCTTCACTGGCCAGGGCCGTCAGATCCGCCGTCGCATAGGCAACCGTTACAACTGAAGTCGAGACAGCCGACAGAGTTACCGTCAGACTGACAGTCTTCTTGCCACCGTTGCCTTCCGTGGTCGATGCGCTCGAAATCGACAGCGTCGGCAGCGTGTCATTGTCTGCAATCGTTCCGGTGGCCGCGCCCAGCGCGCCGACGGTGTAGCCGCTTCCCGCCGCCAGGGTGAGCGTCACATTTTCGGTACCCTCCACCGCGCTGTCATCCACGGGCGTCAGCGTAATCGTCGCGCTCGTCACCCCCGCCGCCAGCGTGATCGTCGAGCCGTTCGCGGCCAGGGTTCCGTTGCCTGCCGTCAGTGTGTAGTCTGTCGTCAGCGTCGCTGTGCCGGTCCACGTCAGGTTGATCGTGATCGCCGTGGTGGTCGTCACGGACCGCGTGATCGTGAACACGATCGGATCGCTCGCCGTC
>DASUFH010000324.1:0-3136 GCA_036274645.1 Terriglobia bacterium
CATTAACTGTTG
Source organism: Terriglobia bacterium (assembly GCA_036274645.1). Taxonomy (GTDB): domain Bacteria; phylum Acidobacteriota; class Terriglobia; order 20CM-2-55-15; family 20CM-2-55-15; genus DASUFH01. The sequence continues at coordinate 13 of DASUFH010000324.1, forward strand.
GCTGTTCACTATTAACTGATTCACTTAATAATTTGCCGGTTAGTCGGTTGGCCGGTTCGCCTCTCAATGTCGGCCTTCGATTTCCGTCGCGGCGAAAGCTGGGGACGGCAACTCTGAAGAAGGCGCTTCGCACATCCTCTCTTTTCCGTTCCGATCGACTCTTCCGTCACTGCCCTTTGCGGGGAGAACAGGTTCAGAATCCGGCTAACCGGCAAATTATTAAGTGAATCAGTTAATAGTGAACAGCCAACAGTTAATGAATAAGTTGGGGACGGGGAAGCGGACGGCAAACGATGAGCGGGGCGGAGATTTGAAAATCGGTAACAGGGAATGGAAAATGGAGAACGGGGGAAGCAGGAACATGCGCGTGCCCTTCGTTACAAATCCGTCAGACCTCGTTCTTCGCGTAACGCTCCGGCCGTCTTTTCGGTATCCTTTACAGCCTTATGACGAGACTGGTCTCTTTCCTCTGGCACATGCATCAACCCTTTTACAAGGACGTTTCGCGGAATTCCTACGTCATGCCCTGGGCATACCTCCATGGCGCGAAGGACTACTACGGAATGGCGGCGCTGGCGGGGGAGTTTCCGACAGTTCATCAAACGTTCAATCTGGTTCCATCGCTGTTGCTGCAACTGGAGGAATACTCTTCCGGACAGGCGAACGACGCGTCGTTCGATCTGGCGTTCAAACCGGCGGAGGATCTGACGCCGGAAGAGCGCGCGACGATCCTGCAACAGTTCTTTCCGGTTCCGATCCGGACGATGATCGATCCGTATCCCCGGTATCGACAGCTGTGGGAGCGGCGCCAGTCGCCGGTTACGGAACTCTCCGTTCAGGATTACCGCGACATTCAGGCGTGGTGGACGCTGTCCTGGCTGGATCATGACGCGCGTCCAGCGGACCTCGTCGAGAAGGGGCGCGCCTTTACCGAGGATGACAAACAGCGGCTGCGGCGCCTGACGCTGGAGACGATTCAGGCGATCATTCCAACCTACAGGAAACGGCAGGAGGAAGGGACGATCGAGGTGTCGACCACGCCCTTTTATCATCCGATCCTGCCGCTGCTCATCGACAGCCGCGTCGACGATCCCCACGTGCCGGTCACCACCGGATTCCGGGACGACGCGCGCGAGCAGCTCTGGCGCGCCCGGCAGTTCATGCGCGAGCGGTTCGGCGTCTACCCGAACGGGCTCTGGCCGTCGGAGGGCAGCGTGTCCGACGATGTTGCCGCGATGGCGGCGGGAGAAGGATTTCAATGGATGGCCACCGACGAAGGAATCCTGGCCAAGTCCGGCGTGCGGCTCGATCAGGACCGGCATCGTTTATTCCGTCCATATTCGCGGCACGGCATCACGATCTTCTTTCGCGACCGCGGTTTCTCCGACCTGATCGGCTTTCAGTACATGCACGGACCGGCTCGCGATTCGGCCGGCGACCTGGTGCGGCGCCTGGAAGGCATGCCGGAAGACAGCCACGTGTCGATCATTCTCGATGGCGAAAATCCGTGGGATTACTATCCGGCGAGTGGACGCGACTTCCTGCGTTTCCTTTATGACGGCATCGCGCGCTCGTCGCGACTGCAGGCTGTCACCCTGTCTGAAGCCGCGAAGCGTTTCACGCCGGAGCCCCTCAACTGGCTCGCGCCCGGCTCGTGGGCGAACAGCAACTTCGCGATCTGGATGGGACATCCCGAAGACCACGAAGCGTGGCGCTGGATCGCCCGGGCGCGCGCGGCCCTGATGGAAAAGCGAGGCGTTGTAACGATCGATGCATGGAACCGCGCTCACGAGGAATTGCTGGTGGCGGAAGGCAGCGACTGGATGTGGTGGTTCGGCAACGACTTCTCCAGCGACAGCGACGCCGTGTTCGACGCGCTGTTCCGGCAGCACATCGCCAACATCTACCGGTTCATCGGCGATCCCATCCCGGAGGGTCTTGACGAGCCCATCAAGAAAAGCCTCTCGGGCAAACGTATGGTGATGGCCCCACCGGTGGGGTAGTCCTATGGTGTCCGCGCTCACCGTTGCGGGATCGGATCCATCGGGCGGCGCCGGCATTCAGGCCGACCTCCGTACGTTTGCGATCTTCGGAGTGCGAGGGTATTCGGTGGTTACGGCGCTGACCGCGCAGCATTCGCGCGGCATTCTGGGCGTCGAGCCGACGCCGCCGGAATTTGTCGCGCTGCAGCTCGAAGCGGTGATGGTGGACGGGCGTCCTCTGGCCATGAAGACCGGAATGCTGGGGACCTCGGGGGCCGTGGAAGAGATCGCGCGGTTCATCCGTCAATACCGCATCGGAAACGTTGTTGTCGATCCGGTTCTTGTTTCGACGTCCGGGACCCCGTTGATCGAACCGTCCGCGCTCGAGACGCTCACGCGGCTGCTGATTCCTCTCGCCACGCTGATCACGCCAAATCTCTCCGAAGCGGAGGTCCTGACCGGCCTCAAGGTTCACGACACGGCAAGCATGGAGGAGGCCGCGCGCCGGATCGTCGGTATGGGAGCGCGAGCGGCGCTGATCAAGGGGGGGCACCTCGACGGAGACGCCGTTGACGTGCTTTTCGACGGGGGGCAGTTCCATCACTTTCGAGAACCCCGTATTCCAGCAGTTCAGACGCACGGAACCGGATGTGTTCTATCGGCGTCGATCACCGCGCGCCTCGCCTGTGGGGATGTTTTGGTCGAGGCTGTCCGTGTGGGCAAAGAAACCATCACCGAAACAATCCGGCGGAACAGCCGCGAGGGATAGCACTTGGAGTCCCCGTCTGCTTGTAGGGGCGGTCTATGACCGCCCGACGGTCCGGAATGGCCCACCCTGGGTTCACAAGAACTCACCCCGAAACACCGGGCGGTCATAGACCGCCCCTACAAGGAGGCGGGTGCTCCCCAACATGTTTCACAGCGCCTTCGTACCGCCTGAATCCGGCAAGAAATGTGAGCGCTTGCGTGCAGGTTTTGCAGCGCTTATGATCCGCTCAGCCAGCGATGGGCCGTGGGCCTCGTCGCGGGCGTATTTCGTGGAACACATCATGAAACTCTTACGGACGATGGTGATCGTTCTTTTGTCGCTGGTCTCGATTCGCGCAACCTTTCGCGCAACGATTCGCGCAACGGGCCAGGAG
>DASUFH010000325.1:0-3619 GCA_036274645.1 Terriglobia bacterium
ATGCGCTTCGTGGCGCCCATATCGACATTTCTCTCTGGCGAACGTCCAATGACGGATCGGAGGCGCGCGCCATGAACATTTCGCGTTTGATGGTGTTTCTGGTTGCTTTGTGCTCTGCCTCGAATCTCCGGGCTCAGACTCCCGATGATTCGAAAATTGATCTGGAAGGTTTGGTTCGTCCGAGAGCTTTGTTCGACATCGCCCAGAATACTTCGGCAGTACCGCAATCGCCCCAGGCGCATCCGGCGGCATTCACGTAATCGCAAGGCTATGAAGTCCGCGCCAGAATCCACAAGATCTCGAGCATCGCGACGCTGCCGTTGTTCGCGACGGAGTTTGCCCTTGGGCAATCGCTGTACAACGGCAATGACGACGACGGCAAGCGAGGCCTGCACGGCGCGGTCGGCGCCGGCATCGTCGGGCTGTTCGGAGTCAATACGGTCACCGGAGTGTGGAATCTGCTCGAAGCCCGTCAGGATCCGGCCGGAAAATCGCTCCGGACAACGCATGGGGTTCTCATGCTCGCCGCGAACGCGGGATTTGTTGCCGCAGCCGCGACGGCTCCACATCATGAACACGGCGGAGGCCCGAATTTTGGGAACGACCGTTCGACGCACCGCAACATTGCCATCGCGTCCATCGGCGTCGGGACCGCGGGGTATCTGATCATGCTGCTCCGCCATCACTAAACTTGTTTGCTATGGATTTACCATGACTTTGCTGAGGGACTTTCTCGATACGTGGGCGTCAATCTATGCCAATCACGCGACGTTGCGCGCTGCCATCGCGTTTTTTCATGTCGGCGGATTGGTGATCGGCGGCGGATCGGCCATTGCCGCGGACCGGCTGACTTTGCGGCTCTTCCGCCGGCCGGCGGATCGGCGGACGCAATGGGGCGTCCTCCACGGAACTCACCGGGTCGTCCTGGGAGGACTCGCCGCAGTCGTCGTCAGCGGAATCCTGCTGTTTGCAGCCGACGTTGAGTCCTTTCTATATTCCGGGGTCTTCTGGCTGAAGATCGGACTGTTTGTCGCCTTGCTGATCAACGGCGCGGCGCTCGTCCACGCCGGAAACCAGGTCGAACGGGGCAACGATGGCAGCTGGAACCGTCTCGCCACATCGTCCGCCCTGAGCGTCGTTCTCTGGCTGACGACAACGCTTGTGGGCGCAGCCCTGCCCAACTTCATATAGTGACCGGCCATGATCCGACGCGACGATAGCCGTCCATGCGATCCCGAACGCCGGGATCTGATCGGAGTCGGCGGGTGCTTCCTTCTCGCCGGTCTCGCCGGCCTGCCGGTCTTCTCGATCACCGGGTTGGGCGCCGCCAACGAAAAGCAGTTTCCCTTGCCGCAGGCGGACAGCGTCAACATCGACCGGAAAGCTCAGGTGATTCTTGTTCGGGAGCACAATGCCGTTTACGCGTTCGCTCTTTCCTGCCCGCATGAAAACGCCGCCGTGAAGTGGCTGGCCAAAGATCACCGGTTCCAGTGTTCCAAGCACGACTCGAAGTATCAGCCGGATGGCGTGTATACAGCGGGCCGGGCCACGCGCAACCTGGACCGGTTTGCCGTCCGACGGGAAGGCGAAACGGTAGTCGTCGATCTTCAACACTGGTTTCAATCCGACAAGGATCCGGCCGGATGGAAGGACGCGCTGATCCGCCTGTAGACCAACGCACAACGTCTGTTTGTAGGGGCGGTCTATTGACCGCCCCTGTTTCGGAATGAGTTTCTCTGAAATCAAGAGACTTCCACCTCGGAACGTCGGGCGGTCATAGACCGCCCCTGCAAGGGGACGGGGACTCAACGTGCTTCCGTTGTGCGCTACCAGACGCGCTTGACGGCAAGGGCAACTACGGCCAGCGCAAGTGCCGCCAGCGCCGGCCCTATTGCGGCCGCGCTCAAGTGACGATCGTCGGGCGACACCGTGTAATCGAGATCGAATTCGCGCTGCCACATATCGCGGGACTGGCCGGTGATCCGGATGCCTTCATCGGCCGGCAGGAGGGCGTTGACGAGGTATGCGCCAATATCGGATCGGTAGCTGTTCCCGTATCGCAGATGACGCCGGCCGGTAAATCGCTCCACCATCGCCACCGCGCGTAATCGAATCACGCCTTCCCCGGCGCGCATATCCTCCGGCGGGGGAACACGGTATTTTTCCAGCGCAAACGGCTTCCGTTTCCCGTCGACCTCCAGACGGAGCTGCGCGACGATGCGCTCCATATATTCCCTGCCCTCGGCTTCGGAAATCCGGCCGTCACGATCCGCGTCCATTTCCGCGATAACTGCGGCCGCTACCGCCTCTCCAGGGGTAAGACTCATTTCGGCGACGATCTGATCCCGCTCGATTGAGATACGTGTCGCCTGGAGATATTCGTCGAGACGGTGGGCCGCCAGAGGCTGAGCCAGCCCCATCATGGCGGCAACAACAAACAGCCCGGCGAATGCGGCGCGATTCATGGCGCCACGAGCCTCGCGCCATAGTCGTTGGTGGGGTCGCGATAGATGGTGTGGATGTGATCAAGGTCGCCCTGTTGGGGAGCGTACTCGATCAGCACCGTCGGCCCCTGAATCCTGAAATACGCAAGCCCGCCGTTTTCGGTATCCCCGCTCCAGGCAAAGAAGGTCCGGGAGACGTTGGCGCGTATCTCCGACATGCGGTCGGACGCTCCTTCGTCATTGAGAATGCCCACCCATTCTTTCGCCAGATCAAACAACATCGCCTGCTGTTTCTCGGTCAGCGCGGAGGCGGGAATACCTTCGGGCTGGATTGTCTTGCCGTCCTCGCCGGGGCCCAGCACGAGGTCCGTGACGCGGTACGCCAGGATGGCCTGCCTGCGCTGATCGGCGTTCAGCGTGGCCATGAGCGCGAAAGCCTTGTCGTTTTCCCTTCCGAGCGGACGAATCGTTTGACCGTTCAACGTATATCGGGCGGGCTGGGCGGCGGGCAGACTCGGCGTGAGAACGTTGCCCGTTCCGACGATGGTCACGTTGATCGCCAGGTGATGTCCACCGAACTGAACCATCCACGGAGTCGAGAGCGACGGCGCTCCGAGAACGGCAATGTAATACTCGGCCGATCCGAACACGATGCCCCCGCCCCGTCCTCCGCGGCCGCGCGCGCCCGCGCGCCCGCCGGTAGCGCCGCCCCCGGACCCGCGCAGCGTTTCATCGCCGTTCATGATGTCGTTGACCTTCCTGTAGCCGGCGGCGCTCAGAACCGACGCGACCAGGGCCATTGCGGCGGCGCGCTTTTCGGGGGGCAGATCGCCCAGACGAAGGCTGTTGCGTTGATAGATGCCGCTCGGCAGGTTCGACCAGTTGGTCTTCTGCGGGCTGTCGAATGCATAGGCGGCTTTGGCGCGCTCCTCGTTGTTGAGCATGCCGAGAAAAGCATTCGCCGCAGTGACGGCCCTGGCCGTTGCGCTCCCCGCGGGCGCAGGACCGGGCGCGCCGCGGCGTTGTCCCGCCACCACGCCGGTCAGAATGGCAAGGGTTGCCAGAATTGAAACGACTGTGGAGCGTTTCATGAACATGCCTCCTTCACCGGGGACAGCCTACCCCTCGTAGAATTGGGAGGGGAATCAGGGACAGAGAGGAATTTCGCCAAAGCG
>DASUFH010000326.1:0-17143 GCA_036274645.1 Terriglobia bacterium
CCGGTCGGGCGGTCCAGTTGCCTGAACTGAATGCGCAGAGGACCGAAGTTCCCGTCCGGCGCCTCGGCGCCCGGTTCGAACTGCACTGTGCCGGATACGGGCGCCGGCGGCGCCACGACCAGAAGCACGCCTTCCACATCCGAGTTGGACACTTCAACGATGGCGGAGCCACTCACTGTTCCGGCGCCCGGCCGGGAGACGTTGGCGGTGGCAATGTAGGCTCCGGGAGCGACCTTCGCTTCGAAGCTTCCGTCCGCGGGGTTGTATGTCGGGCGGGAGTCGCGGAGATTACGGCTCAGGAGAATTTCGGATTGAATGGCCTGTAATGGGTCGGCGTCGCGCGGCTGGAACGTGATTGTCGCGTTCTGCGGCGTCTGCCCGCCGCCCGGGTCGAGCACCTGGCCGCGAACCCGATAAGGCTGCTGCAATTCCAGCGTCAGATCCATGTTCCTCAATTCGGCGGCCGGCGCCACGTCGAGGATCACGGCGGAATTGATGTCCGGAACACCCGGGTAATACGAAACCGAATAGTTCTGAGGGACGCGATTCGCTGTCGGCTGGGCGACGTTGGTCAGGATGGCCAGTTCAGGTGGGAGCGCGCCTGTCGACGCGCCTCCGCCCGGCGGATTCCCGGCGCCAAGGTAATAGCGGCCCGGAGTCAGGTAGAAGATCCGGTACTGGCCGCGATCGTCCGACTGCGCCGACGCCACGCGTTCGGTTTTGCGCTGGCCGTTTTCGTCCCAGACAAAACGGGTCACGTCGACCGGAACGCCGGCAATCGGCCGGCCGGCGCGATCGTTCAGGCGTCCGCTGATTGCGGCGACGGCGGTCATGCGCATGACGATGTCGCTTTTTGCCTGGCCGGCGGCGAGGACAATCGGCGTGGACGACCCGCCGCTTCCACGTTGACCGAAATCCTGGCGCGCGAATCCGTTGGCTGTAAACGTCACCCGGTATCGTCCGGGAGCGAGACCAGTGAACGCAAAACGGCCCTGCTCGTCGGTCAACGCCGGCGGATGCGACTTCGAGATGACGGCGATGTTCCCATTCGGACTGACCGTGATGGTGTCGATATCGTCGATGGGTAGCGACATCATGGCTTTCATCTGCGCCGCCTCTTCAGGCGGCAGATCATCCGCCTGCGCTTCCTGCGCCATCGCCTGAGTCATGATCGACAGCATGCTGGCCGACAGGGTAACTTCCATCGGTGGACGATCGCCGGCCACCATCTCCGCGAACCCGCCGAGTTCCGCGTCGAGGCGCGCAAGGGTCACCGTGACGTTCGCCATCGGCGCGGCGCTTCCACTCTGGAGTACCACGCCGGAGATGGCCGCCGTCTGAGGCGGGGCCGGCGGTGGAACCGGTGGACGCTGACGCGGCGCCGGCGCCTGCAGGAGCAGGGAAAACAGCATGAGAAGAGATGTCATCGCGCGCCTCCCGCAGGAATCATCCGCAGTTCAATCGATGCGGCGGAGCCTTCAGATATCTGGACAGCCTGGCCGCCCGCTTCCGACGCCGCGAGCAGATCCGGATCAAACCATCCGTACGGTTCCACCGCTTCCCAGGAGAACACCCTGTAGTCGCCGGGCGCGATGTTCGTGATGGTGAAACGGCCGTTTTCGTCGGTTGTGGCGGTCTTGAATAGTTCGGTTCGACTTCGAGACCGCGCCGGAACCAGAACCACCTGCGTGACCGGCGCCGGCTGAAACCGGCTGTCTGCAACCACGCCACTGATCTGCCCGCTGCCAAAGCCGACGACGAGATCCAGCGTTCCTGTTGCCGGGCCGGAGATCCTCAGCGGGGAATCCAGCGCGTCTGCGCCCTGGAACCGGGATTCTTTGAGATATACGTTAATCGGGGTGGCCGGCCCGCCTCTTGCCGGGGCGCCACCACCACCGCCTCCAAAGCCACCGCCTCCAAAGCCACCGCGTCCGCCCCCTCCGAAGCCACCGCCTCCCAGCGCGAGAACCATGACGCGATAGGCGCCGGCAGCGACATTGTCCAGGCGGAACGAACCGTCGGCCTGCGGCTGTGCGGAGGCCGACAGACCGCCGGTCGCGCGGGTGGCTGTTCCGACCTCCTGAAGTTGGATACGCATCTGTTGCAGCGTGGTTGTTGGAGGAATCTGGCCATCGACGCGGATCTGGCCCTGGATTGTTGCCGCCGGCGTGACCGTGACCACGAGGTTGTCGATGTCGCGGTCGGACACGACCACCGTCGCCGTTCCGGTGAGGCGGCGTGGCGCCACGAAGTTCGCGCCGCCGAACCCTCCCGCCGTTGGGTCAAACTGGCGGGGATCCAGTTGGCGGGGATCCACCTGCCGGGGATCCACCTGCCCGTCCTGCGCGCCGGCCGTCACGGTTTAGATACCGGGACGCAGATCGCGAAAATCCATGCCCCCCGTTGCGGCGTTGTAGTTCACGCTCGGCAAGTCCGCGGCCACCATTTCCAGAGACAGGCCGGCCAGCGTCGGATCCAGGCTCTGCGGGGATATCGTGACGGACGCGTTGGCGGGCGGCATGTTTGTTCGCGGATCAATCAACCGTCCGCGGACGCGGAACGTTTTCGGACGGGGCGTCAGTCTCAGATCGATGCCGCCGACCTCGGCGCCGGGCAGCAGGTCGATGGGACGCGCATCGGCTACGCTGGTGACGCCGGGGTAATAGGCGTAGTTCAGCGGGATCGGCATGATGTTGGCGTTCGGCGTCGAGGCGCCGAACGGAGCCAGCATCGTGGATGCAATGTCGAGCATGGAATTCGGCCCGGCGGAAACGCTGCCGGCCTGCAGGTAATAACGTCCAGGCGTGAGCCAGTAGATGCGATATTCGCCGCGATCGTCGGTGACGGCGTTTCCGGCCGACTGATAGGACCGCTGGCCGGTTGAATCATAGGAGTAGCGAAACACCTGAATGGGCACGTTGATCAGGGGTTGATCGAAAGGATCGACGATCCGGCCGCTGATGTTTCCGGCGGGTGTCAGCGCAACCGCGGCGTCTTTGAATTCCTGGCCGGCAACGACGTTGATCGGTGTTCCCGGTCCGCCGGAGTACCGCTGACCATAGCTTTGCCCCACGTATCCGTTGGCAATGACACTGATGGTATAGCTGCCTTCATCGACGTCCTGAAACACGAAGTGTCCCGCTTCATCGGTCATGACCGGCGGGATCGGCTGAAAGGCCGGCCCCGCTCCCCGCGCCCCGCGGGGGCCGGCTGGTCCCCCAGGTTGTCCCGGCGCCGGCGGCGCAACCCGATCCGCAGCTCCGGCGATTCCCGGCGCTCCACGCCCCTGTCGCGCCAGCGTGACCCGCGCCGCCGGAATCGGGGCCGCCGTTCCCACCGCCGAAACGACGCCTTCGATGACTGCTTTTTTCGGTTGCTGCTGGGCCGAACCAACGGCCGTCGAGAGCAACAGAGCCACACACAATGCAAAGAATAAGTGCTTCATCGTCACGCTCCAGGAAAAGATTCGTGCTTTCGACGGATAAAAGACTAGCACGTGAGGGAGGGCCCGGATAAATCTGGTTTTTTTCGGATGGCAGGATTTCAATGGTCGATGGCGACAGATCGGATTTCCGTGAAATCGGGCAGTTCTCGGGTAGGATGACCTTTTCACGGAGGGCCATGATGGTCCTCGTCACCTACAACTCCGATCTTGGAGACGCGTGGGAATGGATGGATCAGCCCTGCTATCCGGAACTCTATTCCGGCCAGGTCTACCGGATGGGCATCAACTTCATGATCTACGCGATGTCCCATTAAGCCCGGGATCTCGTCCCGAAAGACTCCCCCTGACCGATCTTGCGCCCGGCAAGTACCTAGTTCAGCTGAAAATTTCGCTTTGTAGGGCGGTCTATGACCGCCCAAAATCTCACAATGGCGAGCCACGCAGAACATGCGGACCTGCACACTTCCGCAGGTGGTCGTGGAGCACGTTGGAGCCCAGACATGAGTGGATTGTTTCGTCAGGTTGCCCAAAACAGTCGCGGAATCCGGTAATGATTAAGGCCGTCCATTCCTGGACATCCCCGGATTTTGCCAGGGCGTTACGGCGCCGGGCGCCGCGTCAGCTTTGGACCGGCAGGCGGCGCACGACGATACGGGCTTCTTCGAAGAGGCGGAATGCGGAGTCGTTGAGCGGGTAGTCCGCGTTAAAGACCACTTCGCGGATCCCGGAATTGATGATCATCTTGGCGCACATCAGGCAGGGAGCAAACGTGCTGTAGATGACGGCATCCTTCACCGACACCCCGTGGTAAGACGCCTGCACGATCGCGTTTTCCTCGCCGTGGGAGCACAGGCATTCGTCCAGCTGCGTGCCGGAAGCCGCCATGTTGTTGCAGCGGGGACAGCCGCCCTCGTTGCAGTTGCGTGTGCCGCGTGGGGTGCCGTTGTAACCGGTGGAGATCACGCGCTTGTCGCGCACGATGATGGCCGCCACATGACGCTTCATGCAGTTGGACCGTGACGCGACGACCGTCGCAATGTCCATGAAGTAGCGATCCCAGTCCGGACGGGGAACCCGGCTGAGCAGGCGCGCGGCCAGCGTGTCGACGCGGGCGCGCAGTTCGTCGAGTGTCCCGCTGTTGTCCAGGGTCTCGTCGGCGAGCGCTTCGACCGCCAGCAGATTCTGGGATGCGGTGTCGCCGCTCAGTTCGATCGTTTCCAGTTCGATGAACCGCTCGAGCGACACCGCTTCCTTTTCGCGCTGCCGCGTCTTCGCGCGTTCGAAGCGCAGGTCCACCGGCGCTTCGATCCGGATCAGCCGAAACGATTTTGTCTTGCGGAGCGCCATCACCTCGGACGGGTTGCGGATCGAGTCGATGACGCCGTGCGCGCCTTCGGGCAGGCGTTCGAGCACACGCTCGGCCAGGACCGCCGGTCCAAAACGCCGGCGCAATTCATTGCCGGTCGCGATCAGGTTTTCGCGAGTCAGTTCCTTGCCCTGGGACCGGACCTCTTCGCGGATGACATCGGAGAGGGAATGGTAATGGAATCCCTTTGCCTCAAGACACCGGGCCACTTCGCCTTTGCCGGACGCGTTGCGCCCCGTTAGTCCTATCAGCATTGTGGCGGTTACGATACTATGAACGGCCGCAGTTGGGAAAGGCGCAGCTGAGTTCTTCAATGGATGCTCTGAAAATCGTGATGATTGCAGCCGAGGCTGTGCCGTTCGCCAAGGCGGGCGGTCTTGCCGACGTGGTTGGCGCGCTGCCCATCGAATTGGAACGTCTGGGCGCCGGGGTTTCGGTGGTCATGCCGCGCTACGGATCGATCGATCTCGGGCGGTATGGTTTTGCGCCGTACGACCCGTTTCCCCGTGGCGAGACGGTCGTCGGACCCGACCGCGTCCCGTTTGATGTCCATTGCGGAACGATTCCCCGGTCGAATGTCCGCGCCTTCCTGATCGGCAACGACACCTATTTCGGCCGGGCGGGCATCTACGTCGATCCGGACACCGGCGTCGATTATCCGGATCAGGTGGACCGCTGGATCTTCTTTCAACGCGCGGCCGTCGAGTTTCTGCGGGCCGCCCTGCCCGGCGTCAATATCGTTCACTGCCACGATCACCAGACCGGGCTCGTTCCCGCCTACGTTCAGCGGGACGGCGGGCTCCGGCAGGCCGGGTCCGTATTCACGATTCACAACATGGGCTACCAGGGACTGTTCAGCCGCGACACCCTGCTTCGCGCCGGGTTCGCCGGCCACGATTTCTATCCGGGAAGCCCATTCGAGTTTTTCGGCAGCGTGAACTTCATGAAGGCGGGAATCGCGCTGGCGGACCTGATCACCACCGTCAGCGAAACCTATGCCCGCGAAATCAGCCACTCCCGGGAATTCGGCTACGGACTGGAAGGCGTAGTCGCCGCGCGCGGCGCGGATGTCATGGGGATTCTGAACGGAATCGACACGGAAGAGTGGAATCCCGCCACGGATCCGCTGATTGCGGCGCATTACAGCGCGTCGGATCTGGCCGGGAAGCGCGAGAACAAACGTCTCCTGCTGGAGGAGTTCAGATTCCCCAATCCGAACCTCGATCGGCCGGTCCTGGCCATGGTGTCGCGCATCGATGTCCAGAAGGGATTCGATCTGGTGGCCCCCTCGCTCGAATCCATTCTCAAGGAGGACGTCTATTTCGTGATGATCGGGACCGGGAATAAGCAGACCGAGACGGCGCTCGGCGCAATTGCGGCGCGCCATCCCGAGCGGGCCGGCATGGTTTTCGCCTACGACAACGCCATGGCGCACCGGATCGAGGCCGGCGCGGACATCTTCCTGATGCCCTCGCGCTATGAGCCCTGCGGCTTGAGCCAGCTTTACAGCATGCGCTATGGAACAGTTCCCGTCGTGCGGACCACCGGCGGACTGGCCGATACGGTTCCGGAGTTCGACCCGGATGCGGGAACGGGAATGGGATTCCGCTTCGGACGATACGAGACCGACGCCCTGATGTGGGCCATCCGGCGCGCCCTGAGCTTCTGGCAGAAGCCCGACGTGTGGCGAACGATCATGGTGAATGGCATGACCGCCGATTTCAGCTGGGCGGCTTCGGCCCGCCGGTATCTGGACGCCTATCATCGCGTGACGCGGCGCCGCGCCGTCGGCGTGTAGGAGTTATGAAGGCGAACGGAGGCATCCTGGTCCCCGTCTCCTTGTAGGGGCGGTCTATGACCGCCCGGCTTTTCAGGGTGAATTTCTGTGAAATCAAGAGATTCCCACCCCGAAACGTCGGGCGGTCAGCGACCGCCCTTACAGGCGCTAATTTTGCAGCCGAAAGCGCGCTTGCGTCACGGGAGATGACCCGTTAAACTTGCTGATTTGACTGTAGGAGTATGGATCTCGCCTGTATATGGAACTGAGTAAGCCCAATGTCACTCCGCTGCCCACTGAGGACGAAGCCCAGGAGGCGCGGAGACCGGCGTCGCTGCTGATCGCGCAATTCTTTCTTTTCCCGCTCATTATCATCGGTATCTGCGTCGGGGTTTTCGTGCTGTTCGGGTACGTGGTTCACGAGGAACGAAGCCCGGAATCGTACCTGAACGATATTCAATCGCATCCCGGGGACGGCTATTTCGAGCGGAACACGCGGGGACAGGCCGCTTACGGTCTGTCGAACGCCATTGTTGCGAACAAGGAACGAATTCAGAAGACGGATTTTCCCGAGAAGGTTCTGGCGGTCTATGAGAAGAGCCGGAACGATGCGAACGTTCGCCAGTTGCTCGCGTTGACGCTGGGCCAGTTGGGCGAAGTGAAGGCCGTGCCGGCCCTGCTGGAAGGGCTTGGCGACAGTCCGATTGAAAGCAAAATAAACGCCTTGTGGGCTCTGGGCGCGATTGGCGATAATGCCGCGGTTCCAGGGGTGCTGGGCGTGCTCCATCACGAAGATCCGGCGGTGCGGCGGATGGCCGCATACGTTCTGGGAGCGTTCAAGGATCGCGCCGCGGTAAAGGACCTTGCCGGCAGGGATTTGCAGGTGTTGCTGGAGGACCGGCAATCGGACGTGCGCTGGAACGCGGCGATGACGCTGGCGCAGCTGGGCGACGCCGGCGGCGCGGATGTGCTGATGCAATTGCTGGACTACGATTACGTTGAAAAGCTGGATGGTCTCAAACCCGAAGAAAAAGCCACTCTGCGTGTGACCGCAGTGGAACTCTTGACGCGCCTCAACTACGAACCCGCCCGCGAAAAGGTCGCAGCGCTCAGTCAGGCCGATCCGGACCTGCGGGTGCGGGACGCGTCGTTGAAGGCCGTTGAATCATTGAAGAAGTTTTGAATTTTCATAACCTTTTGGAAAATCCCACGGGAGCAATATGAGTCACGAGGAATCGGCGTCCCCGAAGCCGGGAACGCCAACGCCGTCCACTCCGTCGCAGCCCGCGGCGCCCAGGCCGCAGGCGGCTGCGCCAAAGCCCGCGGCGGCGAAGTCGACCATGCCGCGCAGGTCATTCCTGTCGTGGATGACCCTGGCCTGGGCCGCGTTCGCCGCGTCCCTGGTGGCCACGCTGACGGCCACCGGCCGTTTCATGTTTCCGAATGTGCTGTTTGAGCCGCCATCGACGTTCAAGGCGGGGTTGCCGAACGAGATCCAGGTCGGACAGGTCGACGAGCGCTTCAAGCAGCGTTTCGGCGTCTGGCTGGTTCGCGCCGTCGATCCCGACAGCGGCGCCATGAGCATCTACGCGCTGTCGACGGTCTGCACGCATCTGGGGTGCACCCCCAACTGGCTCGAGTCGGAGCAGAAGTTCAAGTGTCCCTGTCACGGCAGCGGCTATTACAAGAACGGCATCAATTTCGAGGGGCCGACGCCGCGGCCGCTCGAGCGTTACTCGATTTCACTCGCCGACGACGGGCAGATCCTCGTCGACAAGAGCAAGAAGTTCCAGTACGAAAAAGGCGAGTGGAAGAACCCGCAGTCCTTTCTGAAAGTTTAATTACTCATGGCCAATATCATCGAGCGAATCAAAACCGCGCTCAAGGGCGCGTCGCCCGAGAAGATCGGGCAGTCCATTCAGGAAACCCAGTTGTACCGGTCCGTTTTTCGCGTCGGCGTCCCGGACTCCGACCGGAAACGGATGCTCGTCATGCTGGGCAGCCTGTTTCTGCATCTTCATCCCGTCAAGGTGCGCAAGTCGGGCATCCGCATGCGCTACACCTGGTGCATGGGCGGAATCACCTTCTTCCTGTTCCTGGTGCTGACCTTCACCGGCCTGCTCCTCATGTTCTATTACCGGCCGACGCTGGAATACGCCTACGTCGATATCCGCGATCTGCGCGAGCAGGTGCCCCTCGGCATCATGCGCGAAATTCATCGCTGGGGCGCGCACGCCATGGTGATTGCCGTATGGCTCCATATGTACCGCGTGTTCATGACGGGTTCGTACAAGCCCCCCCGGGAGTTCAACTGGAACGTCGGCGTCATTCTGCTGGTGCTGACCCTGCTGCTCAGCTTCACCGGTTATCTGCTGCCCTGGGACCAGCTGGCCATCTGGGCCATCACGGTCGGCAGCAACATGGCCCGGGCCACGCCATTCATGGGGCATGAAGGCCCTGGCGCCGCTCTGCTGAACATCAGTGGCATTCCATTTGTGACGAACGCCAGCGACGCGCGATTCGGATTGCTCGGCGGACGGTTTGTCGGCGAGAGCGCGCTGCTGCGTTTCTACGTGCTGCACTGCGTGGGATTGCCTCTGATCGCCGGGTTCCTGATGGCGATTCACTTCTGGCGTATCCGCCGCGACGGCGGAATCTCCGGACCTCTATAGAAACAGGGAATCGGCGATGGAATTCATAAAAGAAGCAATCAACTGGTTGTCCGACCCGAAGATCCTGATTCTCGGATCCGCGGTACTGCTGCTCCTGTCGCTCAAGTTTCCGGAGAAGTTCTACTCCAACAAATCCGGACCGCTCGTGTTCCTGGCAATGGTGATCTTCCTCATCCTGAGCATGTTCGATGAGAACTTCCGGAAGATCGTCACCAAACCCGACAACGTGCCGATCGTGGGCATGTTGTTCCTGGTTCCGTTTTTCACCTGGTTCTCGCTGCGCGAAGCGGTACGCAATGACCGGCGGACCACCGAAAGCAAACCGCTCATCGAACAGGATGAAACCGCCGAAAAAGTGCTGACCTGGCCGGATCTGGTTTATACCGAGCTGATCTGTCTGGTGGTGCTGACGGTGATCCTGATCGGCTGGTCGATTCTTCTGCAGGCCCCCATTGAAGAGCCGGCCAACCCCGGCGCTTCACCCAATCCGTCCAAGGCGCCGTGGTACTTCCTCGGCCTGCAGGAAATGCTCGTGTATTTCGATCCCTGGCTGGCCGGCGTGGTCTTTCCGGGGCTCATCATTGTGGGGTTGGGGGCCATACCTTATATAGACACGAACCCGCGCGGCAACGGCTACTACACGCTGAAAGAGCGGAAGTGGGAAATTGGAACATTCCTGTTCGGGTTCCTGATTCTGTGGATCCTGCTCGTCATTCTGGGCACGTTCCTGCGCGGTCCGAACTGGAACTTCTTCGGTCCCTACGAATACTGGGACCTGCACAAGCTTGAGCCCCTGGTGAACGTGAACCTGTCCGAATACATCTGGGTCAAGGGCCTGGGGATGGGGTTGCCCACGAATCCGCTGATCCGGGAGATGTTCGGATTCATCGCGATTCTGGCGTACTTCCTTGTGCTTCCGCCGCTGTTCGCGAAGAAATGGTTCAAGGGCTTCTATGAGCGGCTGGGGCCGGCCCGCTACAACGTGATGATGTTCCTGTTGCTGTGCATGACTTCACTGCCGATCAAGATGGCGTTGCGGTGGCTGTTTAACCTGAAATATATCGTCGGGATTCCGGAATACTTCTTCAACATTTGAGAATCCCGGCTTTAATAAAACGCGAAGAGAGAAAACTGTGAGCGAAGAAACACCCGGCGCACAAAAGAAACCGCCGATTCCAACGCCCGCTAAAAAACATTCCGCGTTCAACATCGAGAAGCGGTCGGACCGCCTGTACAAGGTGGATACGCTGCACAAGTGGTTCGCGATATCCAGCCTGCTGCTGTTCGGGTTCACCGTCGCCATGATGATGGCCGACTACGCGCGCGAGTGGAAGAAGTACCAGCGCGAGTTCAACCGCATGGCGATCGAGAAGACGCGGGAGGACATGCAGGAAGCCCGGGACGCGATCGACAAGGACAAGCAGGCGGAGATCCAGAAGCAGCTTGACGCGGCGCGGGAAGAACTCGACCAGCATAACGGCGAGATCGCGACGATCGAAAAGACGCTCGGCGGCCAGAACAGCCGCTACTACGCGGTGAACCAGAATTATCAGTTCACCAAGGCCATCTACGATTCCGAAAAGTACGAGTGCGACGAGGCCAACGCTCACGAGGCGCCCAACGCGGTGAAGGTCTGCGAGAAAATGCAGGACACCGAAGCGAAGCTGAACGCCTACCAGATGGAGCGCGACCAACTGACGATTGACATCGCCAGGAGCAAGGACGAACTGGCGGCGTTCACGAGCAAGCGCGACGACCTGCAGAAGCAGATGGACCAGTTGAATGCGGACATCAGCCGGCTGCAGATCCGGGAAACCAATCTGAATCCCGGACGCGTCGTCACCCTGCTGCGCAACGCGCCGGTGCTCGATATGCTGAACGCCTCGGAGAAGGTGCAGCAGATTCTGCTGAGCAATCTCTACAACGATCATCCGTTCAAGCAGGTTCCCCGGGTGGACCGCTGCACGACCTGCCATCTCGGTATCGATCAGAAGGTCTGGGAGGAGGCGGAGCAACCGTACAAGACCCATCCCAAGCTGGACCTGTTCCTCTCCACGACGTCACCTCATCCCATCGACCGTTTTGGCTGCACGACCTGCCACAGCGGTCTGGACCGGGCCACGAGCTTCCAGGACGCCGGCCACACGCCGCGCACGGAAGAGCAGAAAGAGGAATGGACGAAGAAGTACGGCTGGCATGTCGATGAGTTCCTCGAAACGCCGATGCTGGCGCTCGACAAGGTCGAGTCGGGTTGCTACAAATGCCACACCGGCGCGGAGGTTCCTCAGGCGCCGGCGCTCAACGCCGGACGCGACCTGATCCGGATGTATGGATGTTTCGGTTGCCACAAGATTCCCGGTTACGAGACCGTGAGCAAGGTCGGGCCGGATCTGGGAACGGTTTCCGGCAAGCTCACCAAGGACTGGATGCGGAAGTGGCTGGCCAACCCGAAGGAATTCAAGGCGGAAGCCCGCATGCCGAAGTTCTGGTACAACACCAACAACAGCGGCGTGATCAACGGCACGGATTTTGACAAACGGAACGAGGCGGAAATCAACGCCATCACCGAGTTCATCTGGTCGAAGTCCACGCCGAAAACCCTCCCCGCCGGACGAACCAACGGCAGCGCGGAGCGGGGCAAGAAACTGGTCGAGACGGTCGGTTGTTTCGGCTGTCACGCCGTCGGGGCGCTCGATGAGAACTCCGACGTCAGCCAGATCCGGCGCCGTCACGGCTATAACCTCGAAAACCAGGGCAGCAAGGTTTCGGCCAGCTGGATCTACAACTGGGTCAAGGACCCACGCAAGGTCTGGTCGAAGAGCAAGATGCCGAGCCTCCGCCTGTCCGATGATGAAGCGGCCGATATTGCCGCGTATCTTTCGTCAAAGCGGAACCCGGAATGGGAAGCCAGGAAGCCTCCCGTGGTGGACGAAAAGGCCCTGGATGAGGTCGTGATCGAGTTGCTCAGCGCCGGTTCGACCCGCATCGAAGCCGAAGAAAAAATCAAGGGCATGAACCTGACCCAGAAGAACATGTATGCCGGAGAGCGCCTGGTCAATCGCTATGGCTGCTTCGGCTGCCATGACATTCCGGGCTTCGAGAAGGCGCAACCCATCGGCACGGAGTTGAGCGAGGCGGGCAGCAAGCTGATCTCGCAGCTCGATTTTGGCTTCTTGAAAATCGAGCACGATCGCGCCGACTGGTACACGCAAAAGCTGAAGAATCCGCGAGTCTTCGATGATGGGCGAATCAAGCGTCCCGACGAACTGCTGCGCATGCCCAACTTCGGGTTCAGCGACAAGCAGGTGTCGTCCATCGTCATGGTGCTGACCAGTCTCGTGAAAGACCGCGTGTCCAGGGAGGTCCGTGACCCGGCGCCGGCGGCGGTGCTGGCCGGCCGGCAATTGATCGCGGAAAAGAACTGCAAGGGTTGCCACATTATCGAGGGCGCCGGACGGGATATCCGGACCACGATTTCCGAACAGGATCGCTGGCCGCCGAACCTGAATACGCAGGGGCTGAAGACTCAGCCGATGTGGCTCAAGGATTTCCTGAGTGATCCGGGGAAGGTGAAGATACGAGGCTTCCTCGACGTGCGCATGCCGACCTTCCATTTCTCGGAGACGGAACTGGGAACGGTCACGCAATACTTCTCCGCGCTGGATCACGCGGCGTATCCGTTCATCTCGACGGCGGTCGAATCGACGCCGGAAAAGGTGAAGGCGGGTGAATTCCTGTTCACGCAGTTCCAGTGCGCAAACTGTCACCCGATCGGGTCCACGCCGCGCAAACAGGAAAGCTCCATTGCCGCGCCCAACCTGGCCCTGGTTACAGAGCGCCTGAGACCGGAGTGGCTGCTCAGGTTCCTGCCGGATCCGGGAAAGATTTCGCCCGGTATCAGCATGCCGCAGAACTGGGAGAATGGCGTGAAGACTCCGTTCCCTGACGTACTCGGTGGAGACGCCAAGGCGCAGATGGAAGCGGTCCGGGACTATCTGTTTCTCGGGACGGGAGGCCGCCGGTCCGGGGCTGTCGGCGCGTCCTCGCGTTAGGAGAAAGAATTGGGGACGGGGAGCAATTTCGCGAAAGCGAAATTGCTCCCTGTCCCCAATTCCTCTGCGCAGTCGAGGTTTCGCGAAATCGATTGAGAAGGTTGGCAGTATTCAACTATAGTCGGCTGTTGGACTGTTGACATTAGCGTTCCTTTACCTAAGTGGAGAGCAAAAAAATGCGGAAAAAGTTATACATCGTTGGAATCGGTTTAATGTTTGCCCTGGCTTCGTGCGGTGGGGGAGAGGAAAAGAAGGAGGAAACCCAGCCCACGAAGAGTGAAGCTCCCGCGGCTACCGCCACGCTGATGGGAAAGATCTCGTTTGAGGGCGCCGTTCCGGAGAATCCGAAGATTCAGATGAAGGCGGATCCGAAGTGCCCGCAGGATCCCAACGCCCGCGCGGAAGAGTACGTGGTGACGGATGGTGGCCTTGACAACGTGATTGTCTACATCAGCTCCGGAATTGAAGGGAAGAAGTTCCCGGTTCCGTCTTCGCCCGTTGTGATCGACCAGCACGGCTGCCACTATGTGCCGCACGCCTTCACCGTGCAGACGGGGCAGACAATCAAGATTACGAACAGCGACGATACCGCGCACAACATTCACGCGCTGGCCGACAAGAATACGCCGTTCAACTTCGCGCAGCCGGTGAAGGGCGCGGAAAACGAGCAGAAGTTCGACAAGCCGGAAATGCCGCTGAAGGTGAAGTGCGACGTTCATCCCTGGATGGGCGCCTGGATCGGTGTTTTCGATCATCCGTACCATACGGTTTCCGCCAAGGGCGGCCAGTACGAGATCAAGCTGCCCCCGGGCAAGTACGAAGTGACGGCCTGGCACGAGAAGCTCGGCTCGCAGAAGCAGATGGTGGAGGTCACCGACAGCGGCATGGTGCATGCCGACTTTACCTTCAAGGCTGAAGGGAAGTAAGGCCCCGGTTTTGTGATTGCTCGCGTTGCGAGCCTGGCCGTTCCGGAAGGGCGGCGCGTTGATGCGCGCCGCCCTTCCGGCGGTTTGCTCCACGGTATCCCTCGAGTTCTCCGGCGGGCTGACGACGCGTCCGGCGTCATGACCGGCCGCGCTGAAGTGACGCCTGCCTCCGGTTTGTAACCGTCCATGTTGAAACGTTTCATGAGCCTCGATCGACCAACATTTTTCTGCGAGTTCACCGCCGCGCGCCGGCCGGCGTCCTGTTTGCGGCGGAGGCCGTCATGTCGGTAGGAGAGCTCGGCGCGGTCAACCGCAAGACAAGAGTCGGCGATTTTATCGAACTGACCAAGCCGCGCATCACGCTGCTCGTCCTGATCACGACCGTCGTCGGCTTCTACATGGGTTCGCCGGGCGAACTTCAGCTTCTGTTGTTGCTTCACACCGTTATCGGTTCCGGACTGGTGGCCTCCGGAGCGGGCGCGCTGAACCAGTATTACGAGCGCGAATTCGATTCCCGGATGCAGCGGACGCGGATGCGGCCATTGCCCGACGGCCGGGTGTTGCCGCTGGAAGCGCTGGCGTTTTCCGCGGCGCTCGCCGTGGCCGGGGCGGTGTATCTGACGGTTTTCGTAAACGCGCTGACGGCGTTGCTCGGAGTCTTGACGCTGGCCGCCTACATCTTCGTGTATACGCCTCTGAAGACGCGTACGCCGTGGTGTACGCTGATCGGCGCGTTCCCCGGCGCCATGCCGCCCCTGATGGGATGGGCAGGCGCTCGCGGTGAAATTGACGCCGCGGCCTGGTCGCTGTTCGCCATTCTCTTCCTCTGGCAGATGCCGCACTTTTTCGCCATCGCGTGGATCTTCACCGAAGACTATGCCCGCGGCGGTTTCCGGGTGCACACACGCGGCGAAGCCGCCGGACGTCAGATCATCTTTTACTGCTGCGCGCTGATTCCCGTCAGCCTGCTGCCGGCCCTGTTTGGCATCACCGGGCATTACTACCTCTGGGGCGGCCTCCTTCTCGGATTTATCTATCTGGCATACGGTGTTGCCGTGGCCCTGTTTCGATCCAATACCTATGCGCAACGCCTGCTGCGCGTGTCGATCGTCTATCTGCCGGCGTTGCTGGCGCTGATGACACTGGATAAGGTGTGAAGGCTACCGTGTCCACCGCCGCCGCCGTCGAAGCTTCCGGACTGGGACATTCCTATAACTCGCGCCGCGCGCTGGCAGACGTCACCTTCAATGTGCGTCCGGCAGAGATCTTTGCGCTGCTGGGTCCGAATGGTGGCGGCAAAACCACCCTTTTCAAGATTCTATCGACAGCGTTTCCGCCCGCTGAAGGCTCGGCCCGTGTCCTGGGATGGGACGTTCAGCGCGAGGCCGCCGAAGTCCGGCGCGCGATCGGCGTGGTTTTTCAGAATCCCAGCCTCGACAAGAAGCTGACAGTCCTGGAAAACCTGCGCTATCACGGTCAACTATATGGACTGACCGGCGCCGCGCTGACGAACCGCGTGGATGAGTTGATGAACCGCATGATGGTTGCGGACCGGGCGTCCAGCCGGGTGGAATCGTTGTCCGGCGGTCTGGCGCGCCGGGTGGAGCTGGCGAGAGGCCTGCTGCACCAGCCGCGCCTGCTGATCCTTGACGAACCGTCGGTGGGGCTCGATCCTGGCGCGCGCCGCGACCTGTGGATCTATCTCGAGCAACTGCGCGCTCAGGGCGTGACCATCCTGGTGACGACCCATCTGATCGACGAAGCGGATCGCGCCGATCGGGTGTTGATCCTCAACGAGGGGCGCGTCGTGGCCATTGGCTCGCCGGAGGCGTTGAAGTCCGAGATTGGCGGCGACGTCATCACGATCGATACGAAGGATCCCGAGAAACTCCGCGCGGCGATCCAGGCGAAGTTCGGCGTCGAGGTCAAAGCGGTGGCCGGACGTTTGCGCGTTGAGCGCGAACGCGGCCATACCTTTCTGGCCGCCGTGGTCGACGCGTTTCCCGACATGATCGACTCGGTCGGGCTTTCGCGTCCGACGCTCGAAGACGTCTTCATTGCGCGCACCGGGCACCGGTTCTGGGAGGAAGCATCATGAGCAGCACGTTTCTGCTCGGCGCGCTCGTCCTCTGGAAACGCGAACTCGTCCGGTTTTTCCGCGAGCGTTCCCGCATCGGCAGCGCGCTGGGATCGCCGTTGATTTTCTGGCTGATGATCGGCTCCGGCGTCGGCAGTTCGTTCGTTGCGGTCGGCCCGGCAGGGGAGTCGATGGGCTATCTGGAATACTTCTTTCCGGGGACCGTTCTGCTCGTGCTCTTGTTCACCGCGATCTTCTCGACCATCTCGATCATCGAAGACCGGAAGGAAGGATTCCTGCAGGCCGTGCTGATCTCGCCTATTCCGCGTTCGTCCTTTGTTCTGGGCAAACTCCTCGGGGGGACGTCCCTCGCCATGATCCAGGGCGCGTTGTTCATGCTGCTGGCGCCGCTGGCGGGTATTCCGCTCAGCGCCATACCATCCGTGCTGGTGATTGCGGCCCTCGTATCATTCGGTCTGACGGCGCTGGGCTACATCATTGCCTGGAAGCTCGATTCGACGCAGGGATTTCACGGGATCATGATGCTGTTGCTGCTGCCGATGTGGTTCCTGTCCGGCGCGGTCTTTCAGGCGTCGACGGCGCCGGCGTGGCTCCGCGCCGTGGTTCGGATCAATCCCGTGGCTTACGGCCTGTCCGCGATGCGCTGGTCGATTTACGGCGCCTCACCGGCCACCGCGAACCTGCCCGGACAGGCGGTATCTCTCGCCGTGTCGGTGGCGTTTACGGCGTTCATGTTCGGATGCGCCATTCTGGTCACGAGGCGGCCGGCATGAGAGAAGGCATTTTGAGGTCCCGTCTGCTTGCAGG
>DASUFH010000327.1:0-5806 GCA_036274645.1 Terriglobia bacterium
TTCGTCAGTGTATCCGGATCCTCGGACTGCGCCAGGAACAAGTCCACCGCATGCCGCGACAGTTTGTCGGCAAGAGATCCGTTGGCCCCGCGCCCAAAGAATTCGGCGCTGTTCCGGCTGGCAACGAAATACTCCCGCAGGAGGCCGGCGACGAAGTCCTCTTCGACATACAAGACCGACTTCATAGCCTAAATGAAAATGCGCCTTCGTTTTCGGAAGGCGCCGAGACCGCCATTCAGCCTCATAAGCAACAGAAATGATTCTAGGGGCGTATCCAGAGGTATGTCAATCGAACGATCAGATGAGAAATGGCGTGGGGGACAGGCCCATCCAACATATTGACATCCGGGCGGTGGGATCTCCTCCCCCGGTTGTCCATTGTGAGTTGGCTGTTGTGCGATGTGTAATGGACCTGGCGGAATTACCCGATGACCCGTTGGTCAATGAGACACTGGGTCAATGGGCGGTTCAGCCAAATCCATTACACATCGCACAACAGCCAACTCACAATGGACAATCGGGGAGCGCTTCGCCTCAGTAGCGGAAACATTTTGAGTCTGCTTGTAGGGGCGGTCTATGACCGCCCAACGTTTCGGAATGGAAATCTTTGAAATGCCGGGCGGTCATAGGCCGTCCCTACAAGCGGGCGGGAAACATGCTTTACAACGATGTCCGGCTTTGGGTAGAGTCCTCGACGAATCACATGCAGAAGCCGGGCCTTGCTGCGCTATCAGCTGCGATATTTTTAACATTCACGTCCCTTCTGCCGTTCGTTTCCGGGGCGCAGCGGGGAACGCCTGCGCCGCGTGGCGCCGCGGGGCCGCCGCAGCCCCAGTCCCAGCCGCAGCAGCCTCCGGGAACGGCGACGCTGTCGGGGACGGTGGTCGCGATGGGCTCGAACCAGCCCATCCCTGGCGCGTCGGTGGAGATTCGCCGGACCGACTGCGGCAATTTTTCCAACCCTCCCGATGTGCTGACGACGACGACGGATCGCGATGGCCGGTTCACGTTCAAAAACATGCGGGCCGGAGGATGGTGCGCCGTGGCCACCGTCGCCGGTGGCGCGTACACGCCGGCCGAATACATGCAGCGGAGCTTCAACGGCCGCGGCGCGACGATCCCGGTGGTGGACGGCCAGCATGTGGAGAACATCGATCTGGCGCTGGCGCCGACGGGTGGCGTCAGCGGCCGCGTCCTCGACGGCGATGGCGAACCGCTGGCTCACGCCCGGGTTCAGGTCCTCGAGCCGTTCTATGAAGGCGGCCGCCGGAAGCTGTATATCCTCCAATCCATTCAGGCCAACGACCTGGGCGCGTACCGGTTCTTCTGGCTGCCGCCGGGCCGATATTACGTGGCCGTGACGCCGGAAGACTCCCGCGGCCGCGAAGCCACGGCGGTCGTGCCGCAGCCGGGTACCGGCGGTCGGCGGGAAGAAACCCTCGCGCCGGTGGTGACGCGCCGGATTGAATCGAACGGCGCCGTGCTCGAGGAGACCGGCGTGACCGTCTATTATCCCGGCGATACGGATCCGGACCGCGCTGCGCCCGTCGACGTCGGCGCGGGCGTCAACGTTGCCGGTATCGATTTCCTGCTGACGCGCGGCCGGGCGCAGTCCTTTCATGTTCGGGGAAATCTTGTCAACGGCGTCACGGGTGATCCCGCGGTAAACGTTCAGGTGCGCATCGTGCCTCGGGAGTGGAGCGCCACGGTCGTCATGCCGAGAGCTTCGACCGACGCGAAGGGTGATTTCGACATCGCTGGCGTCATTCCAGGCTTCTATGTGTTGTACGCCAGCGCAACCTATCGTCCGCCGGACGAAGCCGGCAGGGGCGGCGAGGGCCGAGGCGCAAGCCCCGCGGGGCCCGGCGCTCGTGGGCCGGCCGGGGCGCAGCCCAATCGCGGAGCGGCGCCTGGAACGGGGGGACAGCCGAACCGTGGCGCGGCGGCGGCGGCCATCCAGTTGGGCGCCCGGGCGCCGCTCAATATCGGCTTTGCCGACACGGACAATCTGCGGCTGGCGCTTACACCCGGCGCGGACCTTGCGGGCCGGGTCCAAATTGAGCCGTCCGGCGGGGAAATTCCCCGCGGCCTCACCATCAGTCTTGCGCGCGATCCCGATATTGTCGGCGCCCCGGTCCCACAGGGGCGCGGCGGCGCTGTTCAGACGGACGGATCGTTCATGCTGAACGGCGTGGGCCCGGGCGATTATCGCGTGCTCGTGGCGCCGTTCATCACCCCGTTCCAGTGGTCTCCGGGAGCTCCACCCAGGGGGTTGGAAAACACGTACGTGAAGTCGGCGCGCTTCGAGGGCATCGATACCCTCGGTGACGGCTTTCATCTCACCTCGGCTGCAGTGTCCAGCCCGATCGAGATCACTCTTGCCACAGGTGGCCGGGTTACCGGCGCCGTCTATAACGACCGCCGCGAGACCCTGGCCAATGTGACCGTGGCCCTTGTGCCGGACCTCGCCTACCGGAAGCGCGCGGACCTCTTCCGGACCGCCGGGACCGATCATTTCGGCCGATTCCAGATCCAGGGAGTTCCTCCCGGCTCGTACAAGGCGTTCGCCTGGCAGAATATCGAACGCGATATCTGGCAGGTTCCCGAATACCTCCAGACGATCGAAAACCGTGGTGTTCCCGTGGATGTGCGCGAGGGAGGCGAAGCCATGGTGGACATCGAAGCGATTTCAGCTGCCGGCCGCTAAATGCGAATCGGAGGCCATCATCGAGCCATGAGGCGTATTGCAGGATTCATCGTGATCGCGCTCCTCACGTGCGCGCTGTCGTCTGCCGCCGGTGGACAGGAGCCTGCGCTGGCGAAAGGCTCACTGGCCGGTGTCGTCATCCGCGTGGGCTCAAACGAGCCGGTGGCCAAGGCCATCGTCGAACTGCGCGGGCCGCAGGGTTTGACGTACAACACGGGCGAGGATGGCCGATTTGCTTTTCCGAATCTGACTCCCGGCTCGTATCGTGTCATTGTCCGGCGTGATGGATTCTGGCCGGCCGAGTACGGTCAGCGCTGGGTGGACGGTCCCGGGCAGGCAATCCCTCTGGCCTCCGGTCAGACGCGATCCGGACTGAGTGTCGTCCTGACTCCCGGCGGCGCCATTGTCGGAAGGGTGTCCAACCGTGCGGGGCAGCCCGTGGCCGGCGCCCGCGTACGGGCGATGAAGCCCACGATCCGGGAAAACCAGCGAGGATTAAGGGTCATCAAGGAGACCCTCGCCGACGATCTCGGAGAGTACCGATTGGGGGAACTCATTCCCGGGCGCTACTACATCAGCGTGGCGGTTGTTGACGGAACGGCGTCCGGCGCCGCGGCTCTGGTGAGAGATCCCGACGCGCCGGCCGGAGACCAGAATCCGTCGCGTTCGGCGCCGCGTCAGGTCACCGCGCGACCTCCGGGTAACGGACTGGCGCCGGACGAGACCTTTTCGCCGATTTTCTTTCCGGCAACCGCGGACAGCCGTGACGCCCTTCCCGTGGATGTCGATCCGGGCATCGAATATCGTGCGGCGGATATCTTCGTTTATCCGATCCGCGCTTATCACGTGCAGGGCGTGGTGCTGAACCTGTCGGCTTTACCCGGCGCCCAGGATCTCGCCGCCGCCGGAGCGCGCGGAGCGGCGCCGGCCGTTCCCCAATTCGGCGCCGGGCGCGGCGGTCTGGGATTCGGCGGCGGAGGCCTCAACGTCGTGCGGCTTGCCCCGCTCGATCCCAATGGGCCCACGTACGCGACACAGGTGGACACGATGACCGGCGCATTCGACTTTCCGAAGGTCGTGCCGGGCTCCTATGTGGCGTATATGTTTGTCTCCGGATTGACCGTGCGCGCCTCGCGCACGGTCGACGTTCTGGGGGGCGACGTCAGCGGCGTGTTCATGGACGTGAGTCCCGGGATCGAAATTCCGGTACGGCTGCAGTTTGATGGGGAGCCGCCCAAGGGGCTGCCCGACGTGTCCAATCTGAACGTGGCGCTGTGGCGCGATCCCACGCTGATGAACGCGCCATCCATTCCGCTGACTCCCGGCGAATTTCCCGCCATCGAGAATCTCGCGCTGGGCGACTATCGCGTTTATGTGAATCCGCTGCTTCCGCCGCTGAACGGCACAGAGCCGCCCACCCGAAACAACTGGCCCAACGCCTATATCAAATCCATCCGCCTGGGCGACGACGACGTGCTGAACGGCGGACTCCACCTCGACGGCAATTCGGAAAATGTCACCCGGTTGCTCCGTCAGGCGCAGGACGCCGCCGCGGTATCCGGCGCCGAGGCGAAACCACCGGAACTGGCGCTCGAGATTCTCGTCGGAGCGAATCCCGGAGTGATTGAAGGCCACGTCGTCAACGAGAACCGGGAACCGGTGGCCAGCGTGACGGTCACTCTCTTTGCGGACACTGTGCACAACCGGATTCTGCGTACCGACATGTACCGGGTGACCAGTACCGACGCTTCGGGACGTTTCGAGGTCACGGGGCTTCCGCCCGGCGAGTACAAGGTATTTGCCTGGGACGGCATCGAGCGCGGGGCCTGGCTCGACCCGTCGTACACGGAGACATTCGAATCGAAAGGACAGTCGATTCACGTTGAAGAAGGCAGCGCGATGACGGTCGATCTCAGCGTGATCCGGGTCCGGTAGGCGATTGTACGCATCCCCGGTTATCCATTTCCCATTTCCTGTTATCCATTTTCAAATTCCTATTGTCGATTGTCCGCTGTACTTCTTTCATTGTTCGTTGCCTGTCTGTTCTCCCCGCAACGAACAATGAAAGAAGTCCATGTCACAATCGATAGCAGGAAATGGGAAATGGATAACAGGAAATGGGAAATGGACAAGCGGGGAACGCGTAAACCCGAGACTACTTTCCCGCGCTGACCAGGTTGGCGAACAACCGGTACGCGCCCTTCACGCCTTCAGGAAGCTCCCGAAAGAAGACATATCCGGTGTAGATGTAGGTTCCCTTGCCGTATTTGGCCGTAACGAGGCCGCCCAGCAGGGGTTGTTCACCCGGATCGTTGCTTGCGAGCAGCGGGGTGTAACGTTGGTCCCACTGGCTGAGAAAGTAGGTACCCCGTTCCTGTACCCATCCGTTGAAGTCCTCTTCCGTGATCTTGTTTGGCCTGTTCAGCAATGAATTCGCGCTGTCGAGAATCCGTACCGGCGCGTCTTCCCGTGTGACCCGGAAGTTATTGTTGGACGTCATGGTGAACGGGTACGGCCCAAGCTGGATATTGGGAACTTCGTTGGATCGGTTGTACTGTACGACCAGCGTTCCACCATGTTCGACATATTCCAGCAGCCGCGAATTGTTGGCCACGAGATCCGGACGCACAGCGTAGGCGCGAACGCCCAGAATAATGACGGGGAAGCGGGACAGGTCGCCCGATTCGAGGTCCATGGCGTTCAGGTGGGTTACCTGTACATCCAGCTGTTCGAGAGCTTCCGCAACCCGATCGCCGGCGCCGTCGACGTAGCCGGCGGACGTGACATCGGTGCGAACATCGAAGATCTCCACCGTTGATTCAGCCGGGGCGTGAACGTAGCGCGTGTCAATGTGGGGATACGCGATGGTCGTGTATCCCTCGCGGAACTCCCGTCCACCCGAACGGGCGACGGCCCGAATCGGGAAGTTCCCGACCGGCGCGCCGGCCGGGACTGTGACCGTGAATGAAACGGACTTCTTCTCGCCCTGCCTGGAGAGTCGTGTGGTTTGTTCCACCGGTGAGACGGTCCATCCGGCGGGGATCTCCAGTCGGACAGATGTGTCCGTCGCGCTGGTATTCTGGTTTTCCAGCGTCACGG
>DASUFH010000328.1:0-6318 GCA_036274645.1 Terriglobia bacterium
CAGCCGCCGATCATGGATCTTTCCCGCCCTCGGAAGAAATAGTTCAGATTCTCGAGTTGTTCCGCCGCGCCTGCCGCAGAAGATTTACCGCCTGATTATCTGTTCTTGCCTGTCGCTCGGTGCGCTCGTTCCCTCCTCTCCCAGCTTCGCTGGGAGAGGGCAGTCGAAACCGTGGCGCCTCGGGTGCATCCAGGGAAACCCATGAGCAAGAGAAGCCGGCGGAACTTCATCAAGACAACTGCGGCCCTCGGCGCCGGATTCGCGGCGCCATGGATGTGGAGGCACGGCGCGCCCGCGGACGCCAAGACCGTCGTGAATCGACACTTTACTGCCCCCATCCTTGATCCTGAGGTGATTCCGCGGTTCGTCGACGCGCTTCCGATTCCCGGCGCAAATTGGCCGCTGCTCACCGGTCCATCGCACCAAATTGCTCTAAAACGGGTTCAGTGCCAGGCGCTGCCCCAGAACGCCCCCGGCTTTCCGAAGCTGGAGACTCCGTGCTGGGGATATCGCGCGTCGTCGGACTATGGTCACACCTATCTGGGCCCGACGGTCGTTGGTATCCGAGGAGTCGAGACCACGCTGACGTTCGACTACAAAAGCATTGATCCGCGTGTCCACATTCTGAGAACAGGGAACGCCTCGAGGGCGAAGGCCGCTTCCGTGGTCGATAAGACATTGCACGGAACCAACCGGCGTGAGCCGGAGGCGCGGTTCATTGCGCACAAACACGGCAGCATCGGTGTGGATGAGAAGTCCGATGGCTACTCCGAATCCTGGGTGACGCCGGACGGCAAGACCATCGCCACGTACGATTCCGCAACTTCGGGGCAATCGCCCGTAGGATACGAACAGGGCAGTGACCTGCGGAACGCAACCATGATCCACCACTATCCGAACCTGATTGGCGCGTCACTGGTCTGGTATCACGATCACGCTCTGGGCATTACACGGCTCAACGTTTATGCCGGCATGGCCGGCGCTTTCGTGGTGACCGACGACAACGAGGCCGAATTGATCAGGCGCGGCATTCTTCCCACGCTGGGCGGGCGTTTTGATGTTCCGCTCGTCATCCAGGATCGCGCGTTTTATCCCGACGGTTCATGGGCCTATCCCGATCAGCCCGCTCCGGGCCGATGCGCGGAGTGGCCGGGCGGTCCTTCTACGCTCGCCGAATTTTTCGCCGACTGCATGCTCGTGAACGGCAAGACCTGGCCGGTGTTTGACGTGGAGCCCTCAAGATACCGCCTGCGGTTCATCAATGGCTGTAACGCGCGGTTTCTGGATCTGGCGATGGACCGCGGCGGATCCTTTGGCGTGATCGGCACGGAAGGTGGATTCCTGCCCGTCCCCGTCATTCGCGGCAATGTGCTGATGGGGCCGGCCGAACGTTTCGACGCGATCTTCGATTTCAGGCCGTTTGCCGGACAGACATTGACGATGATCAATCGCGCAAAGAAGCCGTTTCCGGCGGGCGCGCCGCCGGTGGCGAATCTCGATGGCGCTGTCATGCAGTTTCGTGTGAAGCCGGCGCTGACCGGCGCCGCAGAAGTAACGGCGTCGCTGCCGGCGCGGATTCATCCCGGCCCGGCGCCGTACGAAAAGCGGGACGCTGCGGCCGCCACAAGAGGTGTCCTGCTCTTTGAAGGCGCGGACAAGTTCGGGCGGGCTTTCCCGACGCTCGGTCAGGTCATGGGAAATTCAAAAACCGGTCTGTCGGCCATGCCGCTCATGTGGGGGGATCCCGTCACGGAAAAGCCCAGAACCGGCTCCGTCGAGATCTGGGAAATCTACAACACCACTCCGGATGCCCATCCGATCCATCTCCACGACGTCCTGTTCAGCGTCATGGACCGGCAGCCGATCCGCTTCGAAAAATCCGACGCCATGTCGGCGTGCCGCATGCCGATGAAGACATTTCCCATTCAGATTGAAGGGCAGGCGAGAGCCAGCGAACTATACGAGCGGGGATTCAAAGATACGGCGATTGCGCATCCCGCCGAAGTGACCCGCATTGTCGTGGACTTTGCTCATGCGAAGCCGGGGCGGTTCGCATGGCACTGCCACATTCTGGAGCATGAAGACCACGAGATGATGCGGCCCTATGACGTCGTGGCGTAATCGACAGTGACTTCTTTCGGGACAGTGTTTGGTCCGGAAAGAATCACTCGGGTCCTCGTCCGGTTGCAGGGGCATCCCCCCGGTTGTCCATTGTCCATTGACTGTTGTCGATTGTCCGATGAACTCCTTTCATTGTTCGTTGGCCGGCTTGCCGGAGCGAACAATGAAAGAGGCACATTTCACAATCGACAAACAGTCAATGGACAATGGACAACGGGGGGACGCCCCTGCACCCGGACGAGGTCCCACAACTATCAGTTTCCGCTATCCGAGATTGTTCTCGTCTGCGGAAGGCCCATAGATCGACGGTACCGGGACGTTGTTCATCCGCAGATAAACCCCCAGCTGAGCGCGGTGATGAATGTTGTGGCTCAGGACGAAGCCGCGCAGCACGGCGGCCCGGGGCATCGTCATCAGCTCCTTGCCGCCGGCCTTCAGCGACCAGGGCTTCATCAGATCTTCGTCTTTGGCCTCGGCAAATGCGCGGCGCGCGCTTTCCAGGTTCTTGTCGAACAACGCGACGACTTCGTCCCGCGTTTTCAGCGCCGGTGGCTGATGGGGCGGCCCGCCCACGGGGCTGACATCAAACTCATCAGCGCCGAGAGTGATCTGGGCCCAGCCCGGAATCTCCGCGAGGTGGATGGCCAGCTGTCCCAGAGACATCGATTTATCGTGGGGCTTCCAGGAAAATTTGGCCGGAATCCGTTCGAGCGACTTGCGGGTGCCCGCCATCTCCATGTCGAACTCCTGCAGCAGAACGTCAAGCTGTCTCATTAAAGTTGTCCTTTCACGAATGGCTATAAGTTGAATACTTCAGGGAACAAGAACGATCTTTCCGTAGGCGCCCGGCTCCAATACGGCTTCATGGGCGCGGGCCGCTTCCGCCAGCAGAAACTCGCGGCCGACCACGGGAGTCATGACACCGTTCTCGAGTCCGGCCGCCAGGATGGCGTCGAGTTGTGTGGACTCGTCGGGGGTGATGTTGAGGAGCATCATGCCGTGAATCGACACGTCTTTTGCCATGGCGTCGCGGGGGCTGATTTCGATGGTTCCCCGGTTGCCGATCACAACGATGCGGCCGCGAAAAGCGGCCATGGTGAGATCTCTGGCGAGATTCACATTGGCGAGCATTTCCAGGATCACGTCCGGTCCGCGCCCGCCGGTGGCTGCGGCGATCTGTTCGGCATAGCTTTCGCTGCGATGGTTGATGGCGAAATGGGCGCCCTGCGCGGTCACGAGTTCCAGTCCGCGCGGGGTTCCTGCGGTGCCGATCACCCGCATGCCGGCGGCTTTCGCGATCTGGGTTGCGGCTGTGCCCACGCCGCCGCTCGCGCCGTGAATGAGAATCGTTTCCGCCGGCCGGCATCTGGCCACGTGAAAGATCGCGTGAGCCGCCGTGGCGTAGGGCACGTAGACGCCGGCGCCCTGCGCAAAGGTCAGGCGCGGGGGCAGCGGATAGACGTTCCCTTCGGGGCAGAGCGCTTTCTCGGCGTACGAACCCGTCAGCGTGCCGTTGATGTAGACGCGATCTCCGGGTTTGACGCGCGTGACTTCGGCGCCGACGCTTTCGACGATTCCGGCGCCGTCAAAGCCCGGCGTATAGGGCAGGTCGGGCTTCTTGCGGGCATAGGTTCCGGCGCGCACATAGGTGTCCACGGGGTTCACTCCCGCGGCCCGGATTGCAACCACCACCTGGCCGGGGCCGGGAGCGGGGTCTGAAACCTCTTCGATTTTCATCGTTCCCGGAGGGCCGAACTCGCGCACGCGGATGGCTTTCATGAAACTAAAACTCCTTTCAGCAAAGTCAGACGCGGCTTTGCGACGACGCGAAACCGGGAAATGATACGCTAACCGCCGTGCAGGCTGTCTATCTTGAAAACCGCCGCGCCCGCCTCATCGACACGCGTGAGCCGCGGCGAAAAGCAAACGAGGCGTCAATTCGCCTGATGCTTGGCGGCATCTGCAACACCGACATCGAACTGCTGCGCGGCTACTACGGTTTTTCCGGCATTCCCGGGCATGAATTCGTCGGGGAGGTCCTCGCCGCGGCGGATCAAACCTTGATCGGCAAGCGGGTGGTCGGGGAAATCAATCTGGCGTGCGGTCAATGCGACTGGTGCCGCCGCGGTCTGGGTCGTCACTGTCCGAAGCGCAGCGTGCTGGGTATTGTCCGGCATCCCGGCGCCTTTCGCGAAATTCTGACGCTGCCCGAAGTCAACCTTCACGTCGTGCCCGACTCCGTGCCGACGGAAGCGGCCGTCTTTACCGAGCCGCTGGCGGCCGCGTGCGAAATCCTCGATCAGGCGACCATTCCGGCTGGAAGCGAAGTGGCGGTTCTGGGCGACGGCAAGCTGGGGTTGCTGGTCTCCCAGGTGTTGCACGCGAACGGTCATCGGGTGATTCAGTACGGCCGGCACCGGAACAAGCTGCGCATCGCCGCGAAGGCCGGTGTGACGACGGAGATCCGTCCGGCGAAACTGCCCGTGGCGAAGTTTGACTGGGTGGTCGAAGCGACGGGTTCGCCGGAAGGGTTGCGACAGGCGGTCGAGATGACGCGGCCACGGGGCACGGTATTCATGAAGTCGACGGTTCATGGTTCCGTCCGCATCGATACCGCGCCGGTGATCGTGAACGAAATCACGCTCGTGGGATCGCGGTGCGGCCGGTTCGAACCGGCCTTGAAGCTGCTCGAGACGGGGCGCATAAACGTTGAGGACATGATCGCCGCCGAAGAGCCTCTTGCCGCCGCGGCGCACGCGTTCCGCCTGGCGCAGCGTTCCGGAGTGATGAAGGTTCTGCTGCGTCCATAGGCGGGCATTGCGGGGGACGATGCTGACGCTACGGGTCAACCAGAGTGTCGAGCTGAAAGAGTGCGGGCCGCACCACGCCCCGGCGCTGTTCGCGCTGGTGGAAGCCAACCGGGCGCGCCTGCGCCAGTGGCTGCCCTGGCTGGATGAGACCACCGAAATCGCCCACGTCGAACGATTCCTGCGCGACAGCCGCCGGCGCGCCGAGCAGGAAAACGCCTACACATTCGTGGCGCGATGCGAGGGCCGGATCATCGGCGTGGTGGCGGAGAACTCCATCGACTGGCGAAACCGCCGCGTGGAACTGGGATATTGGATCGACCACGAATACCAGGGCAGGGGAATCGTCACCCAGTCGGTCGCCCGCCTCACCCGCCGCGCCTTCGAGGACCTCGGTCTCAACCGTGTCGCGATCCATTGCGCGGTCGGGAATACGCGCAGCCGCGCGGTTCCCGAACGGCTGGGGTTCACGTTCGAAGGGATTCTTCGCGAGGGCGAAAAGCTCTATGACCGGTACGTGGATCTGGCGATGTACGGGATGCTGGCGCGGGAATGGAAGGCGCAGCGAAAGGCTTGAGGCGGGAAGGGAGGAAGGGGGCTTGATTGTTGCCGGCGCTGACAGCAGGGAGCATTTGGGGTTCCCGCCTGCAAGCCGAGCGGCGCCGAAGGCGCGGAGCGCGAGCCCGGTTTCCTTACGGAGCGAGCCATTCAAATCCTGGCAGGTTGCGAAGAGTTCCAAACACGACGCTGAGCGCCAGGAACGTCCACATCCAGGACGGCGGTATGGACCAATGCGCCTGCTGTCCCCGCCATCGCTCGACCGCATAACGGGCGGTCAGCCAGAAAATGAACGGCAGACAGACCACCAGAAGCAGGTTCAGCCTGGCGGCGGCGAAGACGTGACCGTGCAGCAGTTGATGCAACGCTCGCAGCATGCCGCAGCCGGGACAGTCCAGGCCGGTCGTCGCCTTGAAAAAGCAGAAGGGATAGAAATCGTGCCGGGCGGGGTCGAACAGGAACAGTATGGCTGCGCCCCCCGCAGCGGCGGCGGATAGCGGTAGCCACATCCACGAAGCTCCGCTCCGCCGGTTGTCGATCGAGGGAGGCGCGGCCAGATCGGTCATCATGGAGTGATCCGCTTGAAGGCTGCTTTGACTTCGGGCTTTTGCAGAACCACGATTGCCCAGATGCCGATCGGCAGTCCGGCCCAACAGCACGGCGATATGCAGGGAACCATGGCGATGATGCTGGACGCCAGGGCCCAATCGTAGGATTCCAGCTTCTTCATCTTCAGAGCGCCGATAAGGACCACGACTCCTGCCGCTATCGCCAGGACATTGAACATGATGCCAAAACCGCCGGACAAGAAGCGGAAAGGGGCCTCGTTCTG
>DASUFH010000329.1:0-9443 GCA_036274645.1 Terriglobia bacterium
TCGCCGCTCAAGGAGGCGTCATGTCCACAAAACCAAAACTCTGGGTCCCCGGAGACTGGAACGCGTTTTTCGGTTTCGGGACCAATATTCTCGTCAACCTGCTCACACTCACCGCATTACTCCGGTTCGTCCTGAAGATGCCCGACGATCTGGTGTTCGGCCGGATTCTGCCCGCGACCGGCCTCATGCTGTGCATGTCGACGTTTTATTACGCGTGGCTGGCCTACCGGCTGGCCAGGAAGACCGGACGCGCCGATGTGTGCGCGCTGCCTTCGGGGATCAGCGTGCCGCACATGTTCATCGTTACTCTGGTGATCATGCTGCCCATCGCCGCCAAGACCGGCGATCCCATCAAAGGGTGGGAAGCCGGACTGACCTGGGTATTCATCCAGAGCTTCGTGTTGATGATCGGCGGATTCATCGGTCCGATCATCCGCAAGATCACTCCCCGCGCCGCGCTGCTCGGCACACTGGCCGGAGTATCCGTCACGTTCATCTCGATGGCGCCGGCGCTGCAGACCTTCATGACGCCCGTCATCGGCATTACCTGTTTCGCCATCATCCTGCTCAGCTGGTTCGGCGGCATACGTTATGGAGGAATTCCCGCCGGTTTGATTGCAATCGCCGCAGGCACGCTGATCGCCTGGGGTTCCACAGCAATGGGACTGAACTTCGGCGGCATGACGATGGCCGGCCTCTCCGCCTCGGTGAGCGATTTTGGCTTTCGGATTCCCCTGCCGGCCTTCTCGCATGTGTTCGGCGGATTCGAGTTTCTTGGCACCATCCTGGTGACCGCGATTCCCTTCGGCATTTATGACCTCGTCGAAGCCATCGACAACGTTGAAAGCGCCGCAGTGGCGGGCGACAACTTCCCCACCACCCGGGTGCTCACGGCCGATGGTGTCGTCAGCCTGATCGGCGCATGCATGGGTAATCCATTCATCAACGCTGTCTACATCGGGCACCCGGGCTGGAAAGCCATGGGTGGCCGAATCGGTTATTCCGCCGGAACCGGCGTCATGGTCATCCTGCTCTGCTGGTTCGGCACCATTTCGGTCATGCTGGCGCTCATCCCCAGTGTCGCGATCCTTCCCATCCTCTTATATATCGGGATGCTGATCGGATCGCAGGCCTTCCAGGAAACCCCACGCCGCCACGCGCCGGCGATCGTGCTGGCGCTCATTCCGCACCTGGCAAACTGGGGCCTCACGATGATCAACAATTCCCTGGCGGCCGCGGGCACGGTTGTTGGGGCGCTCAGTGGAGAGCAGATGGCGGATCTGGTCGGCAAGATGAAAGACAATGGCGTGCTCTACGAGGGCCTGAACGTGCTGGGTGGCGGATCCATTCTCGGCGGGCTGATTCTTGGAGCGATCGCCGTATGTGTCATCGACCGCAATTTCATGAAAGCCGCGGGATTCGCGCTGGCCGGCTCCATCATGACGTTCTTTGGATTCATGCACGGAGAACGGATCGGTATCGGCGAAACACCCACCGTTGCCGTCAGCTACCTGATCATCGCGGTAGTCTTCGCGGCCTGCGCCAAACTGGTCTTCGCGGAGAAACCGGCCGAAGAAGTGGGAGACGCCCACGGAGAGGGTGTGCCCGCCTGATGTCTGATCCCTACAAACAGGTCCTGCGACTGGTCGACCTGCACAGGATCGAAGAGTGGCAGGACCTTCTGCCCTGGCAGCCGTTTCGCAGGGGCGTCGAGATTCATCGCCTGTATGGAGTCGATGAGATCGGTCCCAAAGCGGCGTTCCTGCGATTCAGCCCGGGCGGCCACGTGCCCCTCCACGAACACACCGGATATGAACACATTCTCATCCTCTCGGGGGCGCAGGTGGACGAGAACAGCCGGGCGGAAGCCGGCTCGCTAATCGTGAATCCGCCGGGCACGCGGCACAGCGTCTACAGCGAACATGGATGCCTCGTCCTCGCCATCTATGAAAAACCGGTCCGATTCATTGCGCCTTATCACGAGCCATGACCGGCGAAGCTTCCGTTCTATTTGCCGTCAACGGCACCCTGATGCGCGGACTTGAACTCAATGGAAATCTTCTCGATGCCGGGGCGGTTTTCATTCGTGACGACCACACCGCGCCCGTTTACCGGCTCTGGTCCATCAACGATCGCCACCCGGCCATGATCCGTGTCCAAACGGGAGGCGTGGTCATCGCTGTGGAGATATGGTCCGTACCCGGGATCAATCTCGTATCCATTCTGCTCAATGAGCCCGCCGGTTTATGCGTGGGCAAGATCCGGCTTCATGACGGTTCGGAAACGCTGGGGGTGCTCGGAGAACCGGCGCTGTGCGAAGGTCAGAAAGAGATCACCGCATTCGGAGGATGGCGCGCTTACCGCGCGAGTCTGAGATAAGGACCGTTCCCACGAAAACTACGCCAGCCATTCACACCCGCCCAAACCCTGGACCTGCCGCCACGCGCCATCAACTTTCTCCAGAAAATAGTGGGTTCCACCGGCGCATCGCATCCCGCAATGGTACGCCATATACACCATTGCGCGTGTTCTGGACGGGTTGAAACCGACCGCCGAAACCTGCACATAGTCCCACCGCACGTTGATCTGTATCTCCGCCTTCGGATGGACCGTGTAGTCCAGCTTGAGCGGCTGCCCGGACAGAACGAAACGCGGCCGGGCGTTCTCGGCGGCGTAGCTGTCGACCACGGAGCGCCAGCCCTCCGGAATAGCGCTCGCAGGCCCCGGGCACTGCAGCCCGTTGCCCGGTCGCGGGACTGTTTCCGTTTCCTTCTGCAGAATCACCCGGGCGCCGGGCGCGGTTTTGACGGAATAGAGGGTTGGCAGGACCACCGCGTAAACGGCATACGCCTCAGGGTCGCTGATCTCGCCAGCCGGAGTTTCCGGTGATGGAGCCCCCTGCGCAAACACGGCCACTGCGCCAATGATTATCAACGCCAGTTGTGAAAGCATCGCCCGATAGTACTACGATGCTGAGTTCTTCCCCCAGTGTCTCGTGTCCCGGCGGTTACGCCTGATTGTCTGCCCTCACCGGTCGCTCGCCGAACTCGCTCCCGCCTCTGGCGGGAGTGGGCAGTCGGAGCTACCGGACCAGTGACCGCGCGAGTTCCAGGTTGCTTTGCGCCGGATCGAAAGATGGATCTGCTTGAACGGCCATTTCGAAAGTCTGAACCGCTCGCTGCATATCCCCGCGATTGGCGTAAACGCTGCCCAGATTGTTCAGGGAGGGCGCCGAGGGATTTCGCCGGACAGCCTCCTCCATCAAATGCTGCGCCACATCCAGATTTCCACGGCGGGCCTCGACGATCCCCTGGTGCAACAGAGCGTCCGTCAGCGAGGAGTCCCGTTGGTATGCCCGCGCAAAGTTTCCGCGCGCCTCCTCGAGACGGCCATCCTGCTCATCCGCATACCCGATATTCAGCAAACATCGCGCCGACTCCGGATCGACACGAAACACGGACGCGCAGGCGGACCGGACTCCAGGCCAGTCCGCGGCGGACACTTTCAGAGACGCCTTGTTGACCGAAGCCTCGAGATGCCCCGGATGCCGCGTCAGGATTTCGTCGAGCACGGCCGCGCCCTCGTCGATCCGTCCTCTCCGGCCCAGCTCCGAAGCCAGGCGCAGACGCGCGTTGTCGTCCTCCGGGTTGACGGCGATGGCCTGTTCGAACAGTGCGACGTCGTCGCGCCAGGCCGGCAGGCGCGCCAGGAGCATACCGGCATAAATCGCCAACACCACAACCACGGCCGGCGCGGAACGTTTGCCCAGCGCGTCGAAGGCCAGCGCAACAAGCCACAGAAAACCGATCGACGGCAGATACAGATCCCGGTCGGCAAGCGGGACAGCAACCCTGGAAACGAGAAGGACCGGAGACAAACCGGCGACAATCCACACTGCCGCCCAGGCAACGCGCCCGCGAAGTTTCCAGAACGCAATGAACGCCACCGCCAGCACACAGACGATCGTCGGATCGATCCGGCTGACAAATGCCGGGGAGTACATCGCGCTGAGTCCAATCGGAGCGAGTAGCTTCGCGCCATAGAACCCCACGTGCGACAGGGCGGTCAGGACTTGCGTGGCAAAGGTCAGGTCTGGATAAAGTACGGCCGGCGCCAGCCCTCCAAGCGCGAATGCGCGAAGGCCCAGATAGGCTGCAGTGACCGCGCACAGCAGACTCCAGCGCCTCCATCGGACCTCTCTCTCAACCAGGACGTCGTAGAGAACCACGATCGGCGCAAAAGCGATCGCCGATTCCTTCCAGAGGAGTCCAACGCCAAAACTCAACAGCGACAGGCCCGTCGACCAGGGCGCCGCCGGCTTGCGCGCATACATAAAGACGCCGAACAGCACACAGGCGGTGTACCCCAGTTCGCTCAATGCCGCC
The DNA here is from genome assembly GCA_036274645.1 of Terriglobia bacterium. GTDB lineage: Bacteria > Acidobacteriota > Terriglobia > 20CM-2-55-15 > 20CM-2-55-15 > DASUFH01. The sequence continues at coordinate 4,386 of DASUFH010000329.1, forward strand.
ACCCAGGCCACGGGCTCGACGTGAGCGGGATGCAGCGCAAACAACAGCGTTGCGATCAGCGCCACGGACTCCTTCTTGAACAGACGCAGGGTCAGCAGGTAGACGAGCGCGACGACGACCGCATGAAAGACCAGATTCGCCAGATGGAACGCCCACGGCGCCGCGCCCGCCAGTCGGAAGATGACTTCGTAGGTCAGCATGAACAATGGCCGGTAATAGTTCGACCGGACGCCAAGGCTGCTCAGCGACCAGATGTCTGTGAGGAAGACAGAAGAAACGCCGGGCCAGAAACGGAGATGCCCGTTTTCCTCGATCGCGAGATGGTCGTCGTAAACGAAACCAAATCCAATCGTGGACAAATACGGCAGGATGGCCGCGACGGCCAGCAGCGCCGGGATGACCCAGCGTCTCCAGTCCGTTTGCGCGCCCGTGTTCGGTTGACGATGTTCGCCGGATTCCATGTCGCCGAACAGCATAATGCGGGGCCATTTCAAGCGGACGCCCTGCGTTCCCTTTGGGCTGGACGGCCAACCGGGCTTTGGATAGAATCCCGCCGCTCTATTGGCGGCGCCGCATGGCGCTCATTCAGCTCACCCGCAATCACCGGATCTCAGATACAAGGAGGACCTTGACATGAACTGGAACGAAATCCAGCAGGTGGTGCTGGACAAAGCGATCGCCGCTGGACTGCAGATCCTGGGCGCCCTGATGCTCTATATCATCGGGCGATCGATCATCGGCCTGGTGGTTTCCGCCGTCCAGCGCGCGCTGTCCAAACAGAAGATCGAACCGACCGTACTCCGCTTCATCGGCAATACTCTGGGTGTTGCTCTCAATGTGACTCTGGTCGTGGCCATACTCGGCTACTTCGGCGTGCAGACCACGACATTCGCCGCGCTTATTGCCGCCACGGCTCTCGCGGTCGGCACGGCATGGGCGGGACTGCTGGCCAATTTCGCGGCAGGGGCGTTCCTCCTGGTATTGCGGCCTTTCAAGGTCGGCGATTTCATTTCAGCCGGTGGTATCACTGGCACGGTGCACGAAATCGGATTGTTCGTCACGTCATTTGATACCCCCGACAACGTGCGGACATTCGTCGGCAACAACAAGATCTTCTCCGACACGATTCAGAACTACACGGCCAATTCCTTCCGCCGCGTCGAACTGACCGCCCAACTATCCGGGGCCGCCGACCCGCATCTGGCGATCGCGCGGCTGAAGGAACGGCTTGCCGCAATCCCGAATGTCATCACAACGCCGGCGCCCGATGTCACGATCCTGACCTTCAATCCTTTCGGACCGGTGCTGGCGGTTCGGCCGTTTTGCCACAACGACCATTACTGGCAGGTCTATTTCGACACGAACATGACCATCCGTGAAACCCTGGGTGACGGAACGTTTCCAGGAGCGGCGTATCCCCTGGCGTTGGCGGCGACTCCCGCCGCGACAGCAGCGGGTTCACGCTCCTGATTTCACCTGCGTATTCGGTATGCGGGACGGATCAACGCCGTTGAAGACTTGGCTGGGAGCGTGTTCTCGCCCGCTGCCGCTTTGCGAGTCTCCCCCTTTTCAGGGTAATAATATACTTTTCAACTCATCGGATCGGCGGTAGGGTGGGGACCGACGTGACAGGTCGATACTATCCAAAACAACGAAGCAGGCCAATCCCACCGAAGACCCTGCACGCGAGGTATCTGCTAAAGCCATCCGGATGCGCAAGGCCGTCAATGGCCATAATGATCACGAGGGTCAAGAGCGTTACCTTTGCCCAGTACGGCAGCACCGTACCCATTGCTCTCCAGTTGTCTATTCGTCGTGAGATCCAATCCATATTCAGCGTGAGGCCGTGCGCTCTCTCGCCTTCTTCCGTTTCGTGGCCGCGCGTTGCATCCGCTCCTTTTCCTTCGTGACCGCTTCAGGTGGAACCGCGAGAATCATTTTAACGGCATTGCTGAATCGTTCCGCATCGGTCTTCCCTGGCACTGGCGGTGCTGGTTTTGGCTTCATGGGACGTTTATACCATGCACCTGATTTGACGGCGTGAGATAATGCGGCCCGGAGCGTCTTTCCGATTCTCCGAGCCGCCCGCAGGTGTATGCCTACGGTATAGCTATTGTGGTGGTGGCGGCATAATCATCACCTTCCTTTCGTCTGAAGGCCACCCCTTAGCGCCACTAAGGGGTGGCCTTCGTCGCTTAGATCGCACGGGCGATGTTGCTGCCACGCCGATTCAACCTCTTTAATCCAGTTTTTCCGGATACTCCATCTTTAAGATGCTTTGGAGAGTTTCACTCCATTGCTCGCGTTCGATCTTGCTCCATGGAGTCCCAGGTATCGGCAGCTTTTGGAAAAGTCCCCATAGCATTAAACTCTTCTCCGCGTTAATCGCTACATGGGCACTTCCTATGGCTCCAGTCATTGGCGGAAGCGGCTCGGCCAGGCCAAACACGGCGGTCTTTCCGGCATATCCCGTGCGGCCCTGAATCTTCCGTGCCTTCACGTTCTTGTGCATATTCCGCGCAGGTCCGCCGATATAGGTCTCATCCGCTTCCACGGTTGAGCCTTCACCGCCCATCTTGTCTTCAGATGTTTCCATGTGGAGCGCGAACCGAATGCGATGGTCCATGTGCCATGCGCTCTTTTGCGTCACGCCGATGGCGCGGGCGATCTCGTATGAAGAAACGCCGTTCTTGCAGTTCACCACCATCCACATTGCCAGAAGCCACTTGTCCAGAGAGATCGGCGAGTCTTCAAAAATCGTTCCGGTCTTCAGCGTGAATTGACGGAGCGGATGATTCTTGCCGCACTGGAAGCGGTCGTATTTTTCCTGAAACTTCACCGTGTCACTGCCGCAGCGAGGGCAGCGGACAATGCCATCCGGCCAGCGGCGAACGATGAGATATTCTCGAACGTTGGCAGGGTCGGCGAAGTATTTGATGGCGTCTTGAAGTGTCCTGGGCTCGCGTTTCATTGGGCCGAATTATCGCTCGGCCCTAATGAGTTGTAACGTATATTATCACGCTTTTCAGGGGGAGACCTGTTCCACCGGCAAAGCGGCCGGGGGCATTCAGCGCGGCGCAGGGATTACTTCGCGCGTCCGGTGTAGCCCTGCGCAATCATCTGGATCTTGAAGATCTCGTCGAACTGCTGGTTATTGGCCACGCCGTAGAGGGTCTTCTTGTCGGGACCGCTGAAAGCGACCGTGATCAGGTTCAGCGGAGTTGGAATCGATCCAAGCGCCTTGCCATCGGCCGCGAACACCTGAATGTCCGACCCCGTCGTGGTATAGACGCGCCCCTGCGCGTCGACCGTCGTTCCATCGGCTCCGGCGGGAGCGAACTGCCGCTGGTTGGTGAGGGAGCCGTCGGGCTGAACATCGAATGCCACGAGTCCGCGGCTTGTGACGTAGAGGGTCTTCTCGTCGGGACTCAGGATGAGGCCGTTCGTGGAGAGGTTCTCGCCGTATCGGGTAACGACGCCTTTGGCGTTCGCATAGTAGAGGCCTCCCATCGTGAAGTAGACACCACCCTTGCTGTCGGCAGTGAGATCGTTAATGACGCCGCCGATACAATCGAGCGGCTCACCGTTGAAGCTGTCGGTCAACAGCTGCCGCTTCGGCGCGAGTTGCCAGACAGAGCTTGGCAGGCCCCGCGAAACAATGAACAGATCGCCGTTCTTGTTCATGGCGAGCGCTCCACCGGTGTTGGTGTCTTTGTACGGAAAGGTCACCTTGCCGTCGCGATCAATCTTCATGACGGCGCTATCGGTGTTTTGAGCGGCCAGAATACCGCCATCGCTCGTGGCGATGATACCGTCGGCGTTATTTCCCGTACCGGTCCAGACGGATTGCCACTTCTGGCCGGCGGCGATCACGCCGGGGATTTCAGTCACGGCGTATTCTCTGTGAGCGGGAGGCCCACCGGCCGCGCCGCCGCGCGGCGCCCCTCCGCCGAAACCGCCGGGCGCGGGGCCACCGGCTCCGCGTCCGCCGGCCTGCGCTCCCGGCCCTCCAGGACCACCCCGTCCAGCGCCCGCTCCGGGCGCTCCGGCGGCTGGGCCACGGGCGCCGCCAGGACCACCGGCGCCGGGTCCCCGCGCGCCGCCCCCGCGGCCCGCGTTCGGCGGAGTCTTGCAGCGTGTGGCCACAAACTCCGCGTACCGGGAATCGCGCGCCGCCTGAACTCCCGGTCCCTGCTGTGGTTGCGCAGGTCCCTGTCCGAGGGCCACCAGCGCGCCGCAGCACACTGCAGCCGAAATCCACCATCCCTTCGACTTCATAAGCAATCTCCCCTTTTGGTTGGCTCATGCACAACATGCAGACCGTCTATTTGGTTAGGAAACCCCGGTAATTTAAATTGCTTCTCATCTTGAAAGTCAAAGAAATCAGCGCGTGGCCAGGCCTGAATGGCAGGCCCCGGTAAGGATTCTCAGGACCAATTCAACCGGCGCGGCGGCGCCGGGAATGGCGGTGAACGTGTAGGCAAGAAGGTATCCCGGGTACCGCCAGGCGGCGTTTCGGGCCGGATTTCCGCTTTCAGGAGAGACAGTCATGATCAGCGCGTTTGAATATACGGCAAAACAATTTGACCTCAGCCGCTTGAAAGGCATATCGGAGGAAACCCTCGATATGCATTTCAAGCTCTACGAGGGCTACGTCAGACAGACCAATGTGCTGAATGAACACATCAGCGACATTCTCGGCAAAGGCAGGGTCGACAAGGAGAAATTCCCGGAGTATTCGGAGCTGACGCGGCGGCTCGGCTTCGAGTACAACGGCATGGTCCTGCACGAGTACTACTTCGACAATCTGCAAAAAGGCGGCGGGAACGGCGCCCCGGTCAAAGGTTCAGTCTTCCACAAGACAGCCGAAGCCTGTTTCGGCGCTTATGAGATCTGGCGGGCGGATTTCACGAGTGTCGGAAACATGAGGGGAATAGGGTGGGCCATCTGTTACCTCGACCCATCGTCCATGAGTCTCTCCAACCACTGGATCGATCTCCACGAAGCGGGCAACGTCAGCGGCTTTCTGCCGATCCTGGTGATGGACGTCTGGGAACA
>DASUFH010000330.1:0-16142 GCA_036274645.1 Terriglobia bacterium
GAATCCCAGGATAAGGGCCGTCGCGCCGAGCGGTTCGACAACGGAGAGGAGCTTCGTCAGGTTGATCATCGCTGCGCTCATGCCTTCGGGCGTTCCGGACCACACGAACCACTTTGCGTATCCTGCCCACATGAAGACGGATCCGACAATCAACCTCAGAAAGAACAGGCTTGCCGACTGCAGTGTCGTTACAGATTTCATCGGTACAGAATAGGGCGTCCGAACGACGGCGTCCATTGTCCCCGCTGATCGAACCGCTGCCCCCGGACTTTGACATGTCAATCAGCGGCTGGCGGAAAACAAATCGGCTGAGAACGGTCTGGCTCGACGACCCTGGCTTGAAGGCGGAACCAGCGATCCCGGCCACCGGCAATGTTCCGCGCCATGCGCTCGATCGGGCCGCGACCGGGATTGACACGGAGATTCGCGTCCAAATATAAAGGGACGATACATGTGCGCTAATTTCATCGCTTCGATATGAAACTGTCATTTCTGCTGATATCGCTCATGGTTCAGGCGCTGCTTGCGGGCGCTCAGGAGAGCGGCGGTGTGATCAGCGGAAGAATCACTTTTACTGAGGGAAGAGCCGGCGCGGACGTGCTGGTCGTCGCTGTGCCTGCCGCTATTCAGACAACACCGGATCGGGCCGCGCGGGCGAGCGCGTTGCTGGACGAAGCTGGAAACTACCGCCTCGAAGATGTTCCTCCCGGACGTTACTTCATCCGGACCCGGTGGACTGAACCCGAGATGTACTATCCCGGCGTCATTGAAATGGAACGGGCTGTGCCCGTGGAAATCTCGGCGCGGACCAGCGTCAGGGACCTGAACTTTGCAATCACCACGCCCGGCTTCAAGGTCAGCGGCCGCGTCGGCGGCGTTGCCCCGCAGGGGCGGGGGCGGAATTCCACGGCGGTCCGGATCACAGGCCCACATCGTTTTTCAGCAAATATCGGGCTCGATGGCCGGTTTGAATTCCCTCAGGTTCCTCCGGGCGATTACGCCATGGTTCTCTCGGTACCCGGCGCAGAGGAAATACCGCTGAGAGTGATCGACCGCGACGTAGCGGGGATCGAACTCCAACCACCCACGCTCACCGAGGTTCGGGGAACGGTGGAGTACGCGGCCGGTGAGCGGCCGCCGGGTTTCGGCCTTGCGTTGACGTTCAGTGACGGCTTGCGGCCGATCGCAGTATCCACGAACGCGGAGGACAGGTTCCGTATTGCGCTTCCGCCCGGCGAATACCAGGTAACCTTGAGAGGCATCCTGACCCAAAGGGCCACCGGAGCCAGCGTTCGCTCGAGTGAATATCTCCGTTCTCTGATGGCCGGCGCCGTGGATTTGACCGCCTCCACGTTTCGGATCAGCGCGGGCGTCCAGCCGCCTGAAATCAAAGCCGTCGTCGACGTCTCTGCAGTTGTCGAGTTGCGCGGTCGAGTGACCATGGATGGAGCGGACATCCCTCCAGACTCCACGATCACGATGATCGATCGAATGAATGGCCGGCGGCAGCAGAAGGCCCCGATTCTGACCGATGGTTCCTTCCGGTTCACGAAGCTGCTGCCCGGCAACTATGCGGCGCGCGTCGCCATTGGCGCCGGCCTTCCGGCAGCCCCGGTCCCCGTTGTTGTCCCGAACCACGATGTGGACGACCTGATCATCCCGGCAGGAAAACTGAAACAGATTCAAGGCTCAATCGTCACCGAGGGCCGCTACCCCGGCCCGCCAATCTCATTGACCATCTTTCAGGGATCACGGGATCTTTTGAATCGCGCCGACCCGTTCGCGCCGCCGATCCTTTCCAGAGGCGCGTTCGACCTTCTTTGCGAGGAGGCGGAAGCTGGCCGCGCTCAGATGGTGACGCTGGAGATCGATCCACGGCGAGGAGACACCTTCCAATTTGCATTGCCCGAGGGGGAGTACCAGGTCGCGCTGAACAATGAAACGCAACCGATTCCACCGGCGTTCTCCCTTTCGACGCTGGCGTATGGCGCGGCCAATCTGTTGACGGAACCCTTGCGCGTATCCAGTTCGGCCGATGCCGAGTTGCTCGTAGGCTTCCGCACGCCGGCGCCGGAGACATGGGTCAAGGTGAGCGGCCGGCTGACCGGACGCCTCACGGGTGAGCATCGCATCCGGATGGAAGAGGCGGTCACGCTCGAAACCCCGGTCAACGCCGACGGCACGTTCATGTTTGCCGACGTCCCCCCGTCGCGCATTGCTTACACGGTGAGTGTGGTTCCGCCAGTTCCGGGAGTTGCCCCGCTGAGAATCCCGGTGAAGCGCCGCGATGTCGATGGCGTGGACTTCGCCATCCCGACCCTCAAACAGGTCACCGGAAACGTCACGTTTGACGGAGGAAGCGCAGCGCCAGGTCTCCTCCGGCTGTCGCTCAAAAACAAATCGCACACGGTGGAAATCAGCGTGAGGCCCGACGCTGCCGGGAACTTCACGGTGGAATTGCCTGTCGGAAGCCGGCTGGCGGCCCGGCGGACGCCCGGTGTCTACAAGCCGTTTAGTCCCGTCGAGCGAGTAGCCACACTGAACGGCATCAGTTTCCTGGACACGGACTCACCGGCAATCCGCGAGGACGGCCCCGACGAGATTCGGTTAGAGCTGACTCCAGACACCAGTTTGCCCCGGACCGCGGTCCGGGGGCGTGTGACGGGCGAAGATGTTCGATCGGATGGACTCCGCATCGAACTGACCTCCGTCGCTCAGTTCCAGACGTTTGCTGCCACGGCCGCCCCGGATGGATCGTTCTCGCTCGATCGCATTCCGCTGGGCACATACCAGATCTCGCTTATGGGAGCGAACGACCTGATTTGGTCTCCTCTGATCGCAAATGTTGCCGGCCCCGGCTCGAGAATCGACATTACCGTGCGGCAGGGTCGCAACTCCGATCCGAGCGTCTCTTTCGTGACTAAGTCCGCGCCGGTTGCCACAACCCGCGACGCGGGTGGCGGCGCCACGGGAAGCGAGGACGAGTCCTCCGCCGCCGTCGCGAATCTGCGAACCATTAATACGGCCGAAGTTACGTACCTGTCGGTCTCAGGCGGCAACTACGGAAGTCTTTCGCAATTGATCGCCGCAGGTCTTCTCACTCCCGATATCGCGAAGGGAGAATTCCACGGTTACTCATATGCGATCGTCGCCGAGGGCGGGGATTACCTGGTCACGGCAGTTCCTGCGCCGGCGCAGACGGACAATCACGCGTTCTTCAGTTCACCGGATGGGGTCGTCCGCTACTCCGCGGCGGAATCCCTCGCGCCTCCGGGACAGCAAGGGCGTCCCGTCCAATAGCCGCAACCCCGGTGGTACTTTTCGCCCGACTGTGCTACAAACACCGCAAAAGGAGTTCGGCATGAACATCCGGCATGGCCTTGTCCGGGTATTGATCCTGGTGGGTATGGCGCTGCCCTTGTCTGGACATCACTCCTTCTCTGCGGAATATGACCAGGACACGATCGTCAGCGTTCCAGGAAAGCTGACGTGGTTCGATTGGAGCAATCCCCACATCTATGCAACCGTCGACGTCGCCGGGCGGGATGGCTCCACCGTGACGTGGTACGGCGAAGTGACCGGCGCGGGCCCCGCCTGGATGATTGAACGGGGAGTGACGCGGGAGATGGCGTCAAAACTCATCGGTCAAACCGTCACCATGCGCGGCGCCTGGGCGAGGAATCGGAGCGCCAAAATGGGAAACGCCAATCTGAAGACGGACAAGGGTTTCCTTCTGACCGATCAACGGGCGGACACGGCGCCGCGCAGCGCCCATAATGCAGGACTTGCCCTCAAGCCCGTTGAAGCCCAATCGGATGCAACCCTGGTCGTCTCTGTCGCAACGGTTTCGACGGAACGCCGATCCGAAAAAGATGCGCTGGCATTCTTTGAGGCCACTCCTTCAGACGGCGTTCTCCGGATTGATGAAGAGCCGGGATGTCCCGTGTTGCACCAATTCGCGCCGATGTGGGGATCCTACGGCGCCTGCGTGCCCCTCGCGGATGGCGCGGCGCCGCCCTCCCGGTTTCTGCTTGCCCCAGGCGCCTATGAGATCCGTCACTCGATGGGAATCTGTCCTGGCATATGCGCCTTGCCACAACTATCCCCTGAAGTCCAGGTCCAGGCAGAGTGCCGTACGCAGATCCGCGTGAAGCGTGGCGACACCCTGTATCTACGTTTTACACGGACCGCGGACGCATGTACGGCCACGGTCTCTCCGGCGCCGGCGTCGCAAGGTGAACGGGACATGCAAAAGAATATCGACGCGGGTCAGTACCAGTCGCTGGAGTTTCCCAAACGCAGGTTGCCTTGACGCCATGCGAGCGAAGTTCACGAAGGCCAGACCTGCGTTTCCATGTGATGTTCATCGGCACCTTAAAGACATTTCCCGGAGGACTGCTATGAGATCCTTGCAAGCGGCAACTCTTCTCGGTCTTCTGCTGGCGGCGGGACCGGTTGCGCAGGCCCATCACTCATTCTGTGTTCAATATGACACCACCCGGTCGCTTTCGTTTTCGGGGAAGGTGACCCGGATCGAGTGGGCGAACCCACACACTTATATCTATCTGGATGTCAAGGATGACAGAGGCGGCACTCAGCAGTGGATTGTTCAGGCGAGCGCGCCTGTCCGACTGATGTCCCAGAACGGATGGACAAAAGACACGCTCAAGGCCGGAGATGAACTATCCGTACGGGTTGCGCCGGCGAAGGACGGGAGCAGGGTCGGAGGTCTGTTTGAACTGGTCTTCAAGGGAAAAACGCTTCATCAGGATAGCCACCCGGTCTGTTGATGTTGTAAAGGGCGCCATCTCTGCAATGTACGTCCAATCCTCAATAGACTGCGGCGCGGCGAATATCACTGACAGGGACGAGTCCAGGCAGGCCGTCGACCGCCGCGCCGGATTCCGAATAGCGGCGCGCAACGTCGGCGAAAAGGGCGCCTCTTTCGAGGGCCCTGAGGGCATCCGCGATCTTGCTCCGCTGTCCGGCGTCACCTTCTTTGGCCGCAACGTAGATCGTGCCCAATTCCACCGATCCTTCGTGACACCACCATAGACCCGGTCAAGTCAGGAAGAAGCACATTGACGGCCCGCCAGACTTGACTCTGACGCAGAACCTCTCTACTCTGCGCGCATGAATGGGAACGAAATCAGCTACGTAATCCACCCGGATAGCATTGGAATGGCGGACCTCTCTGACGCGATCGAACACGCCCAGAGCATGGCGGACACCGACGGACAGCCACGGCGGATCGAGGATTGTGAAACCCAGTCCATCGTCGCCAGGATTCGGCCACGGCCCCCCGCCCCTGAATAGTTCGCGTCTCCGAAGAAAGTAGTTGTATCGGTATCGCTTATACGTGGGTGATGCTCCGCCCGCCTGCTGACATCTTTTCAGTTGAGCCCGCCTTCTCCAGCCACGCACAATCGTCGGCGGAGGATTCATGGATCAGAAGACGATGGAGTTAGTTGTCAGTGCCCTCCAGGCCCAGAAGATCAAACTGGAGAGCGCAATCGCTGAGTTGAAAGCGACGCTGAACGGGCGGACTGCTTCCAAAGCGGTTGCTGCCGCAACGCCGATTATCACCGTTCGTTCGGCAAAGGCGGGAGAACGCAAAGCGAAGCGAACAATGACTGCCGCAGGTCGGAAGGCGCTCTCCGAGGCCGCCAGGCGGCGGTGGGCGAAGGCGAAGAAGGCGGGAACGAGCACGTTGTAATCAACAATTTAAGGGGGGTCTATGACCGCCCGAAGTTTCCGGGTGGAAATCATTTGATTTCAGGAGGAATTCACTCTTGAACGCTGGGCGGTCATAGCGGCCCACGCGATTGGTATCGCGACGCATCGCGACAAAAACTAGACCAATAACCGCTTTGATGAAAACAAAGCGGTTATTGGTCTAGTTCCTTGGGAGACCGTCCCTACAAGCAGATCGGGGACGCAGGGAGGTGTTAGTTTCCGGGAATCCAGTTGTTCAACACGATGATGGGAGGCGGATCCTCGATCGTCGCAATGATGAGGAATCGATCTCCATCGCTGACCGTGTCATATTCGGCGCCTTGAGGCAGCGGGCTGTTGAAGAGTGGTTTAGGCGTGCTGAATTCCAGGGTACCTTTTTCTCTACCGGGCGCCGCGGTGGCCATCATCAGATGGTTATCCCCTGACATGAAGTACAGCTCTGCGCCCTTGCGGCCCCACTGTGGACTGACGCCGCCGGTGAGCGACAGGCGCTGGCGCTGGCTGATGGTTCCCGGGAATGGCTGGACATAGATTTCATTTCGTCCGCCTTCATCCGATTGATACGCGATCCACGCGCCGTCCGGCGAAAAGCGTCCGTTGCGCTCAGACGCCAGTGTCTGAGCGACCGGGATCATGGGCCCGTTGTTCGGTGGAAGCACCGAGAGGTCGGCGTTTCCCGTACCGGTGGCGCCGACTCCGGTCAGACAAAGGATGGCCCCGTTGGGCGCCCAATCCTGTGGCATGACAATTCCAGACGGAGGTCCGATCTGACGGCTGGACCCGCTCGCCGTAGCCGGTCTTTCGATCAATCCGACTTCAACGCTTGGGGCGTTTCCTCCCCTTCGTATGGCCGCTAGAACCATACGGTCTCCGGTCGGGGACCAGATGGCCACATTGGCAACGTCCTGCACCTGGCGTATGGCGCCGCTTTCGACATCCATCGCCCAGATGCTGCCGAGGCCACCGGCGGTCTGCCGGTAAAAAAGGACAACCCGTCCATCCGGAGAAACGCGAGGCAGACCGGGGGAAGCCGCGTCCGCCCCGCCTATGGTCCCCAGCAATTGCCCGTTGCGGTCCATCCACATCATCTGCCGGTTCACGGTCGTGCTTTCGCGATATGCGAGCGATCCGCCTGATGAAGCAGTCAACGCTGCAACGCCCGGGGCTCTTCGATCGATGGCAACACGGTCTGCCACTACGATTGGCGCGCCAATCGATGACAGCTCTTTGGGATCGAAGCGCACGGCATTCAGCGTTCCGGCGGAAGTGGCGTAGACCAGAAAACCCTTTGTAAAGGTCGCGAAATTCACTGCGGGAAGGCCTCGCGGCGTCACCGGGCCGTCCAGAGAGCCAGCCACCAGGGAACTCTGAGTCCTGCGCTCATAAACAATGAAGCGACGATCGTCTAGAAATTGCGGCGCGGAGTAATTTCCAGGCGCGATCGGCGCGCCAGTAATGCGGCCGCCCTGGAGAAGATCTGGCGTGGCGTTGATATTCCGGGTGGTAATCAGGATGGAATCGCCACTCCAGGAGCCACCATAGAACGTTGCCGTTTCCATCAACTCTTTTGGGACACCTCCGGCCAGATCCACCTGCAACAGCTTCTGTTTCGCAAAGAACACCACGGACTTGCCATCCGGGGAAAAGAACGGTTTCGTGGAAACGCCTGCGCCATCCGTGCCGGCAATGGGCTCCGGCTTCGCGGAAGGATCGACCGTCTGCCGCCAGAGCTGGCGTTTGCCATCCTGTGTCGTTGCCTGGTAGACGAGAGTCTGTCCGTCCGGAGAGAGCGCGAACCCGTAGATATCTTCGGTGTAAGGGGTGCGAAAGGTCACCTTGGACGGAATGGACGGGCCGCCGCCCGGTGAGGCCGCATTCCCGGCGTCCGCCGGCCGGACACTCGGGCGATTTCCAGCGGCGGCCACCGCCTCTGTCTGATCCTTGAAGTCATTGCGGACACGGTCAAAGTAGCCGCGAGCGCGGCTGGACTGCCCGAGGGTTTCAAAAATACTCCCTAGTTCGAGTAGCGCGTTAGCCGCCGCCTTGCGGTCCGAAGTTGAGAACTCGGCAGCCACCCTTTCGAAGGTGTCCAGGGCGCCTTGAAGGTCTCCTGCCGTTTTCTTCGCGCGGCCCTGCTCCAACAACGCGGTTCCGGCCTGCTGCGCAAGGGTCAGTCCCGTCACGAACATCAAGATCAGCGCAAGGATGCTTAGTCTGGTCCGCACGTTTCCTCCAGGGGATCAAAAGGGGGTCAGCGTTCGTGTCGGCACAGTATATGCAAATTTGCTAGCCTCCGGGGGCCTGATCTGATGACTCACCGCGTACCTGGAACGCTGTTATCCCAGCTTGATTTCTCGACGGGTAAACAACACGCATCCGATTCCGAAGAAGATGAGACTGTAGACGATATTGATCAGCAGTGGCTGGAGCTGAGCGCTGTAATCGATCGTCGGGGATACCTCGACTGCCAATCCGTAGAGATTCGAATAACCGGGAGGCACGAGGTAGTCGAGAACGGCGCCAAGAGGATGGACGATGTTGTAGTACGACGCGGTGTCCGGATAGTCCTTCATGACTCCGACCACCCCCGGGAGGAACGCGAATAGGACCGCAAGCGCGCCGGAAAGAGCCGCGCTGAATACCGTGCTTAATGCCAGCGCAATGCCCGTATAGAGCAACGTGGCGACGAGGGTCTGGGCGAGTCCCAACGCCACGAATCGCGTAAAGCTCACGTCCAGGTAAGACGCGACCGCGAGATGAAACATCAGTCCCAGAAGGAGTGAGAGGGCGGCAAACACTTTGACCGCGGCCCACTTCCCGAAAAGAAGCTCCCAGCGGGCGATCGGCCGGGAGAGCACGGTGATAATGGTCCGGGCATTGACCTCTCGTGACAGCGCGCCCGCGCCAACGAGAATTCCAAATGCAATACACAGGACGCTCCATTCATTCAGACCACCGGCCAGAGTCGCCGGACGCTGCTCCTTGAGCCGCTCCAGAATCATCTCGCGCGATGGACCTCGCCCACCCCGGCCGACGTTCTCCGGCAGGAGGCTGGGCGCAAGCAGGGTCGGCAGCAGACGGACAGTGATCAGGAGAATGGCGACCACCCACAGGTACATGGAGCGCGCGGCCAGGATGCCGCGAAAGGCGTTCCGGGACAACAGTATCAGCCGGCTCATCAGGCCCTCCCCACATGTTTCATGTACGCGTCCTCCAGCGAACTGCCCCTGTGGCGCTGGATCGCGCCAATTTCAACGGGCAGCTCGACAAGCTTCCGGAGCAGTTCCCGCTTTCCAGACGAATCACACAGCAATACGGCAACCTCACCCTCAAGGCTGAGCAGACGGAGGTCCGGCTCCAGGCTCTCGCGAACGGCGCTGGTGAAGCCGAGAACTTCAATGGCCCAATCCTGGTTGGCGGCCCCGAACGAACTGATCTGGTCCGCAAAGGCCACTTCGCCGCGACGGATCATCACGACCTCGTCGCAGACGCGTTCGACATCGGCCAGGATGTGGCTGCTGAGGAACACCGTTTTGCCTTTCGCTTTTTCCTCGCGGATGATTTCGAGAACCAGCCGGCGGCCTTCCGGATCCAGTCCACTTGTGGGCTCATCCAGAATCAACAACTCGGGCTCATGCAGCAAAGCCTGCGCCAGCCCCAGGCGTTGTGTCATCCCTTTGGAGAGTCCGGAGGTCCGACGATTACCAGCCTCGCTGATGCCGAGACGCTCCAGTTGAGCGGGGACCGCGCGCGCCAGGGTGTCTGCCGGCACACCGGCCAGTTGCCCGTAATAGCGCAGGGCCTGGGCTACCGTGTAGAAGGGATAGGGATGAAAAATCTCCGACTGATATCCGATGCGGGCTCGCGCCGCCGCCGTTCCGGCGGGGCCTCCGAACACCTTCAGCCTGCCACTGTCCGGATTCAGAAGCCCGAGCAGGGAATGAATCGTCGTTGTCTTTCCGGCGCCGTTCGGTCCGACGAATGCGCTGATGGTTCCCTGCCTCACGGTCAGGCTCAGATTCCGGACTGCGAAAACCGGATTGCGCCGGAGACCGGAACGGTAGGTCTTGGTCAGATTCTCAATCTCGATGGCAGGCTGGCTCATGGGTTCCTCGCGTGAGCGCGGTAATGCGCGCCCAGAGTATCTAGACTTCTGTCTCGAAACGGTGATTTTTTCGGAATGGGCGTCCCCCTTGTAGGGGCGGTCTATGACCGCCCTTTCCCTTCGCCTCCAGTTTCGAGACAGAAATTAACTAAACGACGGGGAATCCCGATTCATTAACGGGCGGAGCTGTTTCACCTCCGTGCAAAGAAAGGTGGCGTCTCAGTTTGAATTTCGCTTCGCGAAATTCCTCTCTGTCCCTGATTCCCTGCAACAGGTCGTCGGGACGGTGTTGATCCGCCGGGAAGCGCGCGGCCAGGCGCGGCACGGAAATCGGCTGCGCATAACTCTTGCCCGGGCGATAGTCGGCGCGAAACAGGGTGTCGTATTCGAGCCGGCCGATCTTCCATTGGCCCGCCGTCTCTTTCCGATAATGGACGCGGTAGACGCCTCCCTCCCACCACGTCCGCACGCCCTCGCCGTGCAGGCGAGCCATGGCGGCAAGTGATGTCTCGGTCTCATCTCCCGACGATGAGCCGTTCGCTGCGGAACAGGCGGCCGGTAAGCCATACGAACAGCGCCGCCAGGGCAAAAGTGGACAATGCGGCAAGCCCGAACGCGAGGGCAGACGGCGCTTCCCCTCCGATAATCTCGGTCGCCAGTTCAAATTGGCCCAGGATCGGTATCGGGGCCATCCACGGCCCGACGGCGCGCGGGAAGACAACGCCTCCCATCAAGCCCAGCATTGGAACCATGATCAGGTAGCCCATGTATTGCTGCGCTTCCTTGAACGTGCGGGCGAAGGATGCAAGATAAACCTGCAGCGCCGGCGCCAGCAGCGCCATGGGCAATACGGTCAGGAGAAGCCGCCCCATCTGCGCCGGCGCGAAGGTGAAACGGATCCCGAGATCCTCAAACGGGACGAGCAGGAGAGCGAGAGTCACGAGGACCAGCGTGATCGTCATGCCGCCGGCCGATGAGATCGCCGCGCTCAGCCATTTCCCGATCACGATTTCCATACGCGGGACCGGGTTCAGCAGCAGCGATTCGAGCGATCCGCGCTCGCGTTCCCCGGCTGTCGAGTCCGTCGCGATTTGAATCGCCGAAGTGAATGCCGCCAGGATCACGAAGAGCGGAATCAGGTTGAAGATCGGGGCGGCGCGCTGTTGGGCGCTGGAAACCTCGACGTCTTCGATCGACAGTGTGTTGACGATTGACGGGCTGACGCCCCGCACAACCAGCCGCAGGCTGCCGATCTCCGCGCTGTAACGCTGCAGGAGAAGGCGCAGCCGGCGGACCTTGGCCTGGGACGCGGTCTGCGCCGTATCGGAAACGAGTTGCACGGACGCCGGGATGGCTCTGTCGAAGTCCTCAGCGAAGTCCTTCGGGATCACCAGGACCATATCCTCCACACGCTCGCGAACCGCTTTCTCGGGATCGGCGGGGCCATCGACGATCTCGACACCGCCCTGCTGGCCCAGCCAGTCGACCAGCAACGGCGCATTTTTCTGGCCGACAACCGGGATCTTGATCGCCTGTGCGCCACGCTGCTGCTGGGCGATGCTCCGCAGCATGAACGTCACCAGGAGCGGCCCGACGAGCGACCCGATCAACAGCGAATAGATGGCCCGCTTGTCACGGAACGCGTCGGTGAGTTCCTTGCGCACGATGACGGCTACGCGCCTGACGTTCATCTGTCCAGCCGCTCCAATCCGGTGAGGGCGACAAAGGCGTCCTCGAGGTTCTCGTGTCCGGTCTGGGCACGCAGTTCGTCGGGCGCGCCCTCCGCCACCACGCGGCCCTGAGCGATCACGACGATGCGGTCGCAGAGGGCCGATACTTCCTGCATGATGTGACTGGAGAAAACGACGCAGTGACCTTCGGCGCGCAGTCTGCGGATCACGTCGCGAATGGCGCGTGTCGCGATCACGTCCAGGCCGTTGGTGGGCTCGTCGAGCAGCACATTCCTGGGGCGATGCACGAGAGCGCGGGCGATCGCGACCCTGGCGCGTTCGCCATGAGAGAAGCCGGCAACGCGCCGGTCGAGGATATCCGCCATGCCCAGCGTGTCCGCCCAGTGCGAAAGATTCGCCTGCAGCGTCGTTTCAGGCATACCGCGCAAGCGGCCGAAATATTCGATGTGTTCGCGTGACGTCAGGCGTGGATACAGCCCGGCAACGTCAGGAAGAGCGCCCATCCGGGATTGCGCTGTTTGCGGATCGGCGGTGACCTCCGCGCCGTCGACATCGATGGAACCGCCGCCGGGCTGGATCAGGCCGTAGATCATACGCAGGGTCGTGGTTTTACCGGCTCCATTGGGACCGAGAAGGCCGGTCACGCAGCCATCTGCAGCGGTGAAAGAGACATTGTCGACGGCCGTGACGGATCCGAATTGTTTGCGCACTCCCTCGACGCGAATCATTGCGATGTCCCGCGCTGGCCTGGGCGCAGTTCCGTCGTGGGCGCGCCCGCGGCGCGTGGTCCGGAATAGCCCAGAAAGAACGGCCTGCGATGCAGTTTCTCGACACAGGATGAATCGAGGTTCGCGCTGGAGGCTTCGTTGAGGAACTGCCGGATCATCTGAATGGTACAGCCCCGGTTGAACGTTCCATGCCCGGCGCCCGGAACCACAATGTGCCGCGCGCCCGGCCACTCCATGGCAATTTCCTCGCCCCACACCGGGGGCGTGACAGGATCGAACTCGCCGGACAGTATCAGCGCCGGCGCATCGATGGAAAACGGTTCGTAAAAGTCGGCAGGAACCTGGCCGCGCGGCCAGAATTTGCAGGGCGCCAGGAACAACTCGGCGAGGGTCTTGTCCATGAACGTTCCGGAGGTCTCGCGTTCGATGGCGCCGTCGGCGATGCGTGGAGCGTCTTCGGCGCAAACGACCGAATAGCGCATGCCCAGGCTGATCTGGTCCAGCGCGCCTTCGTTCAGCGAGCCCAGGGCCATCAAGCCCTGGAAGTCGCCCGCTTCGGCCTGAGTAATCAGGAAGGGAAGCACAGCGCTTGTTTCCGGCGAATAGAGCGCGCTGAAAACGATGCTCGCGACCATCGGCCGGTTCACGCGGACCTCGCGTCCTTCTCCCGTGCGCGGATTCGTAACCCGGATCTTTTCAGGGCGCGCGTCGAGTCTGTCCAGCAGGCGCTCGAAGCGCCCGGCAAGATCAGGAAAGCGATCATTGCACCCGGGATCGGCGGCGCAATCGCCGGCGAGCAGCGAAAACGCGCGCTGCGAGTCGCGCGCCATGTACAGGGGCAGCGACATGTCCGGCGTCGCAACCCCGTCCAGGATCACGGCGCGCAACTGATCCGGATGCTGCCTGGCGTATGCGATGGCGGCGCGGGCGCCGTAGGATCCGCCGTAGACGTTGATCTTGCCGTAGCCCAGGTATGCCCGGACCTCGTCCAGGTCATCCATGGCGATGGAAGTCGTATACAGGCTGGGGTCGGCGTCATACCCGGAGAGACAATCCTTCAGGTTCTCAATCGTCGCTTTGAGGTCGGCTTCCTGTTCCTTTTCTTCGGCCAGCTTGCACGCCAGTGAGTTCGATTTTCCCGTACCTCGCTGGTCGACCAGCACGACGTCGCGATCGATCAGCACCTGCCGGAAGGCTTCCTTGAGCTGCGGCGCCAGCTGCGCCGCGCCCTGTCCCGGTCCTCCGGCCAGGAAGAACAGGGGATCTGCCACTGACGTCCGCCTCAGGCCCGGCAGCACGACCACGTTCAACGCGATTCTGCGTCCCGTTTGCGCCGCCCGGTTTTCCCACACCTCGACCCTGCCGCAATAGGAATCCAGCGGACCATCCTCGCTGGAACAACGCTCCAGGCGATTCAGCGCGTCGGTCTGGTTCTTTCTGCCGCCACAGGAAAAGAGCGCTCCACAGAGGGCAAGGCTCGCCAGGAGCGCGGCGCAATGCTTGGGGTGGATCATGACGACCCTGGCGCGGCTGATTCCATCTCCAGACAGGCCGGTTCTTCCTCGATCGCGCCGCATTCCTGCCATCCGGAGACCTCGACCACGAACGCCTGTGGCAGAATCGCCGCCGGCATGATTAATTCTGACGCCATGACCTTGAGCCGCCAGTCATTATGCCGTTCTACGAGCGGGTAGGCGTCAAAATTGTGCAATGCAGGGGCCGCCTGAAGACGCGGTTGTATGCCGATGCGGGTACCCGCCTTGCCGGCTGGAGCGTCGCGGCGCGGGCGGGGATCAATTACGATGGGCAGGATTTTCCCGCGGCATCAAGGCTTGCGCTTTCGGCCTTCCTTGCGTTCTTCCTGACGTGGAGCTTTGACTGGAGCAGCGGGCTCTTTCTGAAAGCGCGACACGGCGGACTCCGTGTAATCCGCCTGATGTCTGCAAGCCTCAATAGCGCACGTTAAAACAAGCTTTCCGGTTGCGATGCCGACCCGGCTGCCCGTTCCATCACTACGGTCGAGGGCAAAGAGGATCGGCACCCGGCATTTCTGGCAGCGAACGCCGAGATACCATCGTGCGTCCGCCTTGGGCCATTGAGAAGATATGTTCATGTCGTTTTCACCCGGTCGCCGGATGTACGGCTGTAAGGTCGCCGAAGGACCCTGATTCCGACCGAAGGAAGAAGCTCCACACCAAAACCCGCTCGTCGTTCAAAAACCCCGAAGGTTTGGCCTGAGAGCCCCGCGCATTCGGACGCTGTCACACCGAACTAATAACGGGAACGGCGCATTCCGCCACCACCACCCCGTCCACCACCATGGCCGCCTCCGCCGCCGAAGTCTCTTTTGACCATCGGTTTCGCTTCATTGACGGTCAGCGTGCGGCCGTCCAGTTGAGCGCCATTCATCTGCGAAATCGCTTTTTCGGCATCCTGTTCATCCATCTCGACAAAGCCAAAGCCTTTCGAGCGGCCGGTGTCGCGATCCGTGATGATCGCAACCGATTCGACGGCGCCAAACTGCTCAAAGGCGGACCGGATATCACTCTCCGTTGTCTGGAACGACAAATTTCCAACGAACATTTTCTTGGGCATTTCTTTTCCTCAGTTTGTAAGGGAACTTCTGGACTAGCGGTAGGCAACGTAAAACTCGGTCGGCCGTTAGGGACAGGAAGCTTCCGAACATTTTGTATATACAGTGGTCGTAACAATCACTGGTACTCCTAACCATACAGGAAAACTCTGCAGAAAGCACGTCTCCAGCAGTTCCGTGTTACCCTCCTGCCCATCGAGGATCCGCCAATGAGAGTCATCATTCTCTCCGCGTTCCTGCTCGGGCAGACCCTGTCGCACGTTGATTTGCGGACCGCCGGGGTCACCGGGCATGTCGTTGATCTGGATGGCGCGCCGGCCGAAAACATCCGGGTTCTCGCCATTGAAGGGCTCGATCCGGTGGTTGACGGTGTTCCCGACCGCATCGTGAGCCTCGCCCGAACCGATCGCGATGGACGCTATGTTCTCGACGGGATTCCCCCGGGCCGCTACCTTTTTGCCGCCGGGCCTCTTTCGGCGCCCCTCTATTTCCCGGGCGTTGCTTCACTCGACCAGGCGTCCGCGCTCCGCCTTCCGCCCGGCGCCACCGTACCGGGCGTCGATTTCCGCGTTCCGTACGCATCCATCTCCGGACGCCTGCTCTATCAGGACGGAAAACCCGCTCCCAATGTGCGGATTGCCCTCGCTACGGCCCCGCCGGAATCCAGCCGCGGGCAGTCCGGCAAGCGCGCCGCCGCGGACTCTGCCGTATCGACGTTGACCGGCAAGGATGGACGATTCACGTTTCGGAACGTGCCGATGGGCGCGTATCACCTGGCGGCCGGGCCGGAGAAACAGGCGGAGTTCCTGCCCACGAACTCGAATCCGGAAACCGTTTTCATCGACGCTTCCACGCCACGTCCAATTCTCGAGTTTCGTATTGCTCGCAGCGATCCGCCTGCCGCAGAGTCCGTTCCGGCCGATGATGTCAATGAGATCTTGCGGCAACTGATCGAAGAACGCCGCCGCCAGTAACCCGGATTCCAAACGTCGCGAAGCTTGGCGCTCGCCTTGGACGCGCGTTTCTCTTGCCGTCCATTCAGCAGTGTGCTCGTTGTCGACGGTTGACCGCACTGCCGGATGGAGAGTCCCCGGCTCGAAGGGGAGGGCGGGCAGGCGACGGGCCGAATCAGACAGCCTGTCGACGCCTCCGGAATTCCCCTATCGCGATCGCGGCGCCGACTGCGGCAATCAGAAGGAACAGCCAGACGTATTGGAAGGCCCACGTGGACGGGGGAGAAAGGGCCAACTCTGGCTGAGTATGGAGATAGCTCATGTCGCTCCCCGCTT
>DASUFH010000331.1:0-16549 GCA_036274645.1 Terriglobia bacterium
TGATTCACATGAACGCGAAGACGCATCCGAAAGACGGGAAGCGGACGTCGCTCGGCCATTCGATCGGTCATTGGGAGGGCGAGACGCTGGTCATCGAGACGGCCAACTATTCCGCGGGCGTGCTCAATCAATATGTGGAACAGCCTGGACAGCCGACCCGGGGCCTGCTGCATTCGGCGTCCCTGACCACCGTCGAACGGTTGCATCTGGACGCTGCCCGCCAGCGGCTCGTTGTCGAGATCGACATGACAGATCCCGATTTCTTCAAGGTCCCGTTTCCGCGCGTCACGATGGAGTACGGAGTATCCGGGCTGAAGATTGAGCCATTCAACTGTACGCCGGAGGGGTTGACCGGAACCAAAGCGCGGTAAGCGAATCAGCTCACGGGCGCGGCGCGCGCTGGATCAGTTCGAGAAAGAGGTTGTTCGGGTCGCGCACGATGATGACTCTGGATCCGTTGTCGTGGGTCACGACTTTGCCTCCCGCGGAAATCACTTCAAGGCCGCCTTCTTTAAGAGCCGCCGCGGCGGCTTCGGCGTCCCGGACCGGCAGGAGCAGCATGGTCGTGCCGGGATCCGGAAGACGGGTGTGGATGGCCTGCCGGTCCGGCGTCTTGAATTCAGTCCATTCAATCGTCGATGCGCGGGCGCCGGGAATCGGCGCTACCGTACGCAGATTGGCGTCCGTCGGGCCGGGTCGAAACCCCATCAGGTCGCGATAGATCTTCAGGGTGGCGGCGGTGTCCGCAACGGTGACGCCAAGTGTGGCGCCGCCGAGTGGTCCGGCGATGTTCTTGTTTTCAACCAGCCGAACATAGAAACCATCCGGATCCTGAATGATGTGTGCCGCGATCTCACGTCCGCCGGCTGCGACCAGACGCTGACGCATGTCGGCGGCGTCGCGCACGTTGAGGATTAATGTCGTGGCGCCCGGATCCTCGAGACGGGGCTTCACCGCCCGCGTGTCGAAATCCCGGTAAGTAATCAACTCGACCGTCATCTCCCCGCCGGGCACGCGCAGGTTGGCGGCGCTTGAACTCGCCCCTGGCGTGTTTCCGGCCTGCATCGCCCATGGTGTGGGGTCGAACGGGCGAACCGGGCGCGCCATCTCCAGTCCCATGGCATCGACGTAGAACTTCATCGCCCGGTCGAGATCCGCCACGATGTGGGCATAGCCGCCCACGCCAACCACCTCGGCGGGGAACTGCGCGGCGACGCTGGTCAACCGGATGCCCGCCAGTAACCCAATGGTCATTGCGGCGGCGAAGATCGTTTTCATGGCGCTGTAATGTTGCCACAGCGGCCGCTGAATTTCCTTTCGCGCTGCTTGTAGGGGCGGTCTATGATGTCTCTGACCGGCCACGATGTTTCGGAATGGACAAACCTGTGTGGGGCATGCCCCCCGTTGCCGTCCGGCGGCTCCCCGGGTTATTCATTGTCCATTGCCCTGTTGTCGATTGTGACTTGAACCTCTTTCATTTTTCGTTGGCTCGCTGACGGTAGCGAACAATGAAGGAGGTTCAAGTCACAATCGACAACAGGACAATGGACAATGAATAACCCCGGAACCCCTGGGACCGCTATTTGGACGACTCGGTTGTGCTCGCGCAGGGCGGCCCATACCCGGCGGCGAAATTGCGTCCAGCGAAGGAAATGCACCCTGCTTCAGCGACGAGGCTGCTTGCCGCAGACGCGGGAGGCGTGGCAAACAGGTAAACCTGCGCGGTTATCTGGTCGCCTGCCTTGAGGGTGTCTTTGAACATGCCGCTGCGGGTGACCGCGTTTACAGCCGCCCAGCCCAGAGTCCAGTTTTCGGTCTTGCCCTCACTTTTCACGTCGATGTGAATACGGATATGTGGATTAGTCCACTCCAATTCCGAGATCACCCCGGTGAGTGTGACAGCCTTGTTACGGTCGAGTCCCGACGACGAGTGATGGGCCGCCAGGACTGACGCGGCAATGAACCAACTGGCGCCGATAATCAGACAAGCCACGCGCGAAACCTTCATAGTTGACCTCCGTCTCCAGCGATTGATGACCTGATTGTTTGGTGGACGGCGACCGATGATATCGGGAAAAGACTGCGCGCTGTCCGCCTTCCGCGACATCCTACGGACTGTCCGGAGGCGTTCCCATGACCTAAAAGATACCCGTGCGCTTTTTTTGACGGCTAATGTTCAGGGGGGTGTTCCTGGTAGCGCGCTTCGATGTCGGCGTAACGGCGCGCCGCCTCCGCCCACGAGCGTGACGGATGTGGGGCGAACCGTTTTAACGCGACGTGCTGCGAAACATAACGCCGCGCCTCCGCAAGCGTCTGGAAGCGTCCCGCGCGGATCCCCTGGATGAGAACGTTGCCGATGGCCGTGGCTTCAACGGGACCGGCCACGACCGGCAGACCGCTGGCGCTTGCCGTGACCTGATTCAGGTAATCGTTCCGGCTTCCCCCGCCCACGATGTGGATTCCCCGGATCGCCGTGCCGGTAAGGAACTCGATTGTCCGGATGACCGACGCGTAACGGAACGCGAGGGAGTCCAGGATGACCTTGGTGACGTCGGCAGGGGCCTCCGACGCGTTCTGGCGCGTTTCGCGCAGTTGGTCCGCGATCGAGGCCAGCATGCTTCGGGGAGAGAAGAACCGGGGATCATCCGGATAGATCAGGCCGGTCGACGCCTGGTCCGTATTGAGTTTCCGGAAGGTCTCATCATAGGGAACGTCCGTACCATGCGTACTCCACTCCCTGCGGCAAGACTCGAAGATCCAGAGTCCCATCACGTTCTTCAGGAACCGTGTCACGCCGAAGGCGCCGCCCTCGTTGGTAAAGTTATTGCGCGCGGTATCGGGGTTGATAAGCGGGCTGCCGTGTTCGACGCCCGCCAGCGACCACGTGCCGGAAGAAATATAGGCGTAACCCGCTTCCAATGGCGCGCCCACAACCGCGCTGGCCGTGTCGTGCGTCGCCGGCGCCACAAGCGAGGCGTCGTCAAGCTGGAGTCTGGCTCGGAGCTCCGACTTCAGCGGGCCGAGGTTCTCGCCTGCCGGAACGATCTCCCCCAGCAGTCGCGCGGGCAGGCCCAGGCGGCCAAGCAGTTCCGTGTCCCAGTTCCCGCTGCCGGCGTTCAGCATCTGGGTCGTGGTCGCGTTCGTGTATTCGGTCGCGGCCCTTCCGGATAGAAAGAAATGCACGAGGTCTGGAATCAACAGCAGCCGTTCGGCGCCTTCCGGCAGGCCGGTTGCGGCGTGAGCGGCCAGCTGAAAGAGAGTGTTGAACGCCATCAACTGAATTCCGGTTCGAGCGTAGAGTTCTTCGCGCGAGACCCGCTCAAAGATCCTCTCCATGACACCCGCGGTCCGGCGGTCCCGGTAACAGACGGGGTCTTCACAGAGGCTTCCGGCGGCGTCAATCAGTCCATAATCCACTCCCCATGAATCGACGCCGATGCTGGCGACGACGGCGCCGTTACGGCGCGCAAACTCTCCCGCCTGCTGCAAGCCCGATTCAACAGATCCGAGAATCTCGGCCGCCGGCCATCTCAGACGGCCATTGCGCAGGTTGGGCTCATAGCGAAAACGCCGGACCTCTTCCATGGAGAGTTGTTCGGATTCCAGGCGCGCCACGATGACGCGTCCGCTGCCGGCGCCCAGATCCACAGCCACATAAGCAGGTACAGGTTGTGTTCTTGAGGGCATTCTCCACGGCAGGATATCGCAACAGGCCTGAATACGTGTGAATTCGGAGGCTGTCCCCGGATCTTCGCCGTGATATGGTTCCGACCACTCCCACGAGATCGAGGACAACATCCATGAAGAAAGTCCGTTCGACAGGTCTCATCGTAGTGGCCCTTGTTCTTTCCTCAATCGTTGCCACCGAGATGTTCACGCAAACGGCCGACCCGCTCGCCGATGGGTTCCGGAATCCACCGGCTTCGGCTCGTCCGCGGACGTGGTGGCATTGGACGCAGGGAAATGTCACCAAAGAAGGCATCACCAGGGATCTGGAGTGGATGAAGCGCGTGGGTATCGGCGGATTCCAGCTGGCCGATGTGGCGTCCGGCAGCGGTCAGGAGGTCGCCAGCAAGATCAACTTTGGAACGCCGGAATGGTTCGACGCCGTTCGGCACGCCGCCGCCGAAGCGAAGCGCCTGGATCTCGAGATGACGATCTTCAGTTCACCGGGGTGGAGCGAGACCGGCGGACCATGGGTGACCCCGGCGCAGGGAATGCAGCGTCTGGTCTGGACGGAAACGATCATTGCGGGCGGCAGGAATTTCTCGGGGAAGCTTGCGCAACCGCCGGCAAATCTCAACTTCTACGCAGATACGAAGGTGATTGCGTTCAAGCTTCCGGACGGTGAACAGAGCGCCGCGGGTTTGAATCCACGGGTCACATCGAGTGGCGGAGATGTGAAGGATCCATCCGGGATGCTCGACAACAACCGGCAGACCTCAACCACTATCCGCGCCGGCGGGAATGGCGTCGCGTGGGTTCAGTTCGAATACCCGCAGGCGATCGAGGCTCAGGCGATCACGATCGGCGCCCGCAGTGGCCGCGCGGGGGCGCCGCAGGGCCGCGTGCTGGCGAGTGATGACGGCCAGACCTTCCGCACCATCGTCAGTTTGCCCGGGACGCAGCTCTATCGCCAGTCCGCCTATCGCACCTATGCCTTTCCTGCGGTGACCGCCCGGTTCTTCCGCCTCGAAATGACCGGCGCTCCGACGGATCCCGACACCACCATGAGTCAGGCGCGCCCGCCCGTTCCCATGGAGTATCAGGTGACGGATGCCGCGATTACCACGGCGGCGCGCGTCCACCGCTGGGAAGAGAAGACTGTCAATGGATTCATCTTCGAATACGACACGGTTCCGACTCCCGGTGTTCCGGCGGCAAAGACCGTCGCCACGACAGACGTGATCGACCTGACCGCCAACATGCAGCCGGACAGCACACTCAACTGGAATGCGCCGGCCGGAACATGGATGGCGCTTCGAATGGGGCATGTGCCCACCGGCGCCCGCAACCGTCCCGCGACGCCCGCCGGATCCGGCCTCGAAGCCGACAAGCTCAGCCGTGAGAGTATGGAGGCCTACTATCACGGATACTTCGATCCGATTGAAAAGGCGCTGGGACCCTTGTTCGGGGACAGCCTCAAGATGGTCATGATGGACAGCTGGGAAGCGGGCATGGATAACTGGACGGACGCGATCCTGACGGAATTCCAGAAACGCCGCGGCTACAATCCCCTTCCTTTCCTTCCAGCCCTGACCGGACGAATTGTCGGCGGCGCGGACGTCAGCGATCGCTTCCTCTGGGATTTCCGCCGGACGCTTGCGGATCTCTGGGCGGAAAACCATTACGGAACCATGACGAAACTGCTCGAGGAGAAAGGACTGGGCACGTACGCCGAAGCGGCGGGCGTTTCGCTGGAGATTCCCGAAGACACGCTCCTGAACAAGAAATACACGACTATTCCAATGGGCGAATTCTGGGTGCGCGACCTGCATCCCCGTTTGATGTATTACCAGGACGTCCGCGGCGCGGCGTCCGCGGCGCATGTCTATGGGAAGCCGCTGGTCGCGGCAGAGTCGTTTACGGGCGGAGGATACGAATCGCCGTTCACGCTCAAGAAAGTTGCCGATTACTGGGTCGCGCAGGGCATCAACCGCCTGGTGTTTCACACCTCGGCGCATCAGCCGCTCGACACCAAGCCGGGCAACACGATGGTCGGCACGCATATCAACCGCAACATCACCTGGGCGGACGAGGCGCGCCCGCTGATGGATTACTTTTCGCGAACGTCGTTCATGCTGCAGCAGGGATTGTTCGTTGCGGATTTCGCATACCTGCTGAACGAAGGCGCCCCATCGACGATGCCGATCTGGGGCGCCGGGCTGCAGCCGGCCGTGCCGGCAGGCCATGACTTTGATTACATCAACGCCGACGCGCTGCTCCACCGGATGACCGTCGCTCCGGACGGACGGCTCACGCTGCCCGATGGGATGAGCTACCGCATTCTCGTGCTGCCGCAGACCGACATGATGCGGCCGGAACTGCTGCGCAAGCTGCGGTCGCTGGTCGAAGACGGCGCGACTGTTGTCGGCCCGCGTCCGTCGAAATCGCCCAGCTTGATGGGATATCCCGGAAGCGACGCGGAGGTCGCTCAGTTGGCCGCCGAGCTCTGGGGCGACATCGATGGCGTCAGCCGGAACTACAACCGCCTCGGGAAAGGGCAGGTGGTTTACGGCTTGCCGCTGACGGATGTCCTGAAGTCGATCAAGCTGGCGCCCGATTTCGAGTATTCCGGTGGTCTCGACGCGGACGTGGCGTGGATGCATCGCAGGTCGGAGACAGCGGACATCTACTATGTTGCGAATCTCACCGATCAGCCCAGGAAGCTCGAGGCGCGCTTTCACGTTTCCGGCAAAGCGGCCGAGATCTGGCGTCCGGATACAGGCGAAATCGCGCCTGCAGGCTATTCCATTGAGAACGGGCGGACGACGGTTCCGCTGCAACTGGACGAACGGGAATTGGTTTTCGTTGTCTTCCGGCAGGCGGCGGCGCAGCCGTCGCGCCAGGCGCAGGAATCTGCAACGTCTGTTCTTGCCACGATCGCCGGTCCGTGGGACGTGACATTCCCTCCGGGCCTGGGCGCGCCGGAGAGGGTCCAACTCGCCGAACTGGCGCCGTGGAGCGCCAACGCGGATGACGGTGTCCGATATTTTTCAGGGACAGCGACCTATGCAAAAACCGTTCAGGTTCAGCAAAACTGGATCGCTTCCGGCCGCGTGATGCTCGATCTGGGCGCTGTGGCCGATCTGGCCGAGGTCGTGGTGAATGGCCGGTCGGTGGCGATCGCCTGGAAACCGCCCTACCGTGTGGACGTAACGGACGCGCTCCGGGCCGGACCGAACAATATCGAGATCAAAGTCACCAACGAATGGACCAACCGCATCCTCGGCGATCGCGGCGCTCCGCCGCAGCGGCGCGTCCTGTCAGGAGCAGCAACTGGCGGCCGCGGTGGCGGCGGTGGTCGGGGCGGCGGTCCGGCGCCCGAATCCGGATTGCTTGGACCGGTCAGGCTACTCGCCGTGACCCGATGAGCGTGGCTACATCTGGAGTCTGACCATGTTGCACGCCGGAGGCGCGCCCGGAGTTTGGCCACTTTGCACGCCGGAGGCGTGCCCGGAAGATAGCCCCGGGTGGAGCGAAAGCGACACCCGGGGAGGGTCAATCGGAAGGGCTTGCGCCCCTTCCGGGGCGCCTCTGTTGCTATTAATTGACCGACCCGGGGTGGCTCGCGTTTTCTTTCTGCTTCGCCCTATCGGGCTCGCGCTCCGTGGCTCGCTCACCCCGGGCTATCGTCCTGGCACGCCTCTGGCGTGCGCTGGAATCTGGCCGCAACCGCCTCACACTTCGTATGCGTAACGGACAGAGATCGAACCGGCAAATTCCGGACGTAACCTTCGAGCTACTGGTCTAACTACGTCAGGCACGCCCTCTGCATCCTCTGCATACATGCTGTCCAGACTCCAGGCTTGTTACCATAAGTACTTCTCATCGAATTCGACCCCGGCCAGACGCAATAGATCGAGATACTCTTCCTCGAATGTCTTCTTGCGATGGTGTTCTGCCTGGTTCGCTATGTAACCTTGCACCTTGTTCAAGTGCGAGGGACTGACGGTAAATGCGCCATACCCTTCCTGCCACGCGAATTTGTGCACACCATGCTGATGAATCCACGCTGACGAACCACGCTTTATCTGTCGAACGGCTTCAGATAGCGTGGTTGTGGCCTTCATTCCAGTCAGGACGTGGACATGATCTCCGGTTCCACCGATTGAGCGCGCGACGGCGTCCATGCCGCGGAGGATGCCACCGATGTATGCGTGCAGTTCTTCGCGCCACGGCTCCGCAATGGTCCTGCTCCGGCCTTTCGTGGAAAAGACTATGTGATAGTGGAGGCTTAGATGTGTGGAAGGCATGACGGCAAAGCCCTCGCGCCCCTCCAGGGCGCGATTCCTATTCCTCTGCAATGTCCCAGGGGTTGCGCTCGTTTCACTCGCTTAACCCCTGGCTATATTACTTACACGCCTTCGGCGTGCTTCATACAATCCCGCTCCGTGACCCGCCTTCTGCCGGACGCTCCTCGCCCTTCCGTTTCCGGTATCCGCTTGCCCGATACACCGCAATCGGGTCGATTGCGCCTCCGGAACGCTCTCGCGCCATGGCGAGGATGGGAGAAACGTCCGTTGTAAACGCTTCCTTCAACGTTGCGAGCGCCATCAGTGCGTCGCAACGGTCCTGAGCCTCGTCGAGCGCCCTGCGGTCCACCAGCAGCGCCTGCACGTAAGCGCGCGCCAGTTCGCCGGCGCTCATCATCAGGGATTCCAGAGGGTCGGTGACGTTGTGGGACTGGTCGAGCATGTAAGCCGGGTGGAAGTCCGGCGTCTTTGCCAGGGCGGCGTCCACGAGCGTGTCGAAGACCAGGAACAGCTGAAACGGCTTGATCGAACCCGCGTCGAGATCGTCGTCGCCGTATTTGCTGTCGTTGAAATGGAAGCCGCCGAGTTTGCCGAACTGCGCAAGCCGCGCCACGATCATCTCGATGTTGACGTTCGGCGCGTGATGGCCCAGATCCACCAGGCACTGGGCCTTTGGTCCCAACTCCCGCGCGCAGTAGTAGCTTGTGCCCCAGTCGTTGATCACCGTGGAGTAGAACGCCGGCTCGTAGAGCTTGTGCTCCAGAAAAACTCGCCAGTTGCCGGGCAACGCGTTGTAGATGGCCTGAAGGCTTTCCAGATAGCGTTCCAGCGCGCGCCGCGCGTGCGTTTGCCCGGGGAAGTTGCCGCCGTCTCCGACCCACACGGTCAGCGCCTCGGAACCGAGTGTCATGCCGAGTTCGATACATTCGATGTTGTGCTCGACGGCCTGCCGTCTCACGGCCGGGTCGGGATGGGTGAGACTTCCGAACCTGTAGGACAGCTTCTGCCCGGGCTGATCCTGAAAGGTGTTCGAGTTCATTGCATCGAACCGAAGCCCGCGCTTGCCGGCGAATTCCCGCAATTCGGCCGGATCCTGAGGCCGGTCCCAGGGAATATGCAGCGACACCGATCCGGTCGACCGGACGAGCTTCTGGATGGTTCCGCAGTCTTCGAGTTTTTCGTAGACGTTGCGGGGCTCTCCGGGCTGGGCGAAGCGGGCAAAACGCGTACCGCCCGCGCCGACTCCCCAGGAGGGGACTGCGACCTGGAACGCGGAGGCTTTGGCGGTCAGGTCTTCAATAGCCACGTTCTTTCTGGCCAGCCTCGACGCGAGCGACGCGTAGTCCTCTTCGAGCCACGGTTTCAGGCGCTGGTTGTGTTCGGCAATGAAGGTGTCGTCGATTTCATAGTTTCTGGACATGTTCACCTCAGAAAGCCGTCCTGAAGGCCGCCGTCGACCGTAATGATGTGTCCGGTGGTTTTGGGGAGACGCGGAGGTGAAACCAGCAGGAAGATGGCTTCCGCCAGGTCTTCCGGTTCGATCGGCGTCTGCAGCAGCGAGCGTGTCGCGTAGAAGGCGGCAAGTCTGGCGCGAAGCGCGTCATCGGAGTCTTCAGCTGAGAAGGAGATGCCGTATTTGGCCAGCGAAGCCGCCACGCGCTGTCGTGAAAACATCGTGCTGCCTTTGAGCACGGTTGCCGGCGCCACGGCGTTGACGCGGGTCAGCGGCGCCAGTTCCACCGCCAGTTCCCGGACCAGGTGATTCAGCGCCGCCTTGCTGGCGTCGTATGCGAGGCTTCCTTTCTTGGCTACGACCGCGTTGGCGCTGGTGGCGATGACGACTGCCGCGGGCAGTCTCTGCCGCCTGAGGATGTTCGCCGCTTCGTCCACCGCGATATGGACGCCGGTGACGTTGACGGCGAACGTCCGCGCCCATGCGCCATCGTCGATACGGCCGTTCTCATCGGGTGGAACGAAAACGCCGGCAGTGACCACCAGAGCGTCCAGTCCGCCGTAGGCCAGCACGGCGTCGCCCAGCATCTGGGCGACAGCGCTCCGGTTGGTGATGTCGCAATCCAGGCCGACGGCGGCGCCACAATCGCTGATGCCGTTTCCGGCCAGACCCGGCGCCGGGCCGCGCCGGGCGGCAATTTCATCCGCGGTCTCGCGCGCCGAGTTCCTGTCCGCGTCGACCGAGACCACATGCGCGCCTTCGTCAGCCAGGCGGCGGGCCGTCGCCTTTCCGATGCCGGATCCGGCGCCGACCACGGCGATTACCTGGCGCTCGAGCTCCTTTTCCGGAGGCAGCCTCCGCAGCTTGGCTTCTTCGAGCGACCAGTACTCGATGTCGAACGCCTCCTGCGGGTCCATGGCTTCGTATTCGTCGATCGCTTCAGCGCCGCGCATCACCTCGACCGCGCCGTTGTAGAACTCGGCGGTCATCCGGGATTCACCTTTGTTCTTTCCCCATCCGATCATGCCGAGGCCCGGGATCAGAACGACCGTGGGGCTGGCGTCGCGCATCGGGGGCGAGTCTGGCCGTTTGTGGCGCCGGTAGTACGCTTCATAGTCCGCGCGATAACGGCTGAGACCTTCGAGCAGCAGTTCCTCAAGACTCTCGACGCTTCCGGTCTCGGGATTCCAATCGACAAACAGCGGCTTGATCTTCGTGCGCAGGAAGTGATCCGGACACGATGTGCCGATCGCCGAAAGCCGGGGCGCATCGACGCTGTTGACGAAACGCAGCATGCGTTCGTCGTCCTGAATGGTGGCGACGACACGCCGCGCGCCGGAAAGCCGGCCACGCAGGAACGGAACGATATCGACGAGAGTCTGCCGCCTGCGGCGTTCGGCAAGCGGCTGATATTTCTGTCCCCCGAAGGTCCGGGGGCCACGATCGCGCTCCGCGATGAAGCAGGCGGCCCGATCGACAATCTCGAGCGCGGTGTCGTAGCAGGCCCGATCGTCGTTGCTCCAGGAACTCATGCCGTGATGCCCCAGCAGCACGCCCTTCGCCTGGGAATTCCGTTCGATCAGAGACTCGATGCGGAGCCCGATGTCGAAGCCCGGACGCTGCCAGGGCACGTAGATCAGATCATCTCCGTAGATTTCCCGGCACAGCCTTTCCTGATGAACCGACGCCGCAATGGCGATCACGGCGTTCGGATGCAGGTGGTCCACGTGACGGTAAGGCACAAACGTGTGTAACGGCGTATCAATCGAACATGCCCTTGGATTGAGGTTGAACACGCAGTGACTGTACAGGGGGTACATCCGGTCTTCCGGTTCCGTCTTGGGACCGCG
Organism: Terriglobia bacterium; assembly: GCA_036274645.1. GTDB lineage: Bacteria > Acidobacteriota > Terriglobia > 20CM-2-55-15 > 20CM-2-55-15 > DASUFH01. Next base: position 11,280 of record DASUFH010000331.1, read on the forward strand.
CCCCGGGGCGCTGAGATACTGCGCCTTCATGGCGCGCACTTTGTCGAGGTAGAGCGACGCGAAACTCTCGCGCCGGGACGTTCCGAGGTCGCCGCCTGAACCCTTGATCCAGAGAACTTCTGCGCTCTGGCCCGTCAGCGGATCCTTCTCGGTCAGCTTGGACGAGGTGTTGCCGCCGCCCGTGTTGGTCAGGGCCGGGTCGGCGCCGAGTTTGTTCGAGCGATAGACCAGCCGGTCCAGTCCCGACAGTTTGGCGGCTTCTTCATCGCTCCAGTGACGTTTGACGAACTGCAGATTGATCTTTTCCTTGGCCATGAGGTTGCGCGCTCAATGATGCATCAAGAGAGTGTTGGTAGAGAAGGGCGCTTAGACTGAAATGAAGCGGCAGATTCGAGACGTAAACGTGAATTCAGTGGCCAACTCCAGGGCGCCCCGGAGGGGCGCCAGGATGTAATCTGGACAACTGTGGCTGGGGGGCAGGGAAGGTCAGACTGCGCTGACGGTTCTGCGAATCAGGAGTTCGGCGATCTGGACGGCGTTGAGGGCGGCGCCCTTACGGATCTGGTCGCCGCTGACGAAGAGGTCCAGCCCGTAGCCGGGTTCCTGCGACAGGTCCTGCCTCAAGCGGCCCACAAAAACATCGTCTTTGTGGGACGCATCGAGCGGTTCGGGATGCCGGTTCGTTTCACGGTCGTCCTTGATGGTCACGCCGGGCGCGCCTGTGAGGATCGCGCGCGCTTCGCTCTCGGTCAACGGTTTGGCAAACGTCAGGTTGATCGATTCACAGTGCGCCCGCAGCACCGGCACACGCACGCACGTGGCGGTTATGCGGATATTCGGGTCGTCGAAGATCTTCCTGGTTTCCTTGACCATCTTGGTTTCTTCTTCGTTGTAGCCTGTGGCCGGATCGATCCTGCTGTTGTGGCTGAAGAGATTCCAGATGTACTGCCGCTTGAAAATCTCGCTGGTGATCTGCTCGCCGCGGGCCCACTGGCGCGCCTGATTTTCCAGTTCCGCCATCGCCTGGGCGCCGGCGCCTGACGCGGCCTGGTACGTGCTCACCACGCAGCGTTTGACGGTGGCCGCCTTGTGCAGCGGCCAGACCGGCACGTTCATGATGATCGTCGAGCAGTTGGGGTTGGCGATGATGCCCGCTTTGCCTTTGACACCGACCTCGATATGCTCCATCGCCTGCGGGTTCACCTCGGGGACAATCAGCGGGATGCCCGCCGTCATACGGAACGCCGAGCTGTTGTCGACGACCACCGCTCCGGCCTCGACCGCCACGGGCGCAAACTCCTTGCTGATCGATCCGCCTGCGCTGAACAGCGCGAGATCCACCCCCTTGAAGCTGTCCGCCTGGAGCTCTTCTACGGTGTAGGGTTTACCTTTGTATTCGATCTGCCTGCCGGCCGAGCGGGCGCTGGCGAGCAATTTCAGGCTGGCAAAAGGGAAGCGGCGCTGTTCGAGCACACGGAGAAATTCCTGGCCGACTGCGCCGGTGACACCGACGATGGCAATATGGAGTCCTGAGGCAGACACGCTTTAGAGACCTTCCTTTCGAGTCGCCGCCAGTGGCGCCGCCGCGCGACGCCGGGCGATTCCCGTATTGTAGCAGGACGGAGGCCGTCGGGTTTCAGGGGCGGTCCGGGTTGGCCTGATGGGCAAGGCTCCCGTCCTCTCCACGCATCGCGCGGCAGAGGGCACGCTTACGGCGCCGTTGCTCATTGTTAGTAGTTCACTCGCCCCCTTCAACGCCCGGCATCGCGTATCATTACCGGGAGATGTGCGGTCGAGCTTACGAAACCTACACCGAAGAGGAGTTGTACTTCCGGTACCTGAACAAGAAGCCGCTGAAATCTCTCGCGCTGAGGCCGGTCTATAACCTCTGCCCGACCCAGTCGTCGCCCGTCCTGCGTATGGTAGACGGCGCCCGGCAGTTCGACCTGATGCGCTGGCAGCTGGTTCCGGCTACGGAGCCCGCGTTCACGACGAAACTGTCCACAATCAACGCGCGCAGCGAAACCGTTTTCAGCAGTCCACTCTATGGCAACCTGGTCAGGCGACAGCGCTGCATTATTCCACTTAGCGGGTTCTACGAGTGGAAACGGGACGGGGATCGAAAGAGACCGTTCAGGATCTTCCTTTGCGACGAACCGATCATGAGCGTCGCGGGAATCTGGGATACCTGGGGCGTCGGGACAAGTGAGGAGCGCCAGTCATTTTCGATCCTGACTACCGCGCCTAATAATTTCATGAGCGAGATCCACAACCGAATGCCGGTCATTCTAGGACGCTCGGACGAGGATGCGTGGCTTGATCCGGAGAATGAGAATAAGGAGAAGCTGCGTGAATTGTTGAAGCCATGCCCGGATTCGTGGTTGAACGCCGTCGAAGTGTCGACGCTCGTCAACTCGCCGAAGAACGACACCGCCGAGGTGCTGCGGGCAGTGGCGAACCTGTAGTTCTTACCAGCCACCGTTACGTCCATAAGCGAACGTTGTACACATCTCTTGCGGTCTTTCCTCGTCCGAAGGCCTCTACAGCGAACTCTTTCCCGCCGCCTTCGCCTTCGCCCAACGACGCTTGGCTGAATCCGACAGCGCTTTTCTGGCGGCGGCGCTCATGCGGCGCGCGGGTTTCCGCGTCCCAACCCTGGCGGCGGTCGCGCCGGTAACGGTGATAACGGCGGCGCTCGGAGCGCGCCGGACTGCCGGCTTCGCCCCACCACGGCCGTTAATGCTGGCCCTTAGTTCAGCGATCGCGGCGTCAACCTTGGCCTTTTCGGCTTCCAACGCCTGGACTGCTAGTTCGATCGTGGTCTGATTCATGTAACCTCCGAGATTGATTGTGATTGGTCCGGCTTAGCAGGCTCAAGGGAAAAGATGTCAGCAGCGCGCCCGCCGCATAGCGAGTCCGTCTATGAACGAGGGATCCGCTCCTCGATTGCCAATGCCATTTCCGGTTTCTGCTTGTCCGATGGGTCTGGTCCATTGCTCCGGCGCCAATCGACGACCGGACAATGAAAGCGCTAACTCGGCTAACGGCAATGGACAACCTGCTTCCGCAGGGCAACCTAGGTCCGATGTTTCGGACGTCACGTGACGTAGTGAGGTATAAGCTTGCCGTTCAATGTAGACAACGGCGCATTGTGAAGAGATATTCGGGGCCCCGCCTGCTTTGTAGGAAGCAGGCGGGGACCGGAAGCTAGCCGTTGCGCTTGACATACGAAGAAATTACTAGTAAAAGGCCCGTACATGGCGCGACCTAAATCGGACATTCTTCGGCCGACAGAAGCCGAACTCGACATCCTGAACGTGCTCTGGCGTCTGGGGCCTTCCACGGTGCGTCAGGCTCATGAACATCTCAGGGCAGCCAGAGACTGGCAGTACAGCACGACTTTGAAGCTCATGCAGGTCATGGCGATCAAGGGGCTGCTGAAGCGTGATGAGAGCGAACGTTCACATGTGTACAGCCCCGCCGTTGGACGGGAAGAGACGCAGCGGCTTCTGGTGGGTCGTTTGATCGACCGGGTGTTCGGGGGGTCGGTACGGAGCCTGATGCTGGGCGCATTGGATGCGAAGCGCGCGTCGAAAAGGGAATTGGCGGAGTTGCGGGAATTGATCGAAAAGCAGGAGCGGGAAAAGAAATGAACGGCATCGGACTGTCCTCCGAGTTACTCGAGCGGCTGGCCGGTTCCCTTTTGCATTTCCTGTGGCAGGGGGCGTTGCTGGCTCTGATCGGGGTGATTGTGCTGCGTCTGATGGCGCCGAGATCCGCCGAGTCGCGCTATGCGGCGGCCGTGGTCACAATGGCTCTGATGCTTCTGACGCCGGTCTTCACGTTTCTTTTCTATGCCGAAACCGGCAGCGCCACGCTTGGCGCGGTTCAGTTACTTCGCGCCTCGGTTGCGGGTATGGCCCAATCCGGCGCAGGGGCTGGAGCGCTGCGATTGTCCGTGTGGATTGTGTTTGTCTGGAGTCTGGGAGTCGGGTTCTGTTCGACGCGATTGATTGCCGGGTGGGTGTTTTCGCGGCGCGTTATCCGCGCTGCCGGAGAAGCGGTTCCTCCACTGGTAATCCAGTTGATGGAGCGGGTTCGCGGCGAGTTGCAGGAGCGCCGCGCGATTCGACTGCTGGCGGGAAAGGATGTGGCCAGTCCCGTCGTGTTCGGTTGGATCCGGCCTGTTGTGCTGTTGCCGGTGTCGGCGGTCACTGGACTGTCCGAGGACCAACTGCTGGCCGTGCTGGCCCACGAAGTGGCGCACATCCGGCGGCATGATTTCCTGGTGAATTCGCTGCAGCGCGCAGTGGAGTGCGTGCTCTTCTACCATCCGGCCGTCTGGTGGATATCGGGAAGAATACGGGTGGAGCGCGAACGCTGTTGCGACGATCTGGCCGTTCGCGTCTGTGGAGACCGCCTGGCATATGCAAAGGCGCTGGTTGCTCTTGAGAATGCGCGCGGCAGCGAACCGGCGCTTGCCATCCCTGCGGCGGGGCGCGGTGTGGCAGACCGTGTGCGCCGGCTTCTCGGCGTCCAGAGTCCAACGCGAGACTGGCAGTCTGCCGCCATTGCGTTGCTCTTTGTGGCGATGCTTCTCGTCGCCGGAGCGTGGCAGCCTGTCCTGGCGGGACAGGCCGTGGGTCGCGCCGAAAATCCAGGCCAGGCCGGGCCCGACATTTCGGCTCAACCGGCGGCCCGGCTTTCGCCTGCGCCCACTGTCGTCCAAGCCGCCGAACCGGAGCGGCAACAACCGGTCGACGGCATTGCCCGGGTCGGGCAGGATGCCGGCGCGACCTTGAGCGCAGCCCTGGCCATCGCCACTGCGCAGGATGTTTCGCCAAAGGCCACCAGCGCCAATCCGGAACCGGTTGTGATCAGCGGCCGGGTTCGCGACAGCAGCGGCGCGCCCGCCGCCGCACGAACGTGGGTTCGGGCGAGGCCGGAAGTCCGGCAGGCGCGGAACATCGACTCGTACATCGACGAAACCGACAGCGAGGGACGCTATCAACTGGATGTTCCGCCGGGACGCTACACGCTGACGATCCAGGATTTCTTCGGCGTCTACCCGGGTGGAACAATCCAGGCGCCGCAGAAGGTCGTTACCGTCGTCGCCGGCCAACGTATCGCTGACGTGGATCTGGAATTTACGTTCGTTCCCTCCGGTCCGGGCGTCAATCCTCAGGAACTGCGGGGACAGGTCGTAATTGATGACGGTGGAAGTCTTCCGGTCGGGACCCTGGGGCGCTTTCAGGTCATCCTGTTTTCGG
>DASUFH010000332.1:0-6931 GCA_036274645.1 Terriglobia bacterium
TCCCGCGGTGATCATGTCGTCATTGCTGACCTTCGTGATCTGGTCCGCGATCGGGCCGGAGCCGCGATTCAGCTATGCGCTGCTTGCCGCGGTGGCTGTTCTGATCATTGCATGCCCGTGCGCGCTCGGCCTGGCCACACCGATGTCCATCATGGTCGGGGTCGGACGCGGAGCGTCCAGCGGCGTTCTCGTGAAAAATGCGGAAGCCCTCGAAGTCATGGAGCGGGTGGATACCCTGCTGGTGGACAAGACCGGCACGCTCACGGAAGGAAAGCCCCGGGTCGCTACCGTGATGCCATTGGACGACATCACCGGGGACGAACTGTTACGGCTGGCAGCCAGTGTTGAACGCGGCAGTGAGCATCCGCTGGCGACCGCCATTGTTCAGGCCGCAGAGGAACGCTCCCTTCGATTTGGAACGACATCGAACTTCGAGTCGAGGACGGGCCGTGGCGTGATCGCCACGGTTGATGGAAGAAGAGTGGCCCTGGGCAACGCGAAGCTGATCGAGGAATTGGGAATCGCGTCTGCCTCAGCGCTTGAGCAGGCAGAGCAACTTCGCCGGGAGGGACAGACCGCAATGTTTGTCTCCGTCGACGGCAGGATCTCGGGCCTGGTGGCGGTCGCCGACCCGATCAAGAGCTCAACCGCCGAAGCCATTGCCGCGCTGCACGCCGACGGCATGCGCATCATCATGGTTACGGGTGACAGCCAGACGACGGCCAAAGCCGTCGCTGCGAAGCTGAATCTCGATGATGTGCGCGCCGAGGTGCTGCCGGATCAGAAGAGCCAGGTGGTCCAGGAACTCCAAAAGAGCGGAAAGATCGTCGCGATGGCGGGAGATGGAGTCAACGACGCTCCGGCGCTCGCGCAGGCTCATGTTGGTATTGCGATGGGTAGCGGCACGGATGTCGCCATGGAAAGCGCCGGCATCACCCTCCTGCACGGCGATCTCCGTGGTATCCAGCGCGCCAGGGCGCTGAGCCGGGCAACGATGAAGAACATCCGCCAGAATCTGTGGCTCGCGTTTGTCTACAATGTGCTGGGAATTCCCATCGCGGCCGGACTGCTCTACCCGATCTTCGGGATCTTGCTTAGTCCCATGATTGCCAGCGCGGCAATGACCTTCAGTTCTGTATCGGTGATCAGCAATGCCCTCAGGCTGAGGCGCGCATCGCTTTAGCAGCAGGACAAGGACCCTCGCGCGGCGTCACTGCGAATCTGGAGGAGACTCGATGGAACAACGATTGACAGCGGCTTTCGTACCATCTATGGGATCACAATTTCCATTCCCATTCCCGCCAGAGCCGCAAAGTGTTTCGCGTTGAACGTCAGTAGCGCGTCCACACGCGCCTTCCGAGCGCAGATGGAAATGACGGCGTCGTAGGCGCGGCCTCCCGAGATGTTGTTCGCAGGCGCGGTACGGAGGAGTTCACCATAGTCGGACTGAGCGAGGACCACCATTTTCGCGCCGTTCATGAAGTTCTGTTCGATGAGCGCCAGCGCATCGGACGCCGCAACGCGATACGGCGGCGGCAACCGGGTCAGGACCGCATACATTTCAATGAGGGCAGGCCCGGCAACAACCATGCGGTACTTGTAACCCAACCGTGTTTCAATCTGATCGCGGGCCCGATCATGATGTTCGTGCCACGAACAGACTGCGGCGATCATGCAGCTGGTGTCCGGCAGGAACGCGGGCAAGTCTAACGCCCCCAGCGCCGCCGGACTTTTCTGCGCGTATCCTCGACGACCTCTGAAGTCATCTCAGGAATCGCTTCATCCGGGACCGCGACCAGAAGCCGGCCGCGCCGCTTTATGGCGACCTTGAGCGGCGTCGGCTCGATTTCGATCCGTCCTTCAGCTACACGAATATCCAGGGCCATCCCCTCCTTGATGCCGGCCTGCCGCCGGATTTCGATCGGAATGACAAGCCGGCCGGCAGAATCAATGGTAGTATTCATGCCATCGAATATACCATAGCGCGCGAAAGCCCCTGCGAATCCTTGCCAAACCTCCGGATGAACGAGAGACCGCGCCAAACTGGGCGTGATGGATGCCGTAATCGCCCCTCTTGCGCAGGAATGGAACGAATACAGTGTCCTGTTAGCAATCGCCTTCAGCCCAGACCAGTCATTCATCGTTACCGGCAGCGCCATGACACCGGCCGGAGAACTGCGCCTTATGGAGCCGGATGAGCGCATGAAGAGTAAGGTAGGGAAATTCAGGAAGTCCGGGAAAACGCCGGCGCAACTATTCGGTCAGAAGTCGCGACAAACGCGGAGAACCGTTGTCGCATTCTCACGGTGGATGTCCGTGTCTGGTTGTGTCCGCCCTGGAAGGAGTGCTAGTCTCCATCGAGGAGATGAAGGTTCTCGTTACCATCCTGGCAATTGTGGTTGTGGCGCACTGTCAGTGCCTGGCTTCGTGTTCCGCACGGGACCTCGGCATGACCATGTCCCACCATGCCTCGCACCGCGGGGGAACGCCGCCCTGTCACGATGGCGGGAACGGCCCCGCTCAGGGCTCTTCGGATCATACGCCGCGCCACAATGGGACCGCATGCGGTCCTGGAGCGGTGATTGAGGCTAAAACAGGCGCCGTCGCGGATAGGGCTTTCGCCGTCCATGCGGCCGATGTGGATATTCCGGTCTTTGCAGCCCTTCACTCCCCTGCCCGTCTCGTTCGGGACTTTAGTTCCCCAGAGAGCCGCGCCTTCACCTCCAGGCTTCATTTCAGACTGCGGATCTGATCCTTCCTTCCCTGCCTGCGCCCGATCCGTTTCGGCGCGGCGCGTTCACTCGATCCAACCCCATCATGGAAGGAGTTCGTTCATGAGTAACCGGAGAAGTTTCCTTTCCAGGCTGGCATCCGCCGGCGCAGGCCTGATGGCGCTGCCTCGCGCCGCCCGCGCGCAGGAACACCTCGTTGAGGAGCGACCGCCGCAAAATGCCGGCCAGACGGTCGCGCTGCACCCACGCGCCGTCTTTGAGACACCGGATATTGGAAAGCTGCCCTATGAGGTTGTCGACGGCGTGAAAGAGTTCCGCCTGACCGCCGAAGTGGTGCGGACGCAGTTTGTGCCGGGGCGGACCGTGGACGCCTGGGGTTACAACGGCAGCGTGCCGGGACCAACCATCGAGGTCGAGGAAGGTGACAGGGTCCGGGTGATTTTCAGGAACAACCTCCCCGAAATGACCGCCATTCACTGGCACGGTCTCGAAATTCCGATGGAAATGGACGGCGTTCCCGGCCTGGGACAGGATCCTGTGAAACCGGGCGAAACATTCAACTACGAATTCACCGTGCATCAGAATGGGACCTTCTTCTACCACTCTCACTTTGCGATGCAGGAAATGATGGGACTCGTCGGATTCTTCATCATCCATCCGGCGGTTGATCACGCCCCCCCGGTCGACCGGGACTTTGGTTTGATTCTTCAGGAGTGGGCGCTGCTCCCGAACAATACCGTCCCCAACACGCTTTCGATGGAATTCAACTGGCTGACGCTGAACGGAAAGTCCGGCCCCGCCACGACGCCAATGCTCGTGAAGCAGAACGAACGTGTCCGGATCCGGTTCGTCAACCTGGGCATGGATCACCATCCGATGCATCTGCACGGTCATCAGTTCAGCGTTACAGGAACCGAAGGCGGCCGTGTTCCGCAGTCGGCGTGGTATCCGGGAAACACGGTGCTGGTCGGCGTGGCCCAGGCGCGCGATGTTGAATTCGAGGCCAAATATCTCGGCGACTGGATGCTCCACTGTCACCTTCCCCATCACATGATGAATCAGATGATCTCCATGGTCGGGCCCATGGCGCATGGAGGGGCCGGCGTCCCCACAGGTCTGGGAATGGAAGAAGGCATGGGCGTCGTCCGGCGGGGCAACGCGTTGTCTGAAGATCTCGGACCTTCGCTGGGAAGGGGTCTCGGGACCGCTGCGGATCGCGAGCGCCCGGTGTCCGCGGCGGTCGGCGCAGAGATGCAACACATGACGGCGCACGACGCCGCGTCAGTTCCGGGCTTTCCACAGGACATGTGGATGCCCATGGATGAGGCTGTCGAAGACAAACCCGAATTGCAGGGCCTGCGCAAGGGCTGGACCGGCGCCATGATGGGCATGATGACGCTTGTCCGCATCCTGCCGCCGGAACGGTTCGACGCGATCATGGCGAGCAAGCGTGTCCCTCCACCTGCGGAGGCCTACAAAGTCTCCTTCCGAACCGATCCGAGTCCTCCCGTGGGTTCCGAAAGCGCCACGATTCATGTTTCCGTCACCGATCCGTCGGGAGTCACGATACGTGACGCGACGGTGAGGCTCACCCTGGTCATGCCGGCCATGCCTGCCATGGGGATGGCGGAAATGCGCGATTCCACGCTGCTGCAGTGGAATGGAACGGACTATTCCGGGACGATGAAGATCCTGATGTCCGGAGGTTGGAATGTCATGGTGGACGTTGAACGCGCCGGGCAACCCCACGCGACGTACCGTCTGCGGCTGGAGGCGAAATGATGAGGCTCAATATGATCAGAGCTGTCTGCGCCCTACTGGGAATCGGAACCGTCGCTGTGGCGGTCGCCGCGCCCCAGGTCTCCCAGGGAACGTTGCGCCTTGCCGATCTGGAAGCGGTCGCGCTGGAACGAAACCCCACGCTGGCGCAAGCCGAGGCAAACGTCAGCGCGGCCCGGGGCAAGGCGCGGCAGGCCGGCCTCTATCCCAATCCCACCGTCGGCGCAACTGCCGACGAGGTTTCCAACGCGCCGACCGTTCGCGGGGGAAAGTGGGGATTCTTTCTTCAGCAGCAGATCGTGCTTGGCGGAAAGCTCAGCAAGAGTGAGCTGGTTCTCTTTCAGGATGCCACTCGCGCGGAGGCCGAAGCGCAGGCGCAACGTTTGCGCGTGTTGACGTCGGTCCGGCAGCTCTTCTATCGGGCGCTTGCAGCCGGGCAGACGGTAGCCATCCGGACGCAAATGATCGACCTGCTCCAGCAGGCTGTCGTCACGTCACGGCAGCTCCAGAACGTCGGGCAGGCCGACCAGCCGGACATCCTGGAGATCGAAGTCGAACAGGAGCGGGCGGGCCTGGCGCTGACCGAAGCCCGGAATGCCGAGACTCAGGTTTGGAAGCAACTGGCCGCCGTTACCGGAAACCTCGATCTGCAACCAGTCCCTCTCGACGGAAACATCGATCAGTTACCGGAGATCGACAGCGCGGTCGCGCTCGAAGCCATTCTCCGCGACAGCCCGGAAATCATGCTGGCCCAGGCGGGCGTTTCCCGTGCGGAGGCTGCGCTGCGGCTCGCCCGGGCCGAAAAAATTCCCGACCTCGACGTCCGTGGAGGCCTGATTTATAACCGGGAGCTCGTCGAACCGTCCGGTATCCCGACAGGACTCCAGGGTTTCTTCGATGTCGGGATCCAGATTCCCCTTTTCAACCGGAATCAGGGCGGCGTTGCGGCAGCCGAGGCGGAACTGGTCTCGGCGCGCCGCGAGGTGGATCGGATCAATCTGTCGCTGCGTGCGCGATTTGCCGCGGCCTACAAAGACTTCATCGACAGCCGCGACGCGGTGGAACGGTACCGGACATCCATGCTGCCACGCGCTCAGCGAGCCTACGAACTCTACCTTGCCAGCTTTCGGCAGATGGCCGCCGCCTACCCTCAGGTCCTGATTGCCCGGCGCACGCTCTTTCAGTTGCAGGACGAATACAGCGAACGCCTCGCGAAGGCCTGGAGCAAGGCTGTCGAAATTCAAGGATTGCTGCTGTCGGGCGGACTGGACATGCCCGGCAAAGCGGACTCCGTGGGGCGACAGTGAAACGACGCATAAAGATCCTCCTGATTCTCGCGATCGTCCTCGTTGCCGCCGCTCTGGCGGTTGCAGCCGTTGGTCATCGCGGCTTCAGTTCCCGAGAGGACCCGACATTCGTCGAAGCGTTCATCGCGCGCCGTGTTCGGCAAATGGGCGTCCCTCCAGACGCCCGGGAACGGCCGAATCCCGTGCAGCCCGGCGCCGACGCGATCGCGGACGCCATGACCCATTTCGCCGACCATTGCGCCATCTGCCACGGAAACGATGGCCGCGGCCGCACGGCCATAGGCCAGGGTCTCTACCCGAAACCTCCGGACATGACACAGCCGGAAACCCAGAATCTGTCCGATGGGGAGCTGTACTACATCATCGAGAACGGCGTCCGGCTGACCGGCATGCCGGCATTCGGCAATGGAGGTTATGAGGACGAGGACACCTGGAAGCTGGTTGGGTTCATCCGGCGTCTTCCGGATCTAACCGATGAGGAGTTGATGAGGATGAAGGACATGAATCCCAGAACTCCGGCGGAGTTGAAGAGAGAAGAAGAACTTCAGAGATTCCTCAGGGGAGAAACAGACAACGTCCCTGCCGGGGACAGTCATCGACACTAAAAAAGGAGAATGCCATGTTGAAAAAGTCCACTTTTGTCCTGATCGCGGCCCTGTTTTCAGCGTCCCTTCTGTTCGGGCACGGCGATCCCATCGTCGGAACCGTCACGGACGTGAAAAACGACAATTTCACGATCAAGGATACGAGCAACAAACCCGTGATGATTATGGTGAGCAAAGACACGAAGTACATCAAAGACAAGAAGACGGTGACTAAAGACGAACTGAAGGTCGGAGCGCGCGTCGTCATCGACGCCCACATGGATCAGAAGATGAACATGTACCATGCCGAGGAAGTCGAGATCGGCTCGGCGCCGCCAGCCGCTCCAGCAAAAAAGTAGACGTTGCAGACCGTAATCCGGACTTAGTGAGTACTTTTGGCAGGCCCAGCAGGTATTACTTTCCGGCTATTGCGCGACCGCTCGTCGTGTCTCAGTAGTAGGGCGAATCTGCCGGGTCCAGCTTGAACAATCTCAGGGCGTTCCTGTACAGGATCTTGCTGCGCCCCTCC
>DASUFH010000333.1:0-2410 GCA_036274645.1 Terriglobia bacterium
AACAATTCCAGCCGTATCCGTAAGTACATGAACAAATTGCGCATTGCAGTAAATCCTATTTGAGCGGGACCGACAATGGGACATTGGTCCCACCCGACCGTGTCCTGCCTTTCAACCTGCTGAAAGAAGGCAGGATTGCCCACAGTTCGGCTCCCTCCACACGAGCGCTCCCGATCCATCAGACGATTCCTTCATGGAAGCGGACGCATTGGCCGCTTCGGATGGAAGGATCAGCGCCGGCCCAGGCTAACGGCAAAGGTCCAAACTCATCCAACCGCCCAAAGCGCTAAAACGATTTCGAAAGGGAATGTACAGAAGTAACGAGCCGCACCCCGATCACGTCGTCGCGATGGCCGGCCACTCCCACCCTGGCCAGCCGCTCATAGCCGATCTTGAAGATCTGAGAGCGGTTCAGTCGATATGTCAGAGCGACTTCATACGACTGGCGGTCCGGCAGAAAATGCGCGGCCGCTGATTAGCCAAGGTTACGGGGCGGTCATGGCGCCATAACCAAAAGGTTTGGCCGGAGAATCCCCGGCTAAGCAGCCTGGTTACTCATACCGGTCGTGGCGTACGACGTAGTGGCCGATGAGATATCCGAGACTCGCGCCGACCAGGACATCCGAAGGAAAGTGATGGAGCCCGCCAATCCGCGACAGGCCGACTCCGGTCGCAAAACCGTATGCGCCCCATTTGATCCACCGGTTGTCCGGGTACTCTCCGGCCAGAGCTGAAGCAAACGCAAAGGCGGTGGAGGTGTGCCCCGAAGGAAACGACTTTCCCCCGTCCCAGAAACCGCCCCGCCCGTCCCCCGTCATGGGCCGCTCCCGCCGGCTCACGGCCTTGAGAACCGTCGTGACCGTCGTGGCGTGCAGTACGGCCTCGAACGTCCGGATCCCGGTTGTCTGGGTCTTCTCATCGTGAAACAGTCTTCCCGCAACCCAGAGCGCCGCCGGCCCGGCGTAGACGGCGATGCTTCCGCTGCGCGACAGGCCATCGCTGATCCCGCTGATGCCTTTAACTTCCCCAACCTCTTCCACGCTCCGGCGATCCGTTGCGAGCAGCGCGCCGGTCCCGATAGCCAGGGGGACCAGCCACTTCGCGTCTTTACGTCCAGCCTTGAAGGGATCCGTCCAGAGGGCGCGCTCGGTTTTGAGGAATCTGGCCACCGGATTTGGCGCTTCCGGCGCGGTAGGTACGGCAAAGCGGGAAAAGTCCGACGGCTCCGAAGGCGACTGCGCGAGGGATGAAGAACAAAACCCGGCCACAAGCGATACGATGACCGCAAAACGAAAAACCAACATGGACACCTCCTGATACTGGTCCATGCCCTTCAAACGGTCATCATCAACTGGATCGGGTAGAAAGAACAAAAGCAAACCGACAAATAATCCGTCTACGGGCTTGAATCATAGTTGAATCCCAAAACTCATCCACGAACTTCGAACTGCCGCCCCCGAGGTCTCTCCGCCGGCCCGACCGACTGCGAAGATGGATCGATCGTCTTCAGGCGGCAAGATCGGGCCACAATGACTTGAAACATAGTCGAAGGTTCGTTCGACGTAATTCTGCAGAAATGGAAAGCGATCGCCGAAGTCTGAAGTGTCGTTAGAAGTGTCGTTAGAAGTGTCGTTAAAAGTGTCGTTAAAGGTCGTCGTCTTGATGGCCCGGCCCGGATCAACCGGTTCATAGACCACCTGAAGTTTTTTACCGGTTGGCTCCAGGCACGGTCCTTGCCTATCCTTTCAGGGCGGAATTTGCCGCTGAGGAAACATGCAAACACCATCAATGGACCCGGTGAGCTCATGAAGACACTGATTCTGGCGGGCGGTTCGGGAGGCCTCGGCGCGGTCGTCGCGCGGATGGCGTCGGCGCGGGGATACAAGCCGGTCATCGGCTATCGCGCCAATCATGAGCGCGCACACAGACTCGCCACGGAGTTGGGCGTCGCCGTCGTGCCCGGCGATATCGCCGACGAGGGCGTTCGCATGCGCCTGATTGAAGCGGCCCGACAGTCCGGTGAACTCTACGGGCTCGCTGTCCTTACCGGAGATCCCGCCCGCGTTCCGATCGAAAAAGCGTCCATGGACGATCTGCTGAACTCCATGCGCGTGAACTTCGCGGGTCCGGTCCTGCTGGCGCGTGATTTCGCCGCCGCTCTTGGCGACGGGGACGGAAGTATCGTGCTGACATCCACGATGCAGGGCGTTGGCGTATTCCCCGGCAGTACCGTCTACGCTGCGCCCAAGGCGGCGTTGATCCACACCGCAAGGATTCTCGCCAGGCAGTGGAAGATTCGCGTCAACGTGGTCGCGCCGGGCGTCAACAACGCGGGCATGGCTGAACAGAGCGTTCAGAGCGGCAAATACAATTCGTTTCTGGAACGCCACATCATCCCCCGCTGGGGGAA
>DASUFH010000334.1:0-5328 GCA_036274645.1 Terriglobia bacterium
ATCTGGCTTGGCCAACAACGCCTCGACGACATCAAGTTGGCCTATCAATTCTTCGTTCCCCAACTTCGTCCACCGCCTGTGCCCGGCGCCTACACTTATGGGTCAGGGTAAGGCAAGGGAAAGGGGGGAAGCAGCATTACGAATTTGATGAGTCGCCGAAATCGAAGACTTCTCGTACGCGGGAGAGATATCGCTCGGACGATTCCTCCAGGGTCGGCTCACCGGGAATGAACCCGTTGTATCGTTTGACGCCTCCCGCCATCCCGAACCGGCGAACATAGTCCTGAAGAATCCGGGCTCCGAAGTCGACGTTGTCTTCAATCTTGAACAGGTTCACGTTCTCACGTTCCGCCGTCTCACCCCAGGTGGGCAGGTGAATCTGCATGACGCCAACGGCGTCCTTGCCGGAGATCGCAAACGGATTGCCACGGCTTTCGACGATGACGATACTGGCGAGGAGCCGCGGACTCAGTTCGTACTTCTTCGCGCTGGCGACAATCGATTCCGCAAGCCGCTCGCGTTTGTTTTCACCGACCTTGTGATGCTTGAGCAAGGCTTCCACCGCGTGAATCTGCGCGTCTCTGGCCTGAACCGGATCGGGAGCGGGCGGGCCGAGCAAAACACCTTCACTGGGCGGTTCTGGAGGGATCGACTCGCTGGCCTTTGGGAAACTGATGATCAGAGCTGCGCACAGCGCCGCCCCTCCGAGTCCCGATTTGTGAAGCCAGCGCCTGCACAGGAGACCATGGGCCATGTAGCGCCGGGTCCACCCCAACTTCAAAACGCCGCACCGGCGGCAATGAAACATCCTGCTCTGCATGCGTCCTCCTATCCGCACCCAGCATCGGTGATGTGCGTCCGCGGTTGAATGGCCGGAATGTCCGAAAGGATGGTCCAAAGGCGCCGCAAAAGGGTGGGTGGGGCGCCAGGGATTTCCCGTAAGTGTTTAAGGAATAAGCCGAGGGGGACCTGGCGGGAGCCTTGGCGTCCCGTATCAACCCTCATCCTTACCGACCAGCAGAACGCTCGTTGATCCCCGGTCGGACGCGTCCTTGAACTGGTCCACGGCCGGATGGCGTTTCAGGATCGAGTGGACGATGGCGCGCTGGACCCCCACGCCCCGGCCATGGATGATCCGGACTTCCCGCAGGCCCTTTTCCTGAGCCTGGAGAAGGTACTCCTCGACGACAATCGGGATCTCGCGGGGCAGAAAGCTATGCAGGTCAATGGAGTCCTCGATCGGAACGCGGCGCATACCCTAGTATAATGACCCGGTTATGAAGTACTACGTTCGGACCTACGGCTGCCAGATGAATGTGGCGGACTCGAATGAAATGGGCCGCCACCTGGAGGCTCGCGGACTTGCGTCGACGGAGGATCCGGACGAAGCCACGGTGATGGTGGTCAACACGTGTACCGTGCGGCAGCACGCGGAGGATCGAGCACTCTCGGAGATTGGGCGGCTGAAGCGGTGGAAAGCGGCCCGGCCAGGCCGAAAGGTCATCATCACAGGCTGCGCCGCCGAGCGCACCCGGGAAGATATCGAAGGGCGGTTTCCCCATATCGATCTTGTGGCAGGAGCCAAATCCATCGAAGACTTCGGTGTTCTGGTGGACGGGTTGTTTGCGCGTCTGCCAACCGATGACTCCCTCGAATACGCCGCGCCCGCCGGTGACCGGGTGTCCGCCTTTGTGACGACGATGCGCGGCTGTAACTATTCGTGCACCTATTGCATCGTGCCTTACGTTCGGGGCCGGGAGATCTATCATCCGATGGAGCGTATTCTCGGCGAAGTTCGCGACCGGGTGGCGGAGGGCGCGCGGGAGATTACTCTGCTCGGCCAGACCGTGAATTCCTATCATCTCGACGGTTC
The DNA here is from genome assembly GCA_036274645.1 of Terriglobia bacterium. Taxonomy (GTDB): domain Bacteria; phylum Acidobacteriota; class Terriglobia; order 20CM-2-55-15; family 20CM-2-55-15; genus DASUFH01. The sequence goes on from DASUFH010000334.1 coordinate 1,874, forward strand.
CCGCGGCCGCGACACGGATTTTGCGGATCTGCTGGAAGCCGTCGGCGCCGTGGATGGGGTCGAGCGGGTGCGTTTTATCAGCCCGCATCCGTACTACATGACGCCGCGCGTCATAGAGACCATGGCGGCATGCCCGGAAGTGTGCGAGTCGTTGCATCTGCCCGTTCAGTCCGGCTCCGATCCCATCCTCCGGAAGATGCTGCGGAACTACACGCGAGACCAGTATCTCAATCTGATCGCCGATCTGCGCCGCGCCATGCCCGGCATGACCATCGGGACGGATATCATTGTCGGATTCCCCGGAGAAACCGAACACGATTTTCGCGCGACTCTTTCACTCATTGAGGAAGCGCGGTTCGACTGGGGGTTCATCTTCAAATATTCGGCGCGGTCCGGAACGCCCGCCGCCCTCTGGGGATCGCATCCGCGGGAACTGATCGAGGAACGCCACCAGGAATGCCTGGCCCTCATGGATCGCCTGTCCGCCGAAAAACGCCGCGCGCTGCCCGGCCGGGTGGAACACGTTCTCATCGAAGATGAGGAATGCGGCCGGACACGCGCCAATTACAAAGTCCGCGTGGCCGGGCCGGTTCAGGCCGGTGAGACGATTAAAGTGCGCATCACGGACGCCACTCACGCCACACTTGAGGGCACGCCGGTAAACTGAGCAAGCCGAGTCGCTAAGGGAGATTTATGTCCACACTACTGTCTCGCATCTTTGGCCGTAAGAAGAGTGAACCCGCTCCCGCTGAAAAATCGGGTCTGGACGTCAGCGCATTGAAGCCCCTGATGTCGCCGAAGGAATTTGCGGAAGTTCATGCGCGGCATACGCCGCCGGAAACTCCTGGTGAGAGTCCCGCCAAACCCGACGAACTGTCGGGCGCATGGCGGATGAGCCAGGTGCTGGAGGCGTTTCCGTCGGCGCAGCGCGCGCTGTTTCAGAAGTACCACATCGGAGGCTGCAGCAGCTGTGGCTATGAGCCTTCCGACACGCTGGCCTCGGTCGCGCGCAGTCACGGTGTGGAACCCGAAGAGATTGTCCGGTTCATCAAGGAGAGCGCCGGCTCGGAAAAGGAAATCGAAATCACACCCGCCGAGACCGTGGAGCTATTGAGCCGCGGGGCGATCCGTCTGGTGGACGTTCGAACGCCGCATGAATACGCGATTGCCCGGATTGAGGGCAGCGATCTGATCGATCAGTCGTTGCTTCAGGAAATCACTCACAGCTGGCCGAAAGACACGCCGATCGTCACGGTTTGCCATCACGGTGTCCGCAGCCTCGATGCGGCGGCATACCTGCGCGGTCACGGAATGAAGAATGTGCGCAGCATGCGCGGCGGGATTGACGCGTGGTCCCTGCTTGTGGATTCGAATATTCCGCGATATTGAGGCTGCCCTGCGGAGTTTAAGGTCCTGGGTTCGCCGCCTGCTGGTAGGAACGGTCTAGGACCGCCCCTACACGCCAGGCGGGGACCAAAATTCGATGAGTTGCGGCTACGCGGTCTGAGCCGGCGCGTCCACTCCGCCCCACAGGTTCATCGTGCCCAGTTCTTCGCGTCCGCAGGACTTCAGATACAGGAACAACTGTGTCCGGTACGCGGCGCAACCGGCCAGCGCCAGGTTGACGATGAACTTTCCGACCGTGGTTTTCTGTCCGAACATTTCAATCTCGCGCCGGAAATCCGCGTCGGTCAGATCGCCCAGCTCCTTCGCGTACGTGTCGCTGTGCGTCGCGATCACCGCCAGCGTCTGATCGAAGTCGCGCGCCTCAGCGGCCTTCGACGCCGCTCCCCAGCCTTCCATGTCGAAAGCCCCCGCTTTGGCGCTCTTGACCAGGCCGGGTCCCATGATGCTGAGGTACCGCAGCAATTCCAGGGTGCTGCGCTGTTTGGCGGTTGGACGGTAATCCAGCCTGGAGCGATCGATCTTGCCTGCCAGGTGCAGAAGAATGCGAACTTCGTTTTGCAGCGAACCGATCAGTTCTTCCTTTGTGAGAACCATGACTTGACTCCTTTGGGTTAGAAAAACGAAAAATTCAGATTTCGACTTCCAGTAAATCCTTTGCGAGCGTTATCGACTCGAACACGTCTCGCGCTTCATTGGCCATGCGTGACAGCTGGCGTGGATCGTAGCGGGAACTGAAGTGCGTGGCAATCAGTGTCCCGACATGCGCTTCGCGCGCCACGCGCGCAGCGTCTTCCATCGTGGAATGTTTGCGTTCGCGCGCCATCTCGACACCATCGGAACCGAACGTGGTTTCGTGGATCAGCGCGGTGCAGCCTTCCGCCAGGGCAATCGACCGTTCGGAGAACTGCGTATCGAGACAGTAGGTCACCGATTTGCCGGGGCGCGGCGGTCCCAGAACCATCGACGGTTCGATCACGCGTCCGTCGCTCAGCGTGATCGTTTCGCCGTCCTGCAGTTTGCCGTACAGCGGACCGCGGGGAATGCCCAGTTCCTGCGCGCGCTCGAGGTTGAAAACGCCCGGCTTGATCCGCTCCTGAAATCGCCATCCGAGGCAGAAGATCGAATGTTCCAGGGGAAGCGCGTCAACGTAGTATTCATCTTCGTCCAGCACGCGACCGCGAAATCCGCGTGGAAACTCCTGAACGCGGACTGGAAACTTGAACTGCAGATCCGGAGTCCGGAAGGCCGCATTGAGGAAGTTGCGCAGGCCTTCGGGACCGAAGACGTTCAGGGGGCCTTCATGTCCGTCCAGGTGCATCGTGCTGAGGAGTCCTGCAATGCCGTAAAGGTGATCACCATGGAGATGGCCGATGAAAATGCTGTGGATACGGCTTCGTTTCACGCCGGCGCGCATGAGCTGAACCTGCGTGCCTTCCCCGCAATCGAACAGAAAGACGTCGCCTTCGCGAATCAACGCCGTTGAAGAAAGACTCCGGGTCAGAGTGGGCACGGCCGAACTGGTTCCTAGTAATACGATGCGCATGGCGGTGTGGACAAAACATTGAGCTTAGCATCAAACGGGGATGAATGTAGGGGCGGTCTATGACCGCCCACGATCCGGAAACCGCCGCTTTAGTGAATTCGGTATTGGCTGAAAAGGGGGACAGGACAGACCCCCAATAATTCGCGAGGATCAGTCTTGGAAATTTGTGAGACATGTCTCACGCGAATTATTAGGGGGCTGTCCCCCTTTTCAGCCGGGGCTTTCAGCCGCGGCGTAACATCGCGGAGAAGACGTACCCGGCAATGCGCGGATTTTCGCGGAGCCGGCGGACGGAATAGGCGTACCAGTCGCGGCCGAACGGGATGTAGACGCGCAGGGGATGACCTGCCGCGAGAATCAGATCCCGGAGCTCTTCGTCCACTCCGAGAAGCATCTGGAATTCGTAAGCCTCAGGGCCGAGCTTCAGTTCCCGGATGAGGCGCATGGCTTCCCAGACCATCCGTTCGTCGTGCGTGGCGATCCCGACGAATGACCCGCGACGCAG
>DASUFH010000335.1:0-27021 GCA_036274645.1 Terriglobia bacterium
TTGACTCCGTAGCGGTTGTACAGAAAGTCGACCTCGTTCACGACGGCTTCCGGGCTTCGCATCCGGTATCGATTGACGCCGAAGGGAGCGTTGATGCAGCAGAAGCTGCATTTGTAGGGACATCCCAGTGACGTGTAGATCGACGCGTACGGCTGCCGGCTCTCGAGATCCTCGAAACACTGCCAGTTGTGCGCCCGATACTTTTGCATGGGCAGCATGTCCCAGACGTTGCCGTGAAGGTCCGCGTCCAGGTTCTGAATCAGCGGCGGGGCCGGATTGCTGTGAACGCCATCCGATTCCCGCCACACCAGACCCGGCGCCGCGCTCAAGTCGCCGCCGGTCTTCAGGACTTCGAGCAGGCCGTGAACCGTCTGCGGCCCTTCGCCATTGCAGGCAAAGTCGACGGCCTCCTCCTGGATCGTCCGCTCCGGCAACGCCGCAACGTGCCCGCCGAGGATGATGATCTTCTGGTCGGGATTCAGTTTCTTGATCGCGCCGCACACGAGGCTCGCCCCGGCCATCTGTTGCGTCGAGGCTGATGGCTGATGTCCATAAACCACGAGCCCGACCAGTCGCGGCGCCTCGGCGGCAACCGCCCTGGCCACCGACTCCGGGCCCATATTCTCGGCTTCGCTATCCAGGATTTTCGTGGAAAAGCCCCGATCGACAATGTATCCGGCGATCAGGCGCGACCAGAGCGGTGGCTCCACCGCGGTCAATTCTCCGCCCAGTCCCTGATAGATAAGTTCCCGGCCGCCGGGGTTGATTAGAAGCAGATCAAGAGTAGACATAACAAGGGGCTCTTCAGGGGTTTCACTTCAGTCGGTTAGGGATCATAAGAGACCGACGCTGGTTTGTCATCAGATATCAACGGCAGACAATCAGACCTGGATGCAGGGGCGGCCCATATTGAAAGGCTTTTGATGCTGGCGTAAGCGCTTTGGGTCCCCGCCTGCTTCCTGTTTGTAGGGGCGGCCTATGACCGCCCCTACAAGCAGGCGGGGACCGAAAATGCTTCCTCAGGCAAAATGCAACCGCCGGCATTACCGCGCAGAAGAAAAATGTTAGAGTACGAAGTTTGCTGTGGCTGCAATGAAAACTACCATTCTTGCCCTGACGCTCAACGAAATCGACGGTGTCCGGGCCATCCTTCCTCAAATCGACCGAAGCTGGTATTCGCAGTTGATCGTGGTGGATGGCGGATCGACCGACGGAACCATCGAGTGGTGCCGGGAACAGGGCTATGAAGTCTATGTGCAGAAGCGGCGCGGCATCCGGTTCGCGTATCTCGAGGTTCTGCCCCACATCAAAGGCGACGTGGTCCTGACTCTGAGCCCCGACGGGAACTGCGCCCCGGACGTCATTCCGCGGATCCTGGAAAAAATGGACGAGGGCTACGATCTGGTGATCGGATCGCGCTACATCGGCGACTCCAAAAGCGAAGACGACGACATTGTGACGGGATTCGGCAACTGGCTGTTTACCCGTACCGTCAATACGTTGCACCGCGCCAGCTATACCGACGCCATGGTGATTTACCGCGCCTTCCGGACGTCGCTGATATACGATCTCGATCTCGACAAGGAGCCGTCCTACGCGCTTCCGGAAAAACTGTTCGGGACGATCATCAGCTGGGAGCCGCTGATGTCGGTCCGCGCCGCCAAGCGACGGATGAAGATCGGCGAAGTGCCGGCCGGCGAACCCCCGCGGATCGGCGGCGTCCGCAAGCTCCAGATTTTCCGCTGGGGCGCGGCATACTATTTTCAATTCTGGCGGGAACTGTGGTTCTGGCGATGAACGGATCCTGCCGCCGGCAGCGTCGGGACGCGGTTCTCTTGCCTCCCCTGCGTCTCCCGATTTACGCTACAGGCCCGATTTGAATGAACTGGACACCTACAACTGAAGACTCGGCTCGGATCTACAGGAAACTGCGAACCATCCGGCGTGTGGAAGAGGAGATCGCGCGGATCTACCCGTCCGACAAGATCAAGAGTCCCGTCCATCTGTCGATCGGGCAGGAGGGCATCGCCGTCGGTATCTGTGACGCGCTCAATCCCGACGATGTCGTCGCTCCGACCTACCGGGGACATGCCGCCTATCTTGCCAAGGGCGGAGATCTCGACGCCATGTTCGCGGAGTTCTACGGGAAGAGCGCCGGCTGCGGAACCGGCAAAGCCGGATCGATGCACCTGATCGACATCGAGCAGGGAGTCCTGGGCGCGTCGGCGGTTGTTGGTACAACCATTCCCATTGCCATGGGTTATGCGCTGGCGTTGGAGCGTGAAGGCAAGGGCCGGGTCGCGGTCGCTTTCTTCGGCGATGGCGCGACGGAAGAGGGCGTTTTCTACGAAAGCTTGAACTTTGCGGCTTTGCATAAGCTGCCGCTGTTGTTCGTCTGCGAAAACAACTTCTACGCCATCCATACGCCGATCGAAAAACGGTGGGCGACACGCCGCCTCTGCGAGCGTGTCGAGACGTTCGGAATCCCGGCGCGCCTGATCGAAGACTCGGATACCTTCGCAATCCGCAAGACGGCGGCGGGTTTCATTGCGGCCATGCGAGGCGGCGCCGGCCCGGCGTTCATGGAGTGTCACGCCTATCGGTGGCGGGAACATGTCGGGCCCGCTGAAGACTATGACGCCGGCTATCGCGGCCGGGCGGAACTCGAACCCTGGCTTCAGCGCGATCCCGTCGAAGCGGCCGGACGCCGGCTTGGCGCGGCGGTTCGGAGCGACATCGACACAACGGTGGAAGCGCGTGTCGCGTCCGCGATCGAATTTGCCGAAAACGCTCCCTGGCCGACTCCGGAGGATCTCTTAACCCATGCCTACGCCCTCTGATCAGGGCCGTCTCCTTCGTTATGTCGACGCGCTCCGCGAGGGCGTGGCCCAGGAGATGCGGCGCGATCCGCGCGTGTTCGTCTTCGGGCTCGACGTGGACGACCACAAGGCCATCCAGGGCTCGACGCGGGGTTTGCAGGAAGAGTTCGGTCCCCGGCGGGTCTTCAACACGCCGCTGTCGGAAGACGCGATGACCGGCGTGGCCATCGGCGCGGCCATGGCGGGAATGCGGCCGGTGCATGTCCACATCCGGATGGACTTTCTGATGCTGTGCATGAACCAGCTGGTGAACATGGCGTCCAAGGCCAGCTATATGTATGGCGGCTCGGTGCGTGTGCCCATGGTGGTCCGCAGCATGATCGGCAAATCCTGGGGGCAGGGCGCGCAGCACAGCCAGGCGCTGTATTCGATGTTCATGCACGTGCCGGGATTGAAAGTGGTAGCCCCGTCCAACGCGCACGACGCCAAGGGCTGCATGATCGCCGCCATCCGGGACGACAACCCGACGATCTTCGTCGAACACCGGTTGCTGTACCCGACTGAGGCCTACACGCCGGAAGAGCCGTTTACGGTGGAGTTCGGACGCGCCCGCATCGCCGTCGAGGGCAGCGACATCACCATTGTGGGTATTTCCAATATGGTTCTGGAATGCCTGCGCGCCCAGGAGCTTCTGGCCAAGGTGGGAATCCGCGCCGAGGTGATCGATCCGATCAGCCTGGCGCCCCTCGACACCGATACGATTACCGCCTCCGCCAGACGCACCGGCCGGCTGCTCGTTGTGGACAACGCCTGGCTGCCCTGCGGCGCCAGCGCCGAGATCCTGGCGCGCGTGGCCGAATCGGCCGGCGCCGGCAGCGGCATAGCGATGGCGCGGATGGGATTCGCGCCGAGTCCCTGTCCGCCGAGTCCGCCACTGGAACGCGAGTTTTATCCGAACCCTGTTGAGATTGCCGCCAAAGCGCATTCCATGACGCGGCAAAACGCCCCGTACTGGGAGCCCGACGCCGAAAGCGCCGCTCTCAGCTACCAGCTGCAGTTCCGAGGACCGTTTTAGTTCATACCATGACTTACGAGCTATCCGCTTCAACCTGGGGGCCTGAAGAAATCGAAGCCATCCGGCGCGTGATCGACAGCGGGCAATTCACCATGGGTCCGGAAGTGGCCCAGTTCGAACGGGAGTTCGCCGATTACTTCGGCATGAAACACGCCGTGATGGTGAATTCCGGATCGTCCGCGAACCTGATTGCCGTCTCCTCGCTTTTCTACAAACGGGAGCGTCCGCTGCGGCGCGGCGACGAAGCAATCGTCCCGGCGATTTCCTGGAGCACGACTTTCGACCCACTGCAGCAGTACGGACTGAAGCTGCGCTTTGTCGATGTCGATCTCGACACCCTGAACATGGACGTCTCGAAGCTGGAAGCCGCATTGACTCCGAAGACGCGGCTCCTTGTCGGTGTCAGCATTCTCGGGAATCCGGCCCGTCTCGACGTCATGCGGAACTTTGCGGACCGGCATGGGTTGTACTTCTGGGAAGACAACTGCGAGTCCGCCGACGCGGATCTGGGTGGAAAGAAGACCGGCACGTTCGGCGACGTGAACACGTTCAGCTTCTTCTTCAGCCACCATATCTCGACGATGGAAGGCGGCATGACGCTGACCAACGACGACGAGATGATGCATCTGCTCCGTTCGATCCGCGCGCACGGATGGACCCGCGATCTGCCGCCGGGTTCGCCGCTGTTTGAGAAACGCGGCAACGACCATTTCGAGCAGTATCGCTTCATCCTGCCGGGCTACAACGTGCGGCCCCTCGAAATCGGCGCCGCCGCCGGTCGTGTCCAATTGAAGAAGCTTCCCGCCATGACCCGGCTGCGCCGGGCCAACTGGGAAGTCTTCAAAGGCCTCTTCGGTGGAGATCGCCGGTTCATCACCCAGCGGGAGACCGGCAAGACGTCCTGTTTTTCGTTCACGATCGTTCTCAATCCCGAGTTCAAACTCGATCGCGAACGCGTCTTTGCCGCGCTGCGCGAAGCCGACATCAAATTCCGCATGATCACGGGTGGATGCTTCACGTGTCATGACGCCATTCAGTATTTCGATTACGACACCGTGGGGCCGCTGACCAACGCGGAACTCGCGCACTATCAGGGCTTCTTCGTGGGCAATCATCCGACGGATCTTTCCGCCGATCTGGCGCGGCTGCACGACACCCTGGATCGGGTATGCAAATGAAGGGCTATTCGATTCTCGTCACCGGCGGCGCCGGCTATCTCGGATCGACGCTGGTTCCGGCGCTGCTGTCCGCCGGCCATCGCGTCACGGTCCTCGACAACTTCCGCTTCAATCAGGCGACGCTGAATCACGTCTGCGCGGACCCCAACTTCGACGTCCGGCGCGGCGACGCGCGGGACGAAGCGGCGCTCAAGCCGCTGCTGCGGGAAGCGGACATCATTATTCCGCTCGCGGCGCTCGTGGGCGCGCCCATGTGCGATCTCGACAAGAGCGGCGCCGAAACGACGAATCGCGGGGCGATCCTGACGCTGTTACGCCTGGCCAGCGCGTCGCAGCGCATCCTGCTGCCGGTAACGAACAGCGGATACGGCATCGGTCAGAGCAATGTCTATTGCGACGAGAACACGCCGCTCGCGCCGATCAGTCTTTATGGCCGCACGAAAGTCGAAGCGGAGAAGGCCGTGCTCGATCGCGGCAACGCGATCTCTTTCCGCCTGGCCACCGTCTTCGGCATGTCTCCGCGCATGCGCATCGACCTGCTCGTGAACGACTTCGTTTATCGCGCCGTCAATGACCGCGCGGTGGTGCTGTTCGAGGCGCACTTCAAACGGAACTACCTGCATGTGCGTGACGTGGCGCGGGCGTTCCAGCACGGGATCGATCACTTCGAGCGGTTGAAGAACGAGCCCTATAACGTCGGACTCTCCGATGCGAACCTGTCCAAGGCCGAGTTGTGCGCGAAGATCCGGGAACACCTGCCGCAGTTCGTGTACATGGAGGCGCCGATCGGCGAGGATCCCGACAAACGCGATTACATCGTCTCCAACGCCAAGATCGAGAAGACCGGTTTCAAGCCCGCCCATTCGCTCGATGACGGCATCCGTGAACTCATCAAGGGCTACCGCATGATCCGCAACAGCGTCTACGGCAACGTATGACCGCTCCGTACAACCTCGATGGCAAGCGGGTCTGGGTCGCGGGCCATCGCGGCATGGTCGGCAGCGCCGTTTCCCGCCGGCTGGAACGCGCCGGGGCTCGTCTGGTGTCGGTCACGCGCGAGGAACTGGATCTACGCCGGCAGGCCGCTGTCGAAGACTGGATGGCTTCAACGCGTCCCGAGGCGGTGATCATCGCGGCGGCCACCGTCGGTGGCATCGAGGCCAATCGCACGCGTCCCGCCGAGTTTCTCTACGACAACCTGGCGATCGCGGCCAACATCATTCACGCGGCCGCTGAGACCGGAGTCGAGAAGCTGATGGCGCTGTCGTCCGCCTGTGTGTACCCGCGCGAGGCCGCCCAGCCCATCCGCGAGGACAGCCTGCTGACGGGCCCGTTCGAGCCAACCAACGAAGCGTATGCGGTGGCGAAGCTGGCGGCCCTGAAATTGTGTCAGGCGTATCGGCAGCAGCACGGCAAGGATTTCATCGCCGTGTCCCCGACGAACCTGTTCGGTCCGGGTGACAACTTCGATCCCGCGGCCAGCCATGTGATTCCCGCCATGATTCTGAAGACCCATAACGCCAGGACAACGGGCGGCGGTCCGGTGGAGATCTGGGGATCGGGGTCACCGCGAAGGGAATTCCTCTACGTGGATGACGCCGCCGACGCGCTGGTGTTCCTGATGGAACGGTATTCCGAGGCGGACATCATCAACGTCGGCGGCGGCGAGGATGTGTCGATTCGAGAGCTCGCGGAACTGACCGCGGAAGTGACGGGCTACACGGGCGGGTTCCGTTTCGACACGAGCCGCCCGGACGGCATGCCTCGCAAGGCGCTCGACGCGTCCCGCATTCTGGGGATGGGCTGGAAGCCGTTCACCTCGCTGCGCGACGGACTCGCGAAAACGGTCGAATGGTTTCTCGCGAATCCGGAAATGCGGCGCTCCGATCGCTCCTGAAAAGAAATCCGCAGGAACGCCCCGGAAACCTGGCCCGGGGGGCATTGTTCATGATGATATGATCAGCAATATGAAAACTATTGCGATCACTATGGAAGAAGATGTCGTCGACAGGCTGGATAAGCTTCTGGCCAGCCGCCACGGAACGGTAAACCGGTCTTTGACGATCAGGCAGGCCGTTCGCGAATACCTGGAGCGCGAGGAACGTCTGGCTGAGGAGCAGCGGGAAGCGACGATCTTCCGCCAGAGTAAAGCCCGGCTGGCCCGCCAGGCGGAAGCCCTGGTCAAGGATCAAGCCAAAATATGACCCGGGGCGAAATCTACCGTACAGGCGCGAAGACGCCGGAACGAGGTCACAAGCCAGGATTCTATGTCGTTGTATCTCGCGGCTTCATTGCGGGCAACGACGACATTTCAACCGTCATATGCGCCCCGATCTACTCGGAAACCCTCGGCATTCGCAGCGAAGTGCTCATCGGACCCGACGAGGGAGTACCGCAGGAAAGCGCCATCCGCTGCGATTTTCTGACACTGATGTTCAAGAGTAAACTGACCGGATTTGTCGGCGTCCTTTCCCGCAAGAAAGAGGGAGAACTGGATGCGGCGCTCGCCTATGCGCTTGGACTTCGCCGGCCGGCGTGAGTCCGCTAAAAGGGAACCGTAGAATCGCGCGGACGGAATATTGGCGGGCACAGACTCTGTGGACTGACGGCGGCTTGCCGCCATCAGTCCACAGGGAAGAACTAGAAGGACAGGCTGACGGAGAACCCGCCCCAGACGGTGTCTGCATAGCTGGCGCCCGTGGGCTTGGTCGCCACGCGCGGATCCTGATACTGACTCTGACGGATCGAGTTTCCGAGAAGCGCGCTGTAGGTGACGAATCCCGTGGCGGACCAGTTGTCGCTGATCTTGATCGGGAGAGCCACCGTGAAGCTGGAATCGTGGGGGCCGGCGTCATCCAGTCCACCGTAGTAGTACTTGGTGAACCCGCCGTTCACGAACGAAATCGTTCCCGAGATGTCGAGGCTTTCGAAGATGTCGTTGTTGAGCGGCAGAGAGTGGGACGCGCCGAACTGGACGTAGAGTCCGTTGCTGCCGGTGCTGCTTGCGTTGGTCTGGTCGACGTCAACGTACAGGGCGGCAAATGGCGTCAGCGGCACGGAGTCGAGGGTCACCTTTCCATAAACTTCCGTTGTGGAAGGCAGCGCCGCCGAGCGTTCCGGAAATGTGTAGAAGATCGCCCCGCCGCTTGCGGTAACGCTCTCAAACGCATGCTCGTAGGAGAATGTATAGTCGATTTCGCTGAACTTGCCCTTGAGGCCGTCGGCGCCCATTCCGCCGATAGGCAGCGAATCTCCCGGGTTTACCGCGGCGAGATCGATCGTTCCCCAGGCGTTGAACGAGAACCCACCGACACCCATGGTTACAGCCGGTTGCAAACTCCAATCGTTGGTCAGGCGTTGCCCGCGCCAAATATATTTGCTGACGACTGCGGCGTCTCCCTGAAATGAGTAGATGGAGTCCTCCTGCGCCGCGGCCGTGCCGACAAAACAGCCGGCTACCATCAGCAGCAGAAAAGTGCGAGACAGAAAATGTCTGATCATCCGATGTCCTCCCGAATAGTCCGACCCAAACAAAAAAGACGTCCCCTCCCGGTTGGAAGGATGGACGCCTTTGTCGCTGTCGAATTGTTCCTAAAAAAACAAAAGGCCTTCGGCGCGAGCGTTCGCATCCGAAGACCACTCTGTCACCGGGGACTCCATCGTCCCCAAACTGCCCCCCTATTATGCGGATGCGGAGCCACCTGTCAAGCCGGTGTTTCCCTTGTGTGAAGAATGTTTGAATAAATGCTGACGATTGCCGCAGTTATTCTTTCCGGCGTGGCGCCTTTCTGGAAACGGGAGCCTTCCCTCTTCACGGCATTCCGCCTGCGGTCCGCCGCCCGTGCCCGCCGAATTCCGCCGCAGCGTCCGCGAGGCATTCAGCAGCGAGGCATTCAGCAGTTCCCGAAAGGGTCGGAAATCATGTACGCTGCGCCCTCACGATACGTATTAGCGAGCGCGTTTGAAACGTTCTGAGGCGCGCTACCTTCCTTGCACGCATAAGGAGCACTATGAAGAACTTGTTTCTTGTACTGGTAATCAGCATGGGTGTGTTCGTCACGACCGCGTTGGCCCAGGCCCCTCAAGGCGCCGGTCCACGCGGTCCGGTTGGTCCGGGCGGCGGCCCCGCAGCAGGCGGCCGTGGCGGCGGCGCCCTACGCGGTGGCGGACGCGGGACGCCCGAGCCTCCGGCAAGCGGTCCAATCGCCGACATGGTCAGCAAATTCGTTGAAGCGGTGAACAAGCAGGATGCGTCGGCATTGCAAAAGCTGGTCACGGCTGACGCGGTGCTGGTCGACGAGGACGGTCATTTCGATCCGATCAGCCTGTGGATCCGATTTCTGACCACCACCGGACCCAAAACGTTGACGGTTCTCGGAGGAAGAGGCCTCAGCCCCTTAAAGGTTTCCGAAATGGGCGACACGGCGTGGGCAGCGTTCAACTACAACCTGAAAGAAACCGTCACGCCCCGGGGACAGACCACATCCACTCCCAACGAAATCAACGGAACCGTGACGATGGCTTTCAAGAAGAATGGCGGCGACTGGCAGGCATACCTGGTTCACATTGCGGTCATGGGAAAAGCGTTTAACCCTCCGCCACGCTAAAAGCCTGTTCGAGAGTATGGTCTGGATGCGTCTCACGGCTCACAAACCAGCGGATGCGCTGGCTTGTGAGTTGTGAATCGGCGCTAACCACGAACGTGCGCATTGTGCGCGCGGCTGATAACGACAGGATTTCTGGTTCGTGAAGATTCCGTGAGTGGTCTGCGACTGAGGGTAAGCTACTTTTTCAGAGTCCGTGAGGTTGGGGGCTCCTGGTTCGACGGACCTGCGCACGACTCATAGCTTTCCCTGGCCAGACACCAGAACTCGCTTTTCCAGGCGCCTTGTCTGTTTTGCCGGTACAAGCCAATCCGTTTCCAGTCCGCCGCAACCTGAATATCCAGGTCCTGCCATTCGCCGCTCCCGAGCCGTTCCGTAAAGCCAGTCCAGTGATCGATCCGTTCCCCATCTTCGGCCAGAGAAAAAATGCTCAACGTGTAGACCGTCGAAGCCGGATTCGAATCCAACTCCGGGTTATAGTAACGGCGCCGCTGCGGCCCAGCGCGAACCAGCGTGCGTCCATCCGGCAACCGAATCAGGCCGAACATCCCGAAGCTGTCTTCCAGATTGAGGCCCTTCTGAATGCGGGCGCCTTCCTCTTTCATGGTATTCAGCCTGGATCGCAGATCCGTCAGGATGGCTGGACTGAGCGCTCCAGGCTGATTCGGCGCGCGCGCCTCGAGTTGTTCCAGATCCTTTTCCGCGTCGGCCGAGAAGCGCGCCAAATCATCCTGTACGGCATCCAAAGCGCGCAGTTGCTGCGCGAGCGCTTTAGCCGTCAGGATATCCTTCTGTCTAACTACTCTCTCCACCGACACCCTGAGTTCGATCATCTTCTGGCCGAACTGCCGGAATCAAGGCGCTACGCGACAAACCAATTCACACATAATACGTGGACGCATGTCGTGCGTCCGCGCTAATCTCCTTTTATGAAAAACATCACTCTGGCATTGGATGAAGAAACTCTGGAAGCAGGACGGGATTATGCGCAACGCCATCAGACGACGCTGAATGCGCTCGTGCGGGATCTCCTGGTCAAGACAGTGGTTGCAGATCGGCAGGCTGCCTTGCGCGAAATGCTTCGCCTGATGGACGCCTACCCTGGCAATTCGGGTGGCGCTACGTGGACGCGAGAAGATCTTTATGCCCGGTAAAGTGTTCCTTGACGCCAACGTTCTGATCTATGCGCAGGATTCCGGCTCTCCGGTAAAGAGGGAGAAGAGCCGCAAGCTGCTCGCTGATCTGGTCGAAGCGGGCGATGGAGTCATCTCGACTCAAGTGCTTCAGGAGTTCTATGTGGCTGTCACCCGCAAGCTGCACGTTGAGCCACTCGCGGCAAAAGCCGTTCTGAAGACGTTTTCCGTGTTTGAGATCGTACAGGTGTCCGCGGCGTTGATACAGGAGGCGATCGACTGCTCGATCCTGAACAGGCTCTCTTTCTGGGACTCCCTCATCCTTGCGGCCGCGTCTGCCGCAGGGTGCGCCACGCTGTACAGCGAGGATCTCAATTCCGGTCAAAGCATCCTCGGAGTCCGAATACAGAATCCCTTCGATTAGGCCATCTTCCGACGGTGTTCGTGGAGCAGGACACCATTGCGATCATAGACTTCGTACTCTCCAGGCAGAATCCGGCGAAAGTCAAAGCTGCCGTCCGGTTGAAGTGGCGCAATCCAGAATTCTGAAAACGCGCGCCTTGCCAATACTACGGCGGTTGGCGGCGATAGCGCTCTGCCGCCGACATTACCTCCCCTTTCGCCGCTTCGTATGGCAGCGTTAACGACCTTTCCCGTGAGTGTTCCCCATGGTGGTCCCGCCGTTAGGTGAAGCGGACAGTGGACCCTTCAACTCGTCCTCCGGTGATTTCGGCGGGATCGTTCAGGCCGCCTTCCTGCCACACGTGGCCCGTCACGGTAGTTCCGATCACTTCAAGATTGAAAATCCAGGGGCCGTAGTCAAAGGGGACAGGAAGGCCAGTGAGGCGCGAGTGTTCCCGCTCCCGACTTATTCATTAACTGTTGGCTGTTCACTATTAACTGTTGCGCTTAGTCATTAGTGAATCAATCGGATAGCGCAATGACTAATTACTAAGCGCAACAGTTAATAGTGAACAGCCAACAGTTAACGAATAAGTGGGGAAACGTCCGTCGCTCCCCTACTTCGATTCCAGCGCGAGCTTGATGAACTCCTCCACCGGCTTTGACTTGAGATCCTCTCCCGATCTCAACCGCACCGCCACCGCTCCCGCTTCCTGCTCGCGATCCCCGACCACCAGCATGAACGGAATCTTCTGCATCTGCGCGTTCCGGATCTTGGCGTTCATCCGATCCACGCCTGCGTCGATTTCCACGCGCAGGCCGGCTTCCCGCAGCCGTTCCTGTACGCGTTTGCAGTAGTCGAGGTGACGGTCCGCGATCGGGATGAGCACGGCCTGAACCGGACAGAGCCACACGGGCAGCGCTCCGCCGTGGTGTTCCAGCAGCACCCCGAAGAAACGTTCCATGCTGCCGAGCAGCGCGCGGTGAATCATGTAGGGGCGGTGGTTCGCTCCGTCCTGTCCCACGTAGGTGAGATCGAAACGTTCCGGCAGGTTGAAGTCGAACTGGACCGTGCTGAGCTGCCAGGGACGGCCGATCGCATCCTTGACAATGAGGTCGATCTTCGGGCCGTAGAACGCGCCGTCGCCGGCGTTGATCTGATAGGCGATGCCGGATCGTTTCAGCGTGTCTTCCAGCGCCGTTTCCGCCGCGTTCCAGTCTTCTTCGCGGCCGACGCTCTTGGGGGGCCGTGTGCTCAGGTACAACTCGAACGAATCGAAGCCGAATGCCCGCAGGGTCTCCAGGCTGAAGCGCAGCGTCTTGTCGATCTCCTCGGGCATCTGATCGGGCCGGCAGAACAGGTGCGCGTCGTCCTGCGTGAAGCCGCGAACGCGCGTCAACCCGTGGAGCACGCCGCTGCGCTCGAAGCGGTAGACCGTTCCCCACTCCGCCAGCCGCATGGGCAGGTCGCGATAGGAGCGGGCGCGGCTCTTGTAGATGTTGACGTGGAACGGGCAGTTCATCGGCTTGAGGTAGTACTCCTGCTCGTCGATCTTGATCGGCGCGTACATGTTTTCGGCGTAGAAGCCGAGGTGTCCGCTCGTTTCCCAGAGCGTGGCCCGTCCGATGTGCGGCGTATAGACGAAGTCGTAGCCGGCCTCGAGGTGCTTCTTCTTGCAGTAATCCTCGATCAGATGCCGGATCAGTCCCCCCTTGGGGTGCCACAGGATCAGTCCGCCGCCCACCGTATCGGGGTTGATACTGAACAGATCGAGGTCCTGGCCGAGTTTGCGGTGGTCGCGCTTCTTCGCTTCTTCGAGACGCACGAAGTAATCCTCGAGATCCTTCTTTGTTTCGAAGGCGACGCCGTAGACGCGCTGCATCTGCTCGCGTTCCTGATTCCCGCGCCAGTACGCTCCGGAAACCCGCGTCAGCTTGAAGCTGTCCGGATCGATCTCCGCCGTGGACGCGACGTGCGGGCCACGACAGAGGTCCGTGAACGCGCCGGTCTGGTAGACGCTGACTTCGGAGACATTGGATCCGACCAGATTCTCGTCGTCGAGGTCGGCCACAGCCGTTGTCCCACGCGTTTTGAGATCGTTCAGCAGTTCCACCTTGAAGTCCTGGTGGAGTCCTCCGAAAAGCGTCGCCGCTTCCTGAAGCGGCATCTCGGAGCGTTCAAAGCGAAGTCCCTGCTTCACCTTGGCGCGCATCCGTTTTGCGATGGTCGTGAGATCTTCCGGGGTGAGGGCGCGATGGAGCGCGACATCGTAATAGAACCCGTCTTCGACGACCGGTCCGACGCCGAACCGGGCTTCGGGAAAGAGCTCCTGGATTGAGGCTGCCATCAGGTGCGCGAGCGAGTGACGTTTTGTATCGAGGGATTCGTTTTTAGGCATAAGAGTCCTCTGGCTTCAAGAATCGAGAATGAATTTCCGAGGTCCCCTCGCGCCCCACAAGGTGAGGTGAGGGGGTTACGTGAAAAGTGGCGCCCGCCGTTCAAGTGAGAGCAGCTTTTGCTTCAAGTGCAGGCCGCCGGCGTAACCGGTGAGCGATCCGTTGCCGCCAATCACCCGATGACAGGGGATGACGACCGCGATGGGGTTGTCATGATTTGCCATGCCGACGGCGCGGGCCGCTCCGGGACGTCCGATCCGGGCCGCGATCTCACCGTAGGTTCGCGTCTCGCCGTAGGGGATCCGCTGTAGTTCGTTCCACACCGCCATCTGAAAGGGCGTGCCGGCGACGTCCAGTGGCGCGTCGAAATCCGTCCGCCGCCCCTCGAAGTATTCCTCGAGCTGGCGAATAAAATCATGGTTCGCGCCTTCGTCTTCGACGCCGTCTTTGGGTTTGGATGCGCCAAATTGAACCGCGGCAAGCCCCTTTGGCGTGGACGCGACCGTCAGGGGGCCCAGCGGGGTATGAACAACAGCGTAACGCATGATGTCCCAAGCGTATCCGAGTGCGGAACGAGCGGCAATTCAAAAGTGGGATCCATTGGAATCCATGGGCCGGCGCAAATTTTTTGCAGGTTCCGGAGGCCCGGCGGACGGTATGATTCTTCACCGCTAATGACGCTGGCCGCGATTGCCGCGTTTGCCCTGAAATGAAAAAGAAAAACGCTCGAGCGGCGGCGCGCCGCGAACCTTCTCAGAAATCCCGGCCGGAAGGCCGGTCTGCGCGTTCCAAAGGCCGCCTGACGCCGCCAGCGGAGTGGATCACAGCCATTGTCCTGACGGGTCTTATCATCGGCTTCCACGTTGTCTTTCTGACTCATGCCGGAGGCCTCTGGCGGGACGAGGTCCAGATCTTCAACATTTCGACCGCGCCGACGTTCGCCAGCCAGTGGCAATTGAACGAGCACGACACGTTTCCCTTGCTCTGGCAGTTCACGCTCCGCGCCTGGAAGTTGCTTGGACTGACCGGATCGGATTTCGGAATCCGGTTCCTCGGTTTTCTGGTCGGTCTCGCGATCCTCGGCATGCTCTGGTACACGTCGGCCCAGTTCGGGGCCGGTCCGCCGCTTGCCGCGCTTGTCCTTTTTGGGATGAGTCCGGTCGCGATCATCTATGGCGATTCCGTCCGCGGCTACGGCTTCGGGATCGTGTGGCTGCTCTTCATGACTGCCCGTTTGTGGAAGATGTTTCGGGAGCCGACAGCCTGGAACGTCGGTTGGGCGGCGCTGGCTGTTCTTCTGGCCGTGCAATCCTTCTATTTCAGCGTCGTGTTCTTTGCGGCGATCTGGATGGTGGCAACCGGAATGTTGCTCTATCGCCGCGACTGGCGGACGGCGTCCGCATTGACGGGTATTGGTGTTTTGGCGGCGGTCAGCATGACGCCCTATTTCGATGTCCTGCGCCGTCAGCTGAAATGGCACGACTTTCTTCACGACAACGTCAGCGTCTCATTCTTCCTCTCGATTCTTGCGCAGGCTACCGATACCGCGGGCAAGTGGTTCCACTGGATCTGGGCGGCGCTGCTCATTCTGACCGTCGGCTTCATGGCCCTTCGCGCGCTCCGGTCCGAGTCCAACCGCGACCGCGAGCGCATGACCTTCGTCGTCGGAATGGCGGTGGCCGGAACCATCCTGTTTTTCGCCTTCCTGCTGTGGCGCCATCAGGCGACACAGATCTGGTACTACCTGGCCATCATGGCGCTCTGGGCGGTCGTTATGGATATCGGGCTGTCCAGACTGGTTGGCAAGAACGGGCCGGGACGTCTGGCGCGACTGGGACTCGTCGGGTTGATCGCCGCACTGACAATTGGTCCCGCATGGCGGTCCACCCGCGCGCGAATGACGAACGCCGACGGCGTTGCCCGGCAGCTGGAAGAAAAAGCGGGCAGGGACGATCTGATCCTCGTGACTCCATGGTGGCCCGGCGTCACATTCGCCCGGTACTACCAGGGCCAGACGCCCTGGACGACGATGCCCGATCTGGGGTCACTGACCGTGCAGCGCTTCGACCTCTTTCGGGAAAAGCTATTTGACCCTCAGCCCATTCAGCCGGTCCTGGACCGGGTGGCGAAGACCCTCCAGGGAGGGCATCGGGTATGGATTGTGGGCGGCCTCCAGTTTCCGAAACCCGGAGAGCAACCCGGTACGGCGCCGCCTCCGCCCGTCGGTCCCCTCGCTCAGGAGCCCTACCTCACGGTTTGGTCGCGTCAGGCGGGCTATTTCATCCAGTCCCACGTGACGAAAGCCGAGGTCGTTCAACTGCCCGACGCCGGCCCGGTCAGTGGGTATGAGAATCTTGGAGTGATCATGGTGGAGGGTTGGCGGGAGACGGCGGGCTAAACGGGCCCAACCGCCGAAAAATAGTGAAAAAGACGCTCCGCCTTTGTTATGGTTAGCGTTTGCCTTTTGCGATAACTGCTTCCAGGAGGGCTAGTCATCGATAAAAACATACGGGTGAATTCGAGGATTCGGGCGCGTGAGGTTCGCGTGATCGGAGACGCCAACGAGCAGTTGGGTGTCATGACCCCGATGCAGGCCATGAAGATCGCCGAAGAGCGCGGTCTGGATCTGGTGGAGGTTGCCGCTACGGCCACTCCGCCGGTCTGCCGGATCATGGATTATGGCAAATACCTCTACCAGATGAACAAGAAGGTTCATGAGGCCCGCAAGCACCAGAAAAACATCACGGTCAAGGAAGTGAAGTTCCGGCCGAATACGGATGAACACGATTACGATTTCAAAAAAAATCACATCATCCGGTTCCTGAAACAGGGGGACAAAGTGAAGGCTTCGGTGTTTTTCCGGGGCCGTGAAATCGTGCACCAGGGCATCGGTCGCGCGTTGCTGGACCGCCTGGTCGAAGAGTTGACGGAAGTTGGCGCGGTGGAGAACCGGCCGAAGATGGAAGGACCGAACCTGGTGGCCATCTTTTCGCCGAAGAAATCCTGAGCGCGGGAAATATCACGAAGAACGGGAAAGCGATGAAACTGAAAACACACAAAGGCGCGGCCAAGCGATTCAAGCTGACCGCCAGCGGCAAGGTGAAACGCCGTCACGCGTTTGCGCGGCACATTCTGACGAAGAAAGCGGCCGGGAGAAAGCGCCGTCTCGGCAAAGGAACGATCGTGACCGATGCGGACGCGCCCAAAGTGCGTCAGATGTTGCCGTACGCCTAGTCACCAGGAACCAAGGAGTTTAGCGTGCCTCGAGTTAAACGTGGAACCAAACGCCACGATCGCCGAAAGAAACTGCTGAGTCTTGCCAAAGGGTATTACCTCAATAAGAGCAAGCTCTATAAATTCGCCAAGGAATCCGTCGACAAGGCCCTGGTCTACGCCTACCGCGACCGCAAGGCGCGCAAGCGGGACTTCCGCCGCCTGTGGATCATCCGCATCGGCGCGGCGGCCCGGCAGAACGGTCTCAACTATGGCCAGTTCATCCATGGACTGAAAGTCGCCGGAGTGGATCTGGATCGAAAGATCCTGGCGGATCTCGCGCTGCAGGATGCCGCGGCATTTACCAAACTTGCGGAAACCGCCAAACGCGCCGTTCAGCCGTAACGGATATGGGATTTAGGGACCAGCCATGCCTCCAGACCTCGGGATCGATTCGCTTCGCTCCATCGAAGCGCAGTTTGACCGCGAAAGCGGAGCAATTGCCGATCTCCGGGCTCTGGAAGAGCTGCGCGCCCGTTACCTTTCCCGCAAGTCCGGACTTCTAACTCTCCAACTCCAAAACCTGCGCAGCCTGCCCGCTGAAGAACGGGCAGGTTTCGGTCAGGCCGCGAACGCGCTCAAGGCGCGCATCGAGACGGCGCTGGCGCGCGTCGAGCAGGACCTGGCGGGACGGGAAAAGAACGCCGCGATCGAACGCGAGCGCCTCGACGTCACATTGCCCGGACGCCGGAGCCCCCTCGGTCATCGACATCCGTTGACGATCGTCCGCAAGGAAATCGAAGACATCTTTATCTCCATGGGCTACACCGTTGAGGACGGCCCTGAAGTTGAACGCGCCTACTACAACTTCGAAGCGCTGAATATTCCCCAGGGCCACCCGGCGCGCGATCCCAAAGACACGTTTTACGTTTCCGATGACCTGGTCCTGCGGACCCACACGTCACCCGTGCAGGTCCGCACCATGGAAAAGATGAAGCCGCCGGTCCGCATTGTGTGTCCGGGACGGGTCTTCCGCCGCGACGCCGCCGACGCCACCCACACGCCGATGTTCCATCAGATGGAGGGGCTCCTGGTCGATGAAGGCGTCCGCTTTTCGGATCTGAAGGGCACGCTCGAGCTTTTCCATAAACGATTTTTCGGTGAAAAAACCCGCACCCGCCTGCGTCCGAGCTTTTTTCCGTTCACGGAGCCCAGCGCTGAAGTCGACGTCTCGTGCGTGTTCTGCGAGACCGGTTGCCGCGTCTGCAAATACACGGGTTGGACGGAAGTCGGTGGATGCGGGATGGTCAATCCGAAGTTGTACGGCTTCGTCGGTTATGACGCGGAACGCTACACCGGGTTTGCGTTCGGTTTCGGCATCGAGCGCTACGCGATGTTCAAATACAACATCAACGACATCCAGCTCTACTACCAGAACGACATGCGCTTTCTCGAGCAGTTTTAGTTTTCGCCATGAAGATCAGCTACAACTGGCTGAAAGAACTGGTCGCGGTTCCGTCTGAGGGACCGCAGGCCGCGCGCGACCTCGGTCAGCGTCTGACGTCGGTGGGCCTGGCGGTGGATACCGTCGAGACGCTCGCAGACGACACGATCTTCGACTTCGACATCACGACAAACCGGCCCGACTGCCTCAGCCATCTGGGTATGGCGCGTGAGGTTCGCGCCATTGACGGCTCGCCGTTGAAGAGACCCGAGTCCAGCGTTCAGGAAGGCTCGAAGAGCGTCGACAGCGTATTTTCGGTCGATCTGGTGGACGCGGATCTCTGCGGGCGATATTGCGGTCGCTACATCGAGGGGGTTCGCGTCGGACCGTCTCCGGAGTGGCTGAAGTTAAGGCTCGAAGGGCTGGGCATCCGCTCCATCAACAATGTGGTGGACGTCACCAACTACGTCCTGATGGAGATGGGCCAGCCTCTGCACGCGTTCGACGCCGACCGGTTGCGGGGCCGCCGCGTGGTGATCCGCCGCGCCGATCTGGATGAGCCGATGACGACGCTCGACGGCGTGGAGCGCCGGCTGAATCCGTCGATCCTGGTGATTGCCGACGCCGAGCGTCCGGTGGCTCTCGCCGGCGTGATGGGCGGCGCCGACAGCGAGATTTCCCTGAAATCGACCAACGTTTTCCTGGAGAGCGCATGGTTCGATCCCATGACGATCCGAAAAGCGGCGCGCGCGCTGGGAATGAACACGGAAGCCTCCTATCGCTTCGAGCGGGGCGCCGATATCGGCGTCGTCCGGGCCGCGTGCGACCGCGCGGCCGAGATGATTCGCCAGCTGGCGGGCGGTGAAGTCTATTCCGGAGCGATCGACGTCTATCCCAGTCCCTCGCCGCCGCGAGAGATTACGCTTCGACGGGGCCGTATTGCCGCGTTTCTGGGCGCGCCGGTGGAAGACACCATCGTGGAACGAATCTTCGAACGGCTGGAGTTTGCGGTGGTCCACCGTGAGGATGGCTGGCGCGTGTCGCCGCCCACATTCCGCGTCGACGTCCATGGCGAAGAGGATCTGCTCGAAGAAATCGCGCGCCACTACGGGTACGACCGCTTTCCCGCCACACTCCCTCCGTCGACTGGCGCCGGCGCGGCGTTGCCGCTCGAAAGCGAAGAACGCCTCCTGCGCAATACGATGTCGGGATGCGGGTACTCCGAGATCATGACGTACGCCTTCAGCAGCGACGACGCCGAAGCGCCCTATGCTCCGGAGGCGAAGCCCGTCCGGCTGCTCAATCCGATGTCGGAGGATGCGTCGATTCTGCGTGTATCCCTCGTCGGCGCCATGTTGCGCACGCTCCAGTGGAACCTGAATCGGGGAGTGCGCGACCTGCGGTTCTATGAATTGGCCAAAACCTACGGCGTGGATGGCGAGCGCCGGGCGCTCGTGATGGGCGCCACCGGCCGGCGCGATCCCGCAGGGGTGCATCCCGCGTCCGGCGATTTCTCGTTCTTCGATCTCAAGGGCGACCTCGAAACCCTTTTTGAGCGACTCGATTTCGAAGGGGATCTTGCGATCGGCGCCCTTCCGCCCTACTATCATCCGGGTCGCGCTGCGCGGTTCGGCCGCGCGGTGGTTTTTGGCGAACTGCATCCCGATTACGCGGAACGGTTGAAGATCCGGCAGCGGGTCTATCTTGCGGAACTCGATATCGAAACGCTGCTGCACGCGCGAAGCCGCCGTCAGATCGCGCCGGTTCCGCGTCATCCGTCGGTGCGAAGAGATTTTTCGCTGCTGCTCGACAGGGGAACACGCTACGGCGATGTTCAGAGAGTCATCGCGGACGCGCGTATTCCGGAACTTGAGAGGGTGGAGCCGTTTGACCGTATGGAGTCCGGACCGTTTCCGGAGACGAAATACGCCCTGTCGATTTCGGTGACCTACCGCGCCGCGGACCGGACCCTGACCGACCCGGAGGTGGAGCAGTTCGATCGCCGGATCGTCGAAATGTTGGCAGAGCGCCTGCAGGCGCAATTGAGGAGCTAGGATGTCATCGATTACCGTGGACAAGTTTGGTGAGCTGGAAGCCCGTATTGCCCGTACCATCGACATGGTCAAGACCATGCGCCGCGAAAAGGAAGCCGCGGAGAAGGAACTGGCCGCCATGCGCAGCCGCGCCGACCGGCTGGAGCGCGAAATGACGGAACTGAAGGCCGACCGGGATCTCATCAAGGACAAGGTCGAATCGCTGCTGGACAGCCTGGCGGCGTTGACCGAGGACGCTCTTGTCTAAACCGACTCCGCGGCGCGTCGATGTTGAGATCTACGATCAGAAATACAGCATCGTTCTGCGCTCGCCGATGGACGACCGCGAAGCGCGCCGGCTGGCCGATGAACTCGACACCCGGATGCGCGATATTGCCGCCGTGTCCAGTACCGCCGACTCCCTGAAGATCGCCGTTCTGACCGCCCTCCATATCCTCCAGGAGTTGCAGGATCTCAGGCGCGACTCCGACCGCGACGACGCGCTCATCCGCCGCAAAAGCGATGAGTGGACGCACGCGCTCGAACAGCTGCTGCGGTGACGCTTGAAAAGGGGGACAGACCCCTAATAATTCGCGTGAGACATGTCTCACGAATTCCAAGACTGGTCCTCGCGAATTATCAGTTATAGGGGGCTGTCCCCCTTTTCAAGCGTGCCGATTTCTTTACCCCGCAGGGGTTGTCCAGCATTCTTCATGTGGCCGCTACAACCTCTTCGTGTGGATAACCACGTTGAGGCGCCCCGCCGACGCGCGCACACTCGATTCCCAAGGAGAGCCGGCATATGGATACGACTGCGGTGTGGACGGCGGTGGCGCGTTTCTGCCGATCCGCGATTTCTTACGTTGTGTGGGGCCTCTCTCAGGTATTCGGTAACGTCCACTGGCAGGCGCCCGAATGGCTTCGCTGGACGGGTCGTCAACAGGTTCGCGCGTGGCGGTTTCTTCGCGCGGACTGGCGAAGACTGGCGGCGCTTGCTCTGGCCGTAACGGCGGCGGCCGCCGGCTTATGGTGGTACAAAACCCGCCCACAGCCCCACTACGTTGAATACACGGTCATGGCTCCCGTCCTGACCACCTACGACGAGAACGGCAAGCCGGAGATTCATCCGTTGCGCGTGCAGTTTGCCGAGTCTGCGGCGCCGCTGAAATCCATCGAAAAGGAGGTCTCGGCGGGCGTCGGGGTTGCGCCGGCCATTGCCGGAACCTGGTTCTGGACCAGCGACCGCCAACTCCAGTTCATGCCCAAAGACGACTGGCCTGTCGGCGCCGGGTTCAAAGTTCGTTTCGACAAAGCCGGGTTCCTGGCGCCTGGCGTCTTTCTCGAGGATTATCGCTTCGCGTTCGACACGGCGCCCTTTGCAGCCACGATTCAGCAAAGTGAGTTCTACCAGGATCCCCGCGATCCCAACATGAAGAAGCTGGTGGCGACGGTGGCCTTCAGTCACCCGGTGGATACAGGGGCGTTCGAAGAACGTGTTTCGCTGGTCTTCGCATCGGATGCGGAGTACCTCGGCGTGAAGCCGGATCCGCGTGGCTTTACCATCGTCTACGACGAACTGAAGCTTGCCGCTCACGTCCATTCCACGCCGCTCGGAATGCCGCGTGACGACACGCCGATGACTCTGCGGGTCGACCGCGGCGTCCACGCCTCGCGGGGCGGGAATGAGACGGGCGAACGACTGGAATCCGTTGTGAACATTCCCGGACGTTCGAGCCTGAAGTTTTCGTCCGCGCGCATGACGATCGTCGATAACGCGCGCTATGAGCCGGAACAGATTTTTCTGATCTCCAGTTCGTCGCCCGTGGCGGAAAAGGCCTTCACGGGAAAGATCAACGCATATGTTCTCCCTGCGCGCCATCCGGATCAGTCGAAGGAGGATAAAGAGCCGCACGCCTGGCGCGCCGAGGAGGTTGGCCGAAACATCGTCGCGCGATCCGATCCGCTGACGCTGACGTATGTGCCGTCCGACGAAGGCGGCAATACGGCGCACGGGTTCCGGTTTACCGCTCCGGTCGGGCGGTACGTCTACGTCGTGGCGCGGGACGGTATCGAAGGAATCGGCGGCTACTTTTCCGGGAAGCCCTACGCGGAAACGTTTGTCGTCCAGCCTTTTCCCAAAGCGCTGACATTTCTGGGGCAGGGCGCCCTGCTTCCACTGTCGGGCGACAAGCGAATCGGTTTTCTGGCCCGCGATGTCGGCAAGGTCGAAGTCGAAATCGGCCGGGTGCTGCCCGATCAGCTGCAGCATCTGGCGCCGCAAATGTGGGATTTCAGCCGCCCCAACCGGGCCGAACCGCTCGAGTCGAAAATCGTGGAACGCCTGACGATCCGGCGCGATTTCAGCGGCCGGCCGGCGGGGAAACCCTCCTATGACACTGTCGATCTGGGCAATTACCTGCAGGACAAAGCGCAGACGCGGCGCGGCCTTTTCCTGCTGCGCATCGCGGAAGTTCCGCAAGACTCCTCGGCGGATCAGCCCGAGTACGGTGAAGAGGGCTACCCGTATTATGACCAGCCGGGCGCCGGCGACGAGCGGCTGATCCTTGTCACCGACCTGGGTGTGATTTCCAAACAGTCGAAGGACGGCAGCCGCGATGTGTTCGTGCAGTCTTTGCGGACCGGCTTGCCGGTGGCCGGCGCGCGGATCGAGATTCTGGGCCGGAATGGCCTGCCTGTTCAGTCGTCCGTTACCGACGCGACCGGCCGCGCGCAACTCCCCAAACTGCCCGATCTGCGACGGGAAAAGACGCCGCTGATGATTCTGGCCGAGAAGGACGACGACTTTTCGTTCATGCCGTTCAAGACCGGCGGGAGAGAACTCGATCTTTCGCGCTTCGATACCGGCGGCGTCGAAAACGCGGAGTCGTCCGGTCAGCTTTCATCCTATGTCTTCTCCGACCGGGGGATCTATCGACCCGGTGAAACCACTCATCTCGGAATCGTGACTCGCGCGGCGGACTGGTCCACTTCGCTGGCCGGACTTCCACTCGAGATCCAGATCGTGGATCCGCGCGGCGCGCTGGTGAGCAGCCAGCAGGTGAAGCTTTCCTCGATGGCGTTCGACGAAATTTCTTACACGACATCGACCGCCTCCCCGACGGGCCTCTATCAGGTCTCCGCCTTTCTCGTGAAGGATCCGAAGAAGCGCGAGTTGCTCGGCAGCAGTTCGTTCAAGGTGCAGGAGTTTGAACCGGACCGGATGAAGGTGGCGCTGTCGCTCGCGGAACGTCCCTCGGATGCATGGCTCACTACAGCGGAAGTGAAGGCGCGCCTGGAGGTCATTCATCTCTTTGGAGAGCCCGCCGCCAACCGCCGCGTGGAATCCGAAATGAGCATTACCCCCGTGCTGCCTCAATTCAGCAAATATTCGGATTACCGATTCCAGATCGGCGAAGTCGTGAAAGAGCCCTATCGGGAAACGCTGGCCTCGGTGAACACCGACGATAAAGGCGTCGCCGAACTTCAACTGAATCTGGGACGCTTCGCCGGGCGGGCCTACCGGCTGAATGTGCTGGCGCGGGCTTTCGAAGCGGAAGGGGGGCGCAATGTCGCGGCGCAAACGGCCGCCATCGTTTCCGACGCGCCTTATCTGGTCGGTGTCAAGCCCGACGGTCCGCTCAATTTCGTTCGTCGCGAAACGGCGCGCGCGGCCCGCTGGATCGCCGTGGATCGGCAATTGAATCCCGTCGCTGCGGAGGGGTTGACACTCGAGTGGGTCCAGCAGAAGTTTGTCTCGGTGCTGACCGAACAGCCCAACCGCACGTACCAGTATGTTTCCAGGCTCAAGGAAATCGTCCGCAGTACCCGGCCGGCCCGCATCGCGGCCGGCGGCAGTGATCTCCCGTTGCCGACCGGCGAACCGGGCGATTTCATTCTGGTCCTGCGCAACGCTCAGGGGGTTGAACTCAACCGGCTCGCCTACAATGTGGCCGGGCAGGCAAATCTTTCGCGGTCGCTCGACCGCAACGCGGAGTTGCAGGTCGAACTCGACAAGCCGGTCTACTCCGGCGGAGACACGATCGAAGTCAGTATTCGCGCGCCCTATGTTGGGGCCGGACTGATTGCCATCGAACGCGAGCGCGTCTACCAGTACCAGTGGTTCAAGACGTCCACGACCAGCGTGGTGCAGCGCATTACGCTGCCGCGGGATTTTGAAGGCAACGGATATGTCAGTGTCCAGTTCCTGCGGGATCCCTCGTCTGAAGAACTGTTTCTTAGCCCGCTTTCCTATGGCGTCGCGCCGTTTTCGGTGAACCTGTCGGAACGCACGACCCGCATCACGTTGACGGCCGCCAGAGAAGTGAAGCCGGGCGCGCTCCTGGCGATTCACGTCGCGCCATCGGAGCCTTCCCGTGTAGCGGTCCTGGCGGTTGATGAGGGAATCCTGCAGGTCGCCCGCTACAAGAATCCCGATCCGCTGGGTTACTTCTTTCAGAAGCGAATGCTCGAAGTGCGGACGACGCAGATCCTGGATCTGCTGCTGCCGGAATTCAAACGGTTCCTCGCGCTGGCCGCGCCTGGCGGTGACGCCGATGGTGGCTTTGCCCGTCATCTGAATCCATTCAACCGAAAGCGAAAACCGCCGGTGGCCTTCTGGTCGGGGCTTATCGACGCGGGACCTCAGGGGCGCGAACTGCGCTACACGGTACCGGATTACTTCAATGGCAATCTGCGCATCGTCGCCATCGCCGTCAATGCCCGGCGCGTGGGTGTCGCTTCCACCGCCACGGAAGTCAAAGGCGATTTCATCCTCACGCCCAACGTGCCGGCGCTTGTGGCGCCGGGAGACGAATTCATCGTCAGCGTCGGTGTGTTCAACAACACCATCGGCGGAAACGGCCCGGTCGAGGTTCAGGCTCAGCCGGCCGGCGGCCTGGCGTTGGCCGGTCCGGGCAGCGTCAGCCTTGAGATAGCCGACAAGAAAGAAGGCGTCGCCGAATTCCGCTTCAAGGCCAGTCCGAATCTGGGAGCGGCTACCATGAACTTCGTGGCCCGGCGAACCTCCGGCGCGCAACGGCTGGAGTCCGCCATCGAGGAAAGCGTCAGCGTCCGGCCGCCGGCGCCGTATCGCACGCTGCTGAAACTCGGCCGATTCGAAGGGGCCAGGAACGTGGTTCCGTTGACGCGGGAGATGTACAGCGAGTTCCGGAAGGTCAACGCCTCCGTTTCAACGCTCCCCCTGGTCTGGGGCCAGGGACTCACCGCCATGCTCGACAGTTATCCGTACTCGTGCACCGAGCAACTCGTCAGCCAGAGCTTTTCCGGCATGCTCGTCATTTCGCGATCCGAATTCGGAACGGCGAAGAGTCGTGAACCGGCCGCGGACGCGCTGGCGCGACTGTTCTCCACCCTGCAGAGCCGGCAGAACAGCGAAGGCGGATTGGGACTATGGAGTTCCTCGCCGGTTACGGCCGAGTTCCCGACGGTCTATGCGGCTCACCTGCTGATTGAAACCCGCGACCACGGCCAGCGCATTCCCGAAGGCATGCTCAGTCCGCTGAACACCTGGCTCACGCGTCTGGCTTCCTCGCCGGCCAGTTCGCTTGAGGCGGCGCGGTTGCGCGCCTATGCCGTTTACCTGCTGACCCGCCAGGGTATTCGCGCGCCGTCCGCCCTTTCCAATGTGGAACAGGAACTCTCGCAACGCTACCCGGACACGTGGCGGACGGACCTGGCTGCCGCGTATCTGGCGGCCACGTACAGGTTGATGCAGCGGAACAACGATGCCGCGCGAATCATTCAAGACGTTCCATGGTCCCAGAAGAAGACGGGGTGGAACGACGAGGAGTTCTATTACGGCGATGTCGTGCACGACGCGCAACTGCTGTATCTCGTGGCCAAACACTTTCCCGATCGGATGACGACGCCACCCACGGCCGCGCTGGAAGGGATCGCCCGGTCGCTCAGCGACGGTGGCGTGAATTCGCTTTCCGCCTCGTACACGTTGCTCGCTCTCGACGCGTACGCCAGAACGTCGTCCACCTCGGTCCGGCTGGGTATCGTTGAAGAGCGTAAGGACGGCGGAGAATTTCCGCTCAACCTGTCGGCCGGTTCAATGCCGAAGGCCGCTGTGCCGGAAACCGCCGCGAAAGTGGACTTCACGAAAGAGGGGCCGCTGGCCGCGTACTATTCGCTCGACGAAAGCGGCTTTGACCGCAATCTGCCGGCCGCGGAAATTTCGGAGGGCGTCGAGATCATCCATGAGTTGCTTGATCTGACGGGCTCGCCGATCAGTGAAGTGAAGGTGGGACAGGAGTTTCTGATTCGTCTGCGCGTGCGCGCCACGACGCGGGACCGGATCCAACAGATTGCCATCGTGGACCTCCTTCCGGGGGGCGTGGAGCCTGTGCTGGAAACACAGCCAACGGCGGATAGCAGCCAGGGCTTCGATCCGGCCCTGACCGGCGCGGGCCGCGCCGCTCCGTTGCCCGTCGGATTGCCCGACAGGTCCACCTGGCGTCCGGACCATATCGACGTGCGCGACGATCGGCTGGTTCTCTACGGCAATGTGGCGCGGAGCGCGGACACGTTTGTGTATCGCGTCCGGGCGACCAATGCCGGGACGTTTCGGATTCCGCCCGCCTTTGCCGAGGGCATGTACAACCGCCGGGTGGCCGGGCAGGGACTGGCGGGAAAACTCGACATCGTCAAACCGTGAGGAGCGCCGTGTTCAGGGGAAAAAGGGGGAGGGGAAAAGGGGGA
>DASUFH010000336.1:0-8156 GCA_036274645.1 Terriglobia bacterium
GATCCACGCTGCAGGTGCATGTCGAGTCCACAACCGGTCGAGCAGAATCCGCACACGGAACGGACCATCGCATCCGGTTTCGCCCGGGCCGGAACGCGGCCCAGACCGAAGTCGCCCGGCCGCAGGGTCAGTTCGGCGGTAAGCGGTCCGGTCCACTGGCGGAACAGCGTGTTCTTTCGTGATGTCATGCCGCGGCAATTCCCCCGGGCATCCGTACCGGCGCCACCGCGGTAAAGAACAGATACCGTTCCAGAAGTTCACCCGCGAGCAGGGCGGGAAACGCCGTCAGAGCGAACACCTGCCACGGGGGGCTGCCGGAAAGCGCGCTCGGAATGACCAGGACGGGACACAGAAGACCACCCAGGATTCCGAGCCCGACCCGTAAACGCATTACCCAGCCGAGCCGGTCCTCCAGCAGGCGGGCGCTCTTGTTCAGGGGCGACAGGCGAATGGCGTTTTCACTCACCAGATGCCGGAAGATTCGCAATTCAACGGACAGCTTCGACGCTGTTGCGGCAAAGACGAGCAGCGCCGCCACAACCGTCCAGGATGTCCACGTTCCGCGCGTGGCATCGAGGGCCAGGGCTAGAGCCGCCCCGAGCAGGATGGTCGTTGGAATGAATCGACCAAAGGTCAATGACGCCCGCCAGAATTCCCTGCGGGTATCGACGTAAATCATCGCCGAGCAGGTCACCCCCAGAAGGCCAATCAGCGCGGTACCGGCGCGCAATCCGACCGCCCCGATTCCCAGACCACTCCAGGTCGCGAGGCAGGCCAGGGCCGCCAGCGGCGCAAACATGCCGAAGACGATCACCTCGCGGCTGAACCAGGACGTCCGCCATCCGAGGAAGGCGCGCCACGCCTTCAACGGCGTTCCCAGATGGAACGACGCGACGGCGGGGGCCAGCGCGCCGGCGATGGCGGCGATCAAAGCAAGCTCCATGGCTGAACCGGCAATGATGGACACCAGACTCGCGCCGACGGCCAGCTGACTGAGCACCAGCATCAATACGAGCGGCAGGTGCGCTTCAGAGGGTTCCAACCGCATATGATCGCCGCCGGCCAGATTCTTCGGTATCGGACGGTTCGATTTGTAACGTGTGGATGGGGCCGTGTAGCCGGGATCGGGCGCCTCCGGCAGAAACGTTCCCGCATGCGCCGAAGACGCAATTTCCGTAAAGTCCGCCACGACGATCCGTATCGCTTCGGTCGGACACGCCTGCACGCACGCGGGAGCTTCATTCGCCGCAAGCCGGTTGGCGCACATATCGCACTTGCGGACGATTCCCCGGGAGGCCGAATACTTCGGCACATCGTAGGGACACTTCATGATGCAGTACTGACAACCGATGCACTGATCGTCGAGGTGCCGCACGATGCCCGTCACGGGATCCTTGTCGTAGGCGAGCACGGGGCACCCATTAAGACAACCGGGATCGAGACAGTGATGACACGCCGTGGTGACGGTCTGCTGAAAGGGTTGCTGCCAGTCCTGGCTGTAGAGCAGGCCAACGTTGCGCCACATCTCATCTTCATCGAGCCCGTTCATGCTGTGACAGGCGCTGACACACGCCTTGCAGCCCGAACAACGGTCGAGGTCGACTTCAAAGGCGTATTGCTGGCCTTGCTGCGGCAGTGTGGCCGGGATCAGGTCGCGATAATAACGAGCCTCGGATGAAACGGCGCCGGCCGCGTGATCGCGCGCAAAACGGTCGACGGCGGTCAGGCATTGCTGTTCCTCAAGCAGGGCGTCGAGCAGCGGGCGTTCGGTCGCGGAACGATCGCTCTTCCGGCCATCTCCCGCGGATGTGGTCTCTGTTCGCATTGATTTTCGTCGGAGACGCGCGGCCCTCACCCGCTCGGACCGGGCAGTCGTTTCCGGCCGATTCCACTGCAACGAGCGTTCCGTTCTGCTGAAACGGGGGAAGCGACGCGTCTGGGCGCCGCCAAGGCTATGAAGCTGAAGAGATGCGGTAAAAAGAGGGCGCGGAAGAAGCTCGAAATTCGGACGCCAGAACTCCGACAGCAGTGTATGAAGAGACTCGAAATTCCTACAACTACGTAACCAAGCTCTGTCTCGAAACTCCACGACAAGACGTGTCACATCCCCCTGCCGCTTCGCAGGAGATCAACATACCTGACTCAGGACGGGTCCCCGTCTGCCTGCTTGTAGGGGCGGTCTATGACCGCCCAGCGTTTCGGAGGGAATTCTGTGCAATCAGGAGATTTCCACCCCGAAACGTCGGGCGGTCATAGACCGCCCCTACAGGCAGACGGGGGCTCAACATGCTTCCGTAGTTGATGCCCTTCGCGTGTATGGCTATGCGCGGCCGGCCACTTCCCCCGTCTGCGTATTGACGCGGACGACTTCGCCTTCCTTGATGAACAGGGCGACGCGCACTTCGAGTCCGGTTTCGAGTTTGGCTACCTTGGTTGCGCCGCCGGCAGCCGTATCGCCACGGAGTCCGGGCTCCGTGGACGACACCTGGAGTTCGACGTAGGGTGGCAGCTGCAGAGAGACCGCCTGGCCGTTGTATTTGAAGATGTCGAGGATCAGGCCTTCCTTAAGGTACCAGTGATCCTCTCCCACGCTGTCTTCCGGGAGTGTGAACTGTTCGTAGGTGGCCTGGTCCATGAAGTGGAAACCGTCCGGGTCGCTGTAGAGAAACGACACGGATGCGATCTGCACATCGGGCTCGGCAAACTTCTCGCTGGTACGGAAGCTCTTTTCCTGAACCGCGCCGTTGAGAAGATTCTTCATGCGCGTCCGCACCATCGTGCTCGCTCCTCGCGCCGTCGGTGTCGCGAAAAACACCTCGAGAACGTGGTAAGGCTGACCGTCCACTTCGATCAGCATCTTCTTTTTTAGTTCATTCGCTCCGATCAGGGCCACGAAACCTCCTTAAGGGGACAAACGGTGGGAATTTCGGGGACAGACCCCTGATAAATTCGCGTGACCAGTTCAGATGTGTTCGAGACTTTCACCGCGAATTATGAGGGGTCTGTCCCCGAAATTCCCAATCCACTGGCCAGCGCCGCCAACCGCTCCAGCAACGCGAGCGGGACGCCGGATTCGGCCGCGCACGCTTCCAGCGCCGACCGGCCGGCGCCGGACAGGTCGATATTCTTCACGCAGGAATTGCAACCATCGGTAGCGTACAGCGTTCGACTCTCCGGCGCATAAGCGGCAAGCCGGTGGACCGGGCTGTCGCGCAGAATGCGGCCGCCGCTTTCGTAGTCTCCCGGAGAAACGACCCAGACGCTCGGCTCGACGCCACGGGCCGCCGCCACTGTCTGCCGAATCGACGCCATATCGAAGTCGACCAGTTCCCGCGCCTTGGCCGACAGGGTGGCGCCGCCCAACCAGTCGATTTTCACTTCTCGAGTTCGCCCGCCACGATATTGAACGAACCCAGAGCCGCGATGACGTCGGAGAGGTAGGCGCCTTTGACCAGGTGATTGAACGCCTGAAAGATGTAGAAGCACGCGCCGCGACAGCGCAGCCGGTACGGACGCTTCGAGCCATCGCTGATCAGGTAGAAGCCCAGTTCTCCGTTGGCCGCCTCCCAGTAGGAATACACTTCGCCGGTGGGCGGCTGAATGCCGTCCTGAATCAACTCGAAGTGATTCATCAGGTCCTCGATATTGGAGTAAACGCCCTTCTTGGGGGGCAGGCTGATCCGGCGATCCTGAATCTGAACGGGTCCCTCGGGCAGATTTTCCAGCGCCTGGCGAATGATTCTGATGCTTTGCCGGATTTCTTCAATGCGCACGAGATAGCGATCGTAAACGTCGCCGGTATCGCCGACCGGCACATCGAATTCGAACTGGTCGTAATCGTAATTCGGGAACCACTTGCGCACGTCGTAAGGCACTCCCGCCGCGCGCAGGACCGGGCCGGTGAAGCCCCAGTCGATGGCGTCTTCCGCGGAAATCGCGGTGATCCCCTGTGTCCGCATTTTGAAAATCTTGTTGTGCCGGTTCATCTTCTCGAGGTCATCCACATATTTGGGAATCGAATCGAGGAGAGCCCTGGACCGCGTCACGAAATCCGGAGGTATGTCGTCGGCCACTCCGCCGATCCGGACGTAGCTGACGGTCAACCGGCCGCCGCAGCAGGACTCGATCAGGTCGTAGATTTCCTCGCGCGGACGGAAGCTGTACCAGAAATTCGTAATCGACCCGAGATCGACGAGGTTTGTGCCGATGCAGACCAGGTGATCGGCAATGCGGCTGAACTCGGAAAGAATGACGCGAATGTATTGCGCGCGTTTCGGAATCTCGACGCCGAACATTTTCTCCACGGACATGGCGTAGGCGACGCCGTTCATCATCGCCGACATGTAATTCAGCCGGTCGGTGAATGGAATGACCTGCCAGTAGGCGTGAGTTTCCGACATCTTCTCGAAGCAGCGATGCAGGAACCCGATTTCCGTATCCGCATCGAGGATCCGTTCGCCGTCAACGGCGACCTGCAACCGGAACGTGCCATGCATGGCCGGATGCTGCGGTCCGAGATTCAGCAACTGCGGATGCGCGAGGCCCATGGACTCCGCATACTTTCGCGCCCGCTCCACCACGGGCAGATCGATGGTCTCGTCACAGGGATAACGCTGGCCGGGCGGAAAATCGCGGCGCAGCGGATGTCCCTGAAACTGGGAATGCGTCAGGATGCGGCGCAGGTCGGGATGTCCCTTGAACTCGATCCCGAACATGTCATACGCCTCGCGCTCCGACCAGTCGGCGCCTTTCCAGATATCCACGGCGGAATCGATCGACGGATCGTCGTCGGGCACCTGCGCCTTGATCCGGACGCGATGTTTGGTCGACAGCGACAGCAGGTGGTAGACCACGTCGTAGCGATTGGACCGCTCGTTCAGGAAGTCCACCGCGGTCACGTCGAGCAGCATCTTGAAGTCGAACGCCGGGTCGGTCTTGAGCGTGCGGAGAATCTGCTTGATGTTGTCGCGCTTGACCGTGATCGACAGATCGCCCCGAAACTCCCGCATGCTCACCGTATCGTCGGGAAACCGCTCGCGAAACGCGCGCGCCACAGGCCCCTCGACCGGCTGCTGTTCTTCAAGAAACCGGACGAGCGCGCGAGACGGAGGCGCCAGGGCCTGTACGGTGGCGTCGACTTCCGGAGTCTTCAACTTCGTCTGGCGGGGATGGCGTTCGTACGAAAGCCGCTTGTCGTCCTCGATCTGCTGCTGCAGCTTGATCACGGCGTCGAGCACGGCTTCCGGCACGGGCGGACATCCGGGAATGTAGACGTCCACCGGCACGATCTCGTCGATACCCTGCATGACGTGATAGGCGCGATAGAACCCGCCGCAGGTGGCGCAGGCGCCCATCGAGATCACCCACTTGGGTTCGGCCATCTGATCGTAGATCTGTTTCAGAACCGGCCCCATCTTGTCGTTGATCGTGCCCAGCACCATCAGCACGTCGGACTGCTTGGGCGCAAAACGCACGACCTCGGAGCCAAACCGCGCGATGTCATAGTGGGACGAAACCGTCGCCATGAATTCAATCGCGCAGCACGCCGTGCCAAAGGGATAGGGCCAGAGAGACCCCTTCCGCGCCCAGTTGATCAGGGATGCCGCTGTGGTGGTGAAAAAGTTAGGCCGTTCCGCCTGTTGCTGCTGTTCAGTCTCGACCGCGCTCATAAACCGCTGATTCTAGCATGCGCGGAGGGGAAATCGCGTCGCCACCCGGACGACCGGGTGGCCACTCGGCTGGAATACTGAAACTCTGCCGGATCGGACCTGAGGGGCCGGCCAGAACTTTCTCACTGAAACGGCAGTCAGGCTGAAACCGCACCCTGCCAGCTGAACGCCGCCAGTTCGATCCCGGTCTCCACTTTTTCAGACTTGCGTCCCGGCGCGTCTTAGAGCGATGCGAGCAGGCG
Source organism: Terriglobia bacterium (assembly GCA_036274645.1). GTDB lineage: Bacteria > Acidobacteriota > Terriglobia > 20CM-2-55-15 > 20CM-2-55-15 > DASUFH01. The sequence goes on from DASUFH010000336.1 coordinate 5,912, forward strand.
GTAGGATTCGCGCAAGAGGCCTTCGACCTCACTGCTTAGGCAACGTGATAAATTCACGGCCGCTTACTTGAGATACACCAGCACGGGCAATCTCCCACATTGGGCGCCTTTTCAGCAGCGGCTGACGCCGCAAATGTTGGGACTACATGCCACAGTTTCATCACGCATCCATCAAACAGCGAACAATTTCCCATGCTGACGTCGCCGGTTCTCTCCTATCACGGACGTTCCCGAAGCAGTCGGAATCCCACAGCAGAACTGTGGTTTTCGGGAGCGCTGTGCCAGCGCCCCACGACATAGGCGTGCTCTGAAAGGTAGTTCCAGGAACCGCCTCGCAGAACGCGGCTTTTTCCGCTTGTCGGTCCCTGCGGATCCAAAACGGCGCCCCCGTTTCTCGAAACGCTTTGGTTGTAATAGTCCGCGCCGTACCAATCCGCGACCCATTCCCAGACATTGCCGTACATGTCGTAAAGTCCCCACGCGTTCGGTTTTTTCTGGCCCACGGGATGCAACTGACCGGCTGAGTTTCCGGCGTACCACCCGATCTCATCCAGTTGCCCGTACCATTTATCACCGCCCATACCGAAATCGGTTGTTCCGGCGCGCGCCGAGTATTCCCATTCCGCTTCCGTCGGAAGCCGGTACCGGTAGCCGTCTTTGCGCGAGTTCATCCTGCGGATGAATTCCTGAATCTCGTTCCAGCTTACGTTGTTTACCGGATTGCTGCCGGCCTGGTAGTTGCTGGGGTTGTTCCCCATCACCGCCTGCCATTGCGCTTGCGTCACTTCAAACCGACCCAGTTCGAACCCTTTTGTCAGGGTGACCTTGTGTGGGGTGGTGAAGTCGAATTTGTACCCAGGATCAAATCCCATCGTGAAACGGCCGGAAGCCACTCTCACAAACTCGATCTCTGCTCCAGCCTGTGCCAGGGGTTTCGGAGGCGCAGGCTTCGGAGGCGCGCTTACCCCGTTATCGACCGGTGGCTCGTTGAATGGGCTGGAGCCGGCGAGAATGCGGTAGTCCGAATCGGGTTTACCGAACCGGTCTACGAGCCGGACGTCGATGCGCCTGGTGTTGCCCACTCCGTTCCCGGGCTCGAAGCCCAGGGTGTAGCCGGACTTGAGCTGCCCGATGGCGCTCGCGAGAGCCTTTTCGATGGCGGCTGGCGAACCCTCGAAGCTCTTGCCGCCGGTCTCCTGGATCAACCTGGGATTGATATCGCCGCCACAGCAGACGCTCGAACGAGGCGTTCGGTCGGGCGGTCTGACGCTGTAGACGACGGTTTCATTGCGTATCGCCAGTTGAATGGTCTGGTCGAGTGAGACCGGCAACGGGAACATGTCGGGAACATAATGGTCGCTGCTCTCCGAGTGATAATCACGATTGTCCGAGAACAGAATGACGGCGCGGCGCTTGTCTGGGGCCGTGCGGGCGAGGTAGGCGGTGGCTTCATGGACGGCGTCGTAGACACCGCCTTTGGTCAAGGGGATACCAGCTCCGGCGGTGTGGATGATCGGACCGATGTCGTCAGTGACGCGCTTCAAATCCGTAGTCAGTCCCTGCAGCATCTCGACCGTATAGCTGAAGACGAACAGGCAGGCGGAGTCGCCGCGCTGAAGCAGGGCAAGGCTCTGGGAGGCAACACTCTTGATGCTTCTACCGAACTGCCGATCGAAATCGTCCATGCGGCTCCGCTCCAGAACGAAAGCCGTGGCGAGCGGGCGTTCGTCCCTCGAAAACGCCTGAATGGGCCGTTCGACGCCGTTCTCGAACAATCGAAAATCGGAAGCGCGGAGGTTCTGGATCGATCGGCCCGCGCGATCCTGAACGACGACATCGACTTGAGCAAGATTGACGTCGACCCGCAACCGGAACGGGTCGCCGTTCAGTGTTCCGGTGGCGCCTGGAAGCGGCGCTTCCGGGTCTTTCCCTTGCGGCACGGCGGCCGCCGCGGAGACCATCACGGCAAAGACCATTATCGCGACTCGGGCCACACCCAGCTTCTGCATGTCGGACCTCCAGGGCTGCGTGGTAGAAAACCTTCCGGTAATCGTACAGTGGTTGGTCCGCATCTTTCCTTAAAGATCTTTCCATTCCGAAACGTCGGGCGGTCATAGACCGCCCCTGGAGTTTGGACATTTGAGTAGGTTAAGTGCTTTATTGGTTGACATACGCACTTGCGTAGTCCATACTGCTCCCGGTCTTCGCGCAAGGAGAACTTGCGCCAATGAAGAAGACTGCCGAA
>DASUFH010000337.1:0-16435 GCA_036274645.1 Terriglobia bacterium
ATCGCGCTGGTGACGGTGTCGTTCAGGTTGATCGGCGTATCGACGACGGGTACCACGGGCTGGACATTGAAGCTGTAGTTCGCCGTTCCCGCTCCGGCGTTGAACCGGCCTTCAATGGCCAGGATGTAGGTCCCCGTGCGAGGCAGGGTGAAGGTGTCGATGTCAGTGTTCTGGGAATCGCTGAACACGACGTTGTTGAAGAGATCCACCAGTCGCCAGGTGGCGTTGTTCAGGCCGGTGAGCGCGTCGAAGTAATAGCGTTCTCCGGCGACGCCGTCGAACTGGTACAAATCCGTTTCAGTGGCCGGGCTCAGCGAACCGCTGACCATGGTTCCGGGCGTCAGTGGGACGGCGGAAGCGGCGTCGAGCAGACGGAACGCGTAGCTTCCGGTCGTATCTCCATTGGCGTCGACGCTTAACCGGTAATCTCCGGCGCCCAGGGTCATCAGCGGGGAGCCGAAGTCGAACGAGTCCGATCCCGTAAAGGTTCTGCGGTTGACGAACGTTCCCGCCGGGCCGGTCAGCGTCCAGTTGATGCTGTTGTTGTTCGTCTGCGAATCGAAGTGGACGCGGGTTGTTGTCGCCAGGGTGAAGGTGAAGACGTCGGTTTCGCCGGTCACGCTGATCGCGCTGGTGACGGTGTCGTTCAGGTTGATCGGCGTATCGATGGCGGGAGCCACGGGCTGGACATTGAAGCTGTAGTTCGCCGTTCCCGCTCCGGCGTTGAACCGGCCTTCAATGGCCAGGATGTAGGTACCGGTGCGTGGCAGGGTGAAGGTGTCGATGTCAGTGTTCTGGGAATCGCTGAACACGACGTTGTTGAATAGATCCACCAGTCGCCAGGTGGCGTTGTTCAGGCCGGTGAGCGCGTCGAAGTAATAGCGTTCTCCGGCGACGCCGTCGAACTGGTACAAATCCGTTTCAGTGGCCGGGCTCAGCGAGCCGCTGACCATGGTCCCGGGCGTCAGCGGGACGGCGGAAGCGGCGTCGAGCAGACGGAACGCGTAGCTTCCGGTCGTATCGGAGTTGGCGTCGACGCTTAACCGGTAATCTCCGGCGCCCAGGGTCATCAGCGGGGAACCGAAGTCGAACGAGTCCGATCCCGTAAAGGATCGGCGGTTGACGAACGTCCCCGCCGGCCCGGTCAGCGTCCAGTTGATGTTGTTGTTATTCGTCTGCGAATCGAAGTGGACGCGGGTCGCCGTGGCCAGGGTGAAGGTGAAGACGTCGGTTTCGCCGGTCACGCTGATTGCGCCGGTGACGGTGTCGTTCAGGTTGATCGGCGTATCGATGGCGGGAGCCACGGGCTGGACATTGAAGCTGTAGTTCGCCGTTCCCGCTCCGGCGTTGAACCGGCCTTCAATGGCCAGGATGTAGGTACCGGTGCGAGGCAGGGTAAATGCGTCGATGTCGCTGTTCTGGGAATCGCTGAACACGACGTTGTTGAACAGATCCACCAGCCGCCAGGTGGCGTTGCTGAGGCCGGTAAGCGCGTCGAAGTAATAGCGTTCTCCGGCGACGCCATCGAACTGGTACAAATCGGTCTCAGTGGCCGGGTTTAACGAACTGCTGACCGGGGTTCCCGGTGTCAGCGGGGTGGCGGAGGCGGCGTCCAGAAGACGAAACGTATAGGCGCCGGTCGCGTTATTGGAGCCCGCAACCGTCAGTCTGTAGTCCCCGGCCGGAAGACTCAGGAGCGGAGATCCGAAATCGAACGAATCGGATCCGGTGAAGGAGCGCGAGCCGACATGCGTTCCGGCGGGCCCGACGAGGCTCCAGTTGAAGTTGTTGTTGTTCGTCTGCGAGTCGAAATGGACCCGTGTGACGCCGGCGAGCGTGAAGATATAGGAGTCGACTTCACCCGCAACGGAGATCGTGTCGGAAACGGTGGCGCCGAGCGTCAGGGGCGTTCCCGTAAATGGCTGCGGCGGCTGATTGCCCTGAGGGCTGACATTGAACGTGTAGTTCGCAGCGCCGGTTCCGGAATTGACCCGGCCTTCCAATATCAGGACGTACGTGCCGGTATTGGCGAGAGTCAGCGTCGATACGTCGGAATTGAAGTTTGTGCTGAAAAGCGTGTTGTTGAACGGATCGATCAGCCGCCAGGTGGCGTTCCCAATGCCCGTCGTTACATCGAAGAGGAACTGATCGCCCGCGAGCGCCGCGAAGGAGTAAAGGTCGCTTTCCGTCGCCGGATCGAGCGATCCGCTCGCCGGCGTTCCCGGTGTGATGGGCGCCGCATCCGCAAGGTTCAGCAGCCGGAAGGAGTACGCGCCGGTCGCGTCTCCCGAGCCGTCCACGGTCAATGTATAGGCGCCGGCGGGCAGCGCCAGCGACGGCGAGCTGAAATCGAACGAATCCGAGTTGCTGAAGGAGCGGCCGCTGACATGGGTTCCGGCCGGTCCGCTCAGGCTCCAGTCCAGAGTGTTCGTGTTGGTCAGGGAGTCGAAGTGCAGCTTTGCGGTTCCGCCCAGCGTGAAACTGTAAACGTCTCGTTCGCCACTCACCGTGATTGCGCCGTTTACGGTGTCTCCCAACTGAATTCCGGTGGTCACGGGGGCGGGCACGGGCTTGACGTTGAAGGTATAGCCGGTTGTTCCTGTTCCGGAATCGACCCGGCCTTCAATGATCAACGTGTATGTGCCCGATAAGGTAAACGTGGACGGTTCGTTGTCGGTGTTGAAGTTCGTGTTGAATACGAGGTTGCTGAATGGATCGAACAACCGCCACGTCGCGTTCGAGATCCCGGACTGAACGTCGAAGAAGTATCGTTCTCCGGCCAGCGCATCGAACTGGTAGAGATCGCTTTCAGTGGCCGGGCTGAGCGTTGCGGTGACTGCTGTTCCCGGCGTAATCACCGCGGCGCTGGAGAGATCCAGTAACCGGAAGGAATACGATCCGGTGGAGTCGCCCGAACCATCCACGGTGAGGGTGTAGTTTCCCGCCGGCAGCGTCAGGATCGGGGAACTGAAATCAAAGGAATCGGAGTTGTTGAACTGCCTGCCGCTGACATGGGTCCCGGCGGGCCCGGAGAGGCTCCAGGTCAGGTTGTTCGTGTTGGTGAAGGAATCGAAATGCAGGCGCGAGGTTCCGGCCAGCGCGAAAGTGTAGACATCCCGCTCGCCACTCACCGTGATCGCGCCATTCACGGTGTCTCCCGGTTGGATTGCGGCGGTCACGGGACTGGGCACGGGTTTCACGTTGAAGGTGTAGCCGGCCGTTCCCGTCCCGGAATCCACCCGGCCTTCGATGATCAGCGTATATGTGCCGGTTCTTGAGAACGCCGAAAGCTCGTTGTCCGTGTTGAAGTTGGTGCTGAAGATCAGATTGTTGAACGGGTCAAACAGCCGCCAGGTCGCGTTACCGATTCCGGTCTGAATGTCGAAGAAGTACTGTTCTCCGGCGAGGGCATCGAACTGGTAGAGATCGCTTTCAGTGGCCGGTCTGAGCGTCCCGTTGACCGGTGTTCCCGGTGTGATGACCACCGCGTCGGCAAGGTCCAGCAGGCGGAACGAGTACGTGCCGGTCGCGTCGCCGGAGCCATCGACCGTTAACGTGTAGCTTCCGGCCGGCAGCGACAATATGGGCGAGCCGAAATCGAACGAGTCGGAGTTGTTGAAGCCGCGCCCGCTGACGTGAGTTCCGGCCGGTCCCGTGAGGCTCCAGTTCAGGTTTCCATTATTGGTAAACGAGTCGAAGTGCAGACGGGTTGGCGCGGCCAGATCAAACGTATACGTGTCCCTCTCGCCGGAGACCGTAATGACGCCGATGATCCGCCCATCGGCCTGGATGGAGCCTTTGCCCGTGACGCTCCCGCCGGTCTGAAGCAGCGTTCCGGAGACACTGATCACGCCGTTCAGAATCAACGTTCCCCCGGAGATCCGGAAGTCGCCGCCGATCTCAGCGTCGGAACCCACGGAGAACACTCCCCCGGTGAGAAGGATCGATTCCGTGCTGACCAGGCTGTGGACTTGCGCGCCCGCGCCAATCGTCAGGGTGAGATCCACTCCGGGCCGGTCGATCAGGACGTCGTCGGCGCTCGTCGGGAGGCGAGAGGCGCCCAAGGAATCCAGCCAGTTCGCCGGATCGTCCCATCCGTCGACGTCTGCAATGTAGGTAATGGTCGGAACAATCGTCAGGTTCTGGCTGTCCGGCGGGCCGTGAGCCGATCGCAGGGTTTCGACCAGTTGGTCGGTGAGGCTGAATGTGCTGCCGGGAAGGCGGCGGATGCCGGGCCGGATCCCGGACTGCATGAACGCCATCGAGCCATCCGGTTGCTCCGCGTCCGTGTGTGTCAGTCCCAGGAGGTGGCCGAGTTCATGCGTCAATACCGTCAGGAGGTCGATGCGGCCGTCGGCCGGACCTCCGGCAATGGCGCGTCCGTCCTGGTCGAATTCGGAATTGTCTCCCGGTGTGTCATCGACGAACCATCCGTTGCCTGCGGCGTTCCAATCAATCTGAATGCCGCCGTTCGAAACCTCCCCCAGCGTCCAGCCTGGCAGGTCGACGATGCTGACGTCCGTTGCCGCGCCGGCTTCCGCGATCAGCCGGGTGTCGAAGCCCGAACGCTCCAGCTGTCCCAATGCTTCGTCAAACAGTTGCGCGAGGGAAGCAGGAGCGATCAGAGGGGGCTGCGACTGCTCCTCAACAATGGGAGAGACCGCGGGAGTGACCACGGGAGCGACCGCGTCGGCGGAGGGAAGAAGATCGGCGCTGAGCAGGAGTCGGGGTTCCAGCGGTTCGACAAGAAACCGGTCGGGAATTCCGAGTCCGGTCCTGGAACGCCAGCGTTCGACAAGTTTTCCCACCGTCCTGCGCAGCATTGTTTCGTGAACCTGTTTTGTGGAGTCTCAAGCCGAATGGAGACCGAATCATGCCCCTCCTGAAGGCAAAGGTCAAGCCTCGGGGCCATATTCATCAATACAGAACGAAGGTTCTGTGATGCATACAAATCAGCACTTTATCGCGCTGACCGGCGGTTGGAGTCATCGGCGTCATATGAAGGAGCGGTCTACGACCGCCCAGGATTTTGAATGTTTGAGGAACGAAGAGGTCGTGGACGGTCCGTGAGGACAGATGGATCAGGGTACTACCCATCTGCTGACAAATGTTTTACAACCTTTTTGCGCCCGTCTGACCATACCAATGCCCTCGTCGCTTCAAATGGTGGCGCAGACGGAACACCAAAGGAGACGACCTCATGAGGAAACTTTCAGCGTTACGGCTCACGGCGGCCCTGGTTGGGGCATATGTCCTGTCGCTTCCCGGCGCCCGGGCAGAAACCGTCCGCCTTCCCGAGCAGATCAAGGTGGATGTGGGGCTGGCTAAACCGTACATGCTTGCCGGCCAGAAACAAACCAACTACCTGCGTGTCAGCCTCACCGGCACGCCAATGAATGAAGCGGTCAAGCGCGCGCCGGTCAACGTGGCCATCGTGCTCGACAAGTCCGGATCGATGGCGGGTGACAAACTCCGCAAGGCCAAGGATGCGGCGTTCGCGGCCATCGATCGGTTAGGGCCGAATGACATCGTCTCGGTGATCGCCTACGACCACACTGTGGAAATACTCGTTCCGGCAACAAAGGTTTCAGACCGGTTTTCGATCCGTCAGGCAATCGAGAAACTGACAGCCAACGGCAACACGGCGCTGTTCGCGGGCGTCAGCAAAGGCGCCGCTGAAGCGCGCAAATTCCTCGACCGCCAGCGGGTCAACCGCATCATCCTGCTTTCGGATGGCCAGGCGAACATCGGCCCGAGTTCGCCGGCGGAACTGGGCAACCTGGGCGCCTCCCTCATCAAGGAAGGAATCTCCGTGACCACTCTGGGGCTGGGACTCGACTACAACGAAAACCTCATGGCGCAACTGGCTCTCCGGAGCGATGGCACCCACTATTTCATCGAGAAGAGCACGGACCTGGCCAGCAAGTTCGGCTTTGAGATGCAGGACGTGCTGTCCGTCGTCGCGCAGGAAGTCACCATTCGCATCACGTGCGCCGACGGTATTCGTCCCATTCGTATGTTGGGACGTGACGCGGATATCACCGGGCAGACCGTCACCACGTATTTCAATCAGATCTATGGTGAACAGGAGAAGTACGCTCTGCTGGAGATCGAAGCGCCGGCCGGAACCGACGGAAAGAGTCGCAGCATTGCCGACGTCAATGTGACATACGTCAACATGGCGACCAAAAGCTCCGAGAAAATCACACGCGCGGCAACGGCCCGGTTCACGAATACCGCCAGTCTGGTGGATACCAATACGAACGCGGCGGTCATGGCCTCCGCAGTGGAGCAGATTGCCCTCGAACGTAACAAACTCGCGGTCAGCCTGCGGGATCAGGGCCAGATCGAAGAGGCGCGCCGGGTTCTGCTGGATAACGCCGAGTATCTCAGCGCGAACGCCGCCAAGCTCAAGTCGAAAGAACTGGCCGATTACACCCTCCGCCAGCAGCAGGATGCCGCGAACCTCGATGGGCCGGCCTGGGAGCAGCAGCGGAAGGCCATCGTGGAACAGCAGAACATCCGGGCGGGCCAGAACTCGAATGCAGGGAACGGCGGCACGCGAAACCAGGGGGGCGGATTCGGCGGCGGTGGGTTCGGCGGCCGTTAGCGCCCCGGGGGCTGAGGCTGGAATCCGGTTCTTGCCTCGAAACTCGATAATTCACTTTTGAGGTTCACAGTCCGAAGCCCGGGGGGACACCTCCCGGGCCGGGCTTTTCTCGTTGCCTTGTCGGGATCGACGACTCGATTCTCCTCTTGCGGTTTCCAGCCCTCGCGTCCCCGGTTAAGTTAAAATTCCAGCTGCCATTTGTTGGCCCCCCCCAAAGGAGAGCTCATGTTCACGTTGTTTCGAGTCGTATTGGTCGTCGCTTGCCTGTTGGGAATGACGAGTTGCAACGGCGCTGTCAAAAGGCTGGTTCCGCCGTCGGGGTCTTTTTTCCCACCCTGTAAGAGTCCCGCCCCGCTCACCGGCAAATTTGACCCGAACGCTCCGGGTTTCATTGTTGTTCTCGCCGATAGTGTGGATGTCGCTGCAAGAGTTCAGGATCTGTCTGCGCGGTATCAGTTTATTCCGCTGAACATTTTCGAGCGACTCGGGATGTTTTACGCAGAACTCACAGCGCCAGTGGTCGCGCAGCTGCGATGCGAATCCCTGGTCCGGTATATCGAGTACAACGGAGTGGTTCACGCCAGCTCTCTTGCAGCGGCGGAGAATTAAGCCTGGAAAGGGACCTGGAAAGATCGGAATACGGGCGACAGGAACACGAACAAAGGCGCTATTGAATTGGCTCCCATAGCTGTGGGACCATACTGCGGTTATGGCCTTGCGCAAAGAGTTCACACGGCTGCTTTCGACGAAAATCGTCGAGGACCTGATCGCACGGGAGATGATCGAAGTCCCGGATGGGGGCGCTCTGGCCGAAGAGGTCTTTCAGGTTATCGAAAGCGAAGTCACCCTCGAAGACCGCCTGAACGAAGAGGTGCGGGGCATGCTGAACCAGATTCAGGATCAGATGAAACAGAACGGCGCTTCGTATCAGGAAATGTTCAAGCTGCTCAAGAACAAGCTGGTCCGGGAGCGGAAGATCGTTCTGTAGTCAGGGAGAAGAAGGAACCGAATTCACCATGCGCCTTTCCCACGAAAAGACCACACTTCTGGCCCATCAGATTACTCAGAAGCTGGTGGACATCGATGCTGTTGAGTTCATCGAGGATCGCGAAACGATCCGGCAGGCCATCAAGGAGATTCTGGTGAAGTGGCTCCGCAAGGAAGAAACCGTCGACGCCGCCGCGCGGCGCAAGATCGAGACCCAGCAGCGCAAGATCCCCGAGGGAAGTTCGGAGTGGGAGATCCTCTACCGGAAGTATTACGAAGAGGAATTGCGCGCGATCGTCGCTGAATAAGGCCCGGGCGACTCTCCGGCGGCTACTGGGCCGCCTGAATCTCGTTGGACAGGATCACCGCTTCGGCAATCTCCTTCATCGATCGGCGGGTACGCATGCTCTGTTGCTGCAGCCGCTTATAGGCTTCTTCTTCGGTAAGATGCGCCTGGCGTTGCAGAATGCTCTTGGCGCGTTCAACCATTTTCCTGGCCTGCAATGCTTCCTGACTTTCCTGGACCGCGACGCTCAATTTCGTGTTTTCGATGGCCAGCGCGGCCTGATCGGCCACTGTAGAAAGCACGCGGACGTCTTCCTTCGAGAAAACGCGCTCTTCCGCCGAATACACGTTGATGACGCCGATGGTGTGATCCTTGTAAACCATGGGCACCGACACGAGCGATTTGACGCCTTCCTTGGTGGCCAGTTCCGGATACAGGTATTCGGCTTCCTTGGTCACGTCACGCACCATCAGCGGACCCCGTTCCTTGACGACGCGGCTGATCAGACTCTTGCCGATCTTCAGGTTCGGGCGCTGCCAGTATTCTTCGCTCGAGCATTTGGCGGCTTTCAGTACGAGTTCGTTGCGCTGAGTGTCCACCAGCATGATGGAGACGACGCGGGCCTGCAGCATTTCCGCGATCATGCGGACGATCAGCTGCAGCATTTCCTCGAGGTACTTGCCCGACGAGATCAACTGTCCCACCTGCGCAAGCGTCGAAATCTGGCGGGAGCGGTGCGAGGTCTCTTCAAAAAGCCGGGCGTTCTGAATCGCGCTTCCCACCTGATGCCCGATGATCGACAACAGCGTCTTTTCGCGATCGCTGTGGCGGTGCGCCTTGCGGTGCTGCACATTGATCACCCCGATCACCCGATCAGTTGGCGCGACGATCGGAACGGAAAGAAACGCTTCGTACCGGTCCTCTGGAAGTGTGTGGAAGAACTTGAAACGGCTGTCTTTGCTCGCGTGCCGGGCGATGGCCACCGGAACTGCTTCCTGGGCCACCCATCCCGTGATCCCTTCGCCAACCTTGACCGCGACCTTGCCGATCAGCCGCGGATGGGGGTTTTTGGATGCGCGAAGCGTCATGAAGTCTCCCGCGCTGTCGAGCAGATAAAGCAGGCAGGAGTCCCCCTTGGTGACCTCAACGACCAGTTCGATGATCTGACGCAGAACTTCGTCCAGATCGAGCGTGCAACTGATCGTGTGACTGATCTGATGAAGGATGCGAAGTTCCTGTCCGGCGAGGTCTAGAGTCTTTTGGATATCTTCAAATGAGTTCATACGAGCCATAAGTAAAAGGCGATAGCATTACACTTTCCGCTATTACACGCAAGGTTCCGGGCAAGAGGAGGCCGCAAGGTGAGCCGCATGTCGAGCCCCCGTCTGCCGGTAGGGGCGGTCTATGACCGCCCGAAGTTTCGGAATGGAAGCCTTTGATTTCACAAGATTCATTCCGAAACACCGGGAGGTCATAGACCGCCCCTACAGGCAGACGGGGACCCAAAACGGTGTGCAGGGAGAAGTGGGCGGTATAGGGTTTGAACCTATGACCTTTCGGGTGTAAACCGAATGCTCTGCCAGTTGAGCTAACCGCCCGTTGCGCGGCCCAGGAGTATCGCACGGATCAATGGACGCCGCGACTTACATGCAGAATCGACGGATCGGCGCCGATTCTGCGAATGGCCGCTTCCCACATCGCGGCCGGTTCGACATCGAAAACCAGATCGAGATCGGCGTCACACATCAGCCACGCCGATTCCGCGATTTCCGCGTCCAGCTGGCCTGGTCCCCAGCCGGCATGACCCGCCAGCACGCGAGCGCGGGGAGGGGGATGTGTTTCCAGAACGCGGCGCAGGAGCGCCGGAGAGGAAGACAGATAAATGCCTTCGACGATCTCCCGGCTTTCGTCTTCCGGCGCCTCATTGACCAGAATCCAGCCCCGTTCCGGGGCCACCGGCCCGCCGACAAACAAGGGCATGTCATTAGCCTTTTCCGCCGGTGGTTCCAACTGAGCCACGGCGCTGGCTGGAGCGCCAGAGGGCCGATTCAGAACCAGTCCGAACGCCCCATCAGGGAGGAAATCCGACAGGAGAATGACAGACCGCTCAAAGTTCGGGTCCTGCAGCTGGGGCATCGCAAGCAACAGCATGGGCCGAAACTTTTCCGTCATGTTGGCGAGTATATCAGGGGGACTGGGAGGGCCGCGAACTCCCCCTCCCCACCTGTTGCTTGTTCATTGCCCGTTATCGATTATGAAATGAGCCCCGTTCATTGTTCGCCGGGTTCATTTCATAATCGATAACGGGCAATGAACAAGCAACAGATGGGGAGACCGTTTACGCCCGGGCCAGAAACCCACGCTCCACAAGCGCTTCCACGATGCGTTCGGCCGCGCCCGCAGGCGTTTCGTATTCACTGTGGATAATGACATCCGGGCACTCCGGATGTTCGTACGGCGCCCCCAGTCCCGGCATCTGATTTCCGGGATCCTGCAGCGCCTTTCGGTAAAGTCCCTTCGGATCGCGGGCCACGCACACCTCCAGGGGGCAAGCTACAAAAACCTCCATGAACTGCCCGATGGCTTTTCGGGCCCGTTCGCGGTAGGCCCGGCGATTTGCGGTGGCGTCGATGATGACGGAGACTCCACGTGACGTCAGAACTTCCGCGATCAGGGTAATTGCGCCGTAAAAATACTCCCGACCGTGTTCGTCGTATGCCGGCCGGTCGGTGAATCGGGCCCGTAGCGCGTCGGATTCCAGCACCGCGAGCGCCGTCCCCAGTTTCTCCAGGAGTTCGGTCAGACGTGAAGTGATGGCCGATTTCCCGGACGCCGGCAGGCCGGTGATCCAGATGGCAAAGGAGACGCCGGAGTCAGCTCTGACAGTACTCATTGGTCCTCTGAGGATCGAAAGTCTCTTCGCCTAAAGTGACGCACACAAAGCGCAGCAGCTTCCGGCGCACGGTTTCGGCCAGGTCCGGGTACCAGACGGGATGCGCCATGACCAGGCCGCGGAACGCCATGAACGGCGCGGCCACGCGGAGGATTTCGGTATCCCCGGATCGGGCCAGGTAGCGGTCCCAGAATCCGCGGAACAACGTTTCAAAGCCGCCCTCCAGCCGCCCGGTCTTCTGGAGGGAGAAAAACAGATAGTTCATCGTGAGGCACGTCACATCGTCCGCGGCCTCTCCCCATTCACCGCGGGAGCGGTCGAGCAGGCTGAAATCCGTTCCCTCGCGAAACAGGATATTCCACGGATGAAAGTCGCCATGCACCTGACAGAGGCGATGGCCGCGGTCTTTCAGCTTCCAGCGCCAGTCCACCGACGCGCGTTCAATCTGCTGCAACACGCTCCATTCGACGACCTTCTGATCGGGTGGATAGCTGTCGGTCAGTCCCATGATGCATTCGGAGTGGCCGACCAGTTCCCGGATACGTCGGACATAGAGTCCGGCTTCAGGGCTATGGACGCGGTGTACCTCCACCAGGTAGTCGCAAAGGGCGTCCGCCCGCGCCGTGTCGAGCGGCGTCAGGCGGGAATCGGATTTCAGCCGGAACAGATCGTCGACGTAGCATTCGCCTTCGGCATATTCGGTCAGAATGAAGAACTCTTCCGCATCCCCCAGCGAAACGGCCGTCCCGCTTTGCCGGAGCGCGCCGACGTCGAGTGACCGGATGTGTCTGGGAAGCGTGTTGAACGCGCGGTGGTCCCAGAGCAGCGACTGCGCCCGGTCCGACATGTGTTCGTGGCCGAACGGGCCGGGTTTGACCATGTGCAGCACCGCCTTGCGGAACTGCTCCCCGGAAAGATATTCGATGAGGATGGGTTTGCCGTAGCCGTAGCTCTTGATTTCTCCCGAGTCGCCTTCGCCCAGGAGGCGCATGCGGAGGATGCGCGTCGCGCCGCCCAGGGTGGATTTCATGTAGCGCTCGATTTCAGCGGCGGTAAATTCAGGCATCAGGCTCAACCCTCGGCAGGCGCCGATTAAAACGGCTCCGGCGGTGATACGCGTTGTTGTTTTTCGGGCCCGTCCGGCGCGCGTTCCAGGCCGCCCATTCAGGCGTCCTCGATTTGTGACAGCCGCGCCAGCAGTCCGGTCAATACCGTGTCCTGCCAGTGACGCTCAAAACCGGCGAGCTCGCGCGCCACCTCCATGTCCTCCTGAGGCGTGAGTGTGGCGTCCGTCAGCTCAAACAACCGGTGGTTCTCTTCCTCGATGTGGGCGCGAAGCACTTCCAGCAGGCGCTTGGCGTAAGGGACGAAGGTCACGTCCTGACTCTCTTCGATTGCGTTTTCGAGGCCGACGATCTCGGATCGCTCCTGATTGTGCGCAAAGATGAACTGGGCCAGCGCCGTATAGTGAATCTGGTTCCGGTCTTTCAGCAACGCCGGGAAGAGAATCATCTCCTCCTTTCCCTGATGATGATTGTCCGCGAACAGCCGCAGGAAGCGGAGGATGTCTCCGACTTCCCGGCTGTCGAGGGACTCTCCATTCTCCCGCCGCGCGGCCATGCGCTCGATCACATCGAGGGCTCGGGAAATGTATCGGTGTTCGTCCTTCAGAATCGTCGTCGTTCTCATGCTCGGTCATCCTGTCACTACGGCCACCAGGATCCTTTCGGAATGATAGTTCATGGGGATGTTCCACCTAAGGCATATGGCGTCCATATTCAGTATCTATCCCTTCATTTCTTCACAAGATAACAGGCGGACCCTGCCGCTGCCTCTCCTCGAGGCCTGCCGCGCGCATTGTGATGTTCCTCTGGCCCAAGGCGTGATAGCGTCTGCAAGCGGTGTTCCACGAATCAGGCCAACTGCGGAAATTCTCGTTCGGCACGCCGTTTGCAGCGCCGACACGATTGGAGGAGCCAATGGTTGAATTCGAGAAGATTCTTTGTCCGGTTGATTTTTTCCCGGCGTCCATGCACGCCTTCGACTATGCCGTCAAACTCGCCAGGAATTATGACGCCCGGATCCATGCGCTGCATGTGGTCGCTCCGGTGATCCCCGCCGCTTATGGGGCTCCTTTGAATGTCGGAGAACTGACCGCGGATCTGGAAAAGGAATCCAAGCGCGTTCTGGCCAGGTTGAAGGCGAAGGGCGAGAAGGCAGGCGTTCCTATCGATACCGAAGTCCGGATCGGCGACATCGACGTCGAGATCCACCGCGCGATCGACAAGCGGAATGCGAGTCTCGTCGTCATGGGTTCGCACGGCCGCCGCGGCTTCGAGCGCTGGGTCATGGGTTCCGTGACGGAGCGGATGCTTCGCCGTTGTCCGGTTCCGCTGATCGTTATCGGGCACGGATCGGAACGCCGGTCCATTCCGCCGAAGATCAACCGGATCCTCGTAACTACCGACTTTTCCGACGGAACGGGCGACGCGCTGTCCTATGCCTTTTCCATCGCTCAGGAGTGCCAGGCCCGCATGACGCTGCTGCACGTGGTGGAGGAACTTTCCGCTGAGATCGGATCGGAACTGACCCAGCCTCTGGTGGCGTCGGTTCGCAAGAAGCTCGAAGCGCTGATTCCCGAGGACGTTCGGGACTGGTGCGAAGTTAAAACCCGTGTCGAAGTGGGCGACCCCCACACCGTGATCTCCGAGATCGTCGAAACACAGAAGCCCGGCCTGCTCGTCATGAACATTCACGGCAAAGGGATGATTGAGCGCGCTCTGCTCGGCCGCACCGCGGAGCGCGTGCTCCGTTCCGTTGTCGATATCTGTCCGGTGTTCCTCATACCGCCGGCGCGCGCCCAGAAAAAACGCAAGGCGTCCGCATAGCGCTTTCCGTCCGGTACAGCCGGTTGTCGTCGCTCCAGGCGGCAGACAGCCGGCTGAATAACCGCGTGGACCCCTCTTTCTGCCAATTCGTCATCCTGTTTCCTCGTGGATCGCGTGTGTGAGGACGCGCTGTCCCTGGATTGCTCCGCCCATTCCCGTCCCTGGACGCAATGACGCGCAGAGGTGGGTCGGGAAGGGCTTTAAGGCCTCCTCGAGACACGTTTTCCTGACTGCAGGGCAACAAAAGGCTGAGATTGTGACAAACTGGCACAGGGATTGCATGGAGACGCGCATGGACGAGTTGTCAGAGGTCAAGCAGTGCATCGGCTGCCTGCATGAAGGAATGCTTGTCACCGCGGCGGACGGGTCGATTATTGAAACGACACTGGGCGCCGACCGCATTCTGGAGAGCCCGCCGGAGAGCTTGAAGAGCCGGAACATGCATGAACTGTGCATTGTTCCCGGTATCTATGACGATATCTGCCGCCAGGTCGTGACCGAGCTGCGGGTGATGAACCGATCGCTGCTCGTCATCACCGGGGCTGGCAAGAAAAAGCTCCTGAACATGAATGTTCAGCGGGTCGGCCACGACGCCGGCATGCGATTTGTGCACGTCTTCCAGGATTGTTCGGACCTGCGGTCGATGGAACAACGTCTGCTGCAATCGGAACGGCTCGCGACCGTCGGCCGATTTGCGTCCCAGATTGCGCATGAAATCCGGAATCCGTTGAGTTCGATTTCCCTGAACGTGGAGTTGCTCGACGAAGAGCTGAAGCATAAAAGCGAGGAGGCGTCCGCGTTGATCCGCGCCGTCCAGCGTGAACTCGATCGGGTGAACGATATTGTCAGCGACTACCTGCAATTTGCCCGTTTCCCGAGATCCAAGCTGAAGCGTGGCCAGATCGAAACCGTGATCCAGAACCTGGTTGAAACGTTCAAGTTTCCGGGCCGGATTCGTTTCACGATTACCCAGGCGGAGACCACGCCGCCGGTCTGGTTCGATGAGACCCTGCTGCGCCAGGTTCTGGATAACCTGATTCGCAACGCCGTTGAGGCGATTCGTGGCGAGGGATCAATCGCGCTGGAAACCGAGCCGATCGGTCAGTTCCTGATTATCCGCGTGCGCGACTCCGGCGAAGGCATCGCGGCCGACGTTCAGGAAAAACTCTTCGAACCCTTTTTCACGACGAAGGCGCGAGGCACCGGATTGGGGCTGGCGACATCCCAACAGATTGTTTTCGATCACAACGGCCACCTGCTGGTGGAAAGCCAGCCCGGAAAGGGATCGACATTTTCCATATTGCTACCCATATGAGCCAAGAAAAGAGTCCGATTGTACTGGTTGTTGAAGACGACGCTGAAAACCGCGTGGCGATGCTCAAGGTTCTGGAGGGCGCCGGCTATCGCACACGCGAGGCGGACAACGGCCAGGAAGGCCTGGACCGGATTCTCGAAGAGAATATCGACATCCTCGTTTCGGACCTCCGGCTGCCCGTGATGGACGGGGTCGAGTTGCTGAAACGCGCGAAGGCCGCCGACCAGGATCTTGAAGTGATTCTGATTACCGGTCACGGCACCGTTGAAGTCGCCGTCGAGGCCATCAAGGAAGGCGCCTACGACTTCATCACGAAGCCGGTCAAGAGGACTCAACTTCTCCGGGCGGTTGAGAAGGCCGCGGAGAAGCAGTCCCTGCAGCGGGAGAACAAGGAGCTGCGCTCAAAGTTGAGCCAGAACGACAAACGGTTTGTGTACGCCAGCGCCGGCATGCGCGATATCGCGCGCGTCGTCGAGCAGGTCGCATCCAGCACCGCCACCGTGCTCATTACTGGAGAGAGCGGCGTCGGAAAGGAAGTCGTCGCCGACGCGATTCACGCCGCGTCGCCGCGCCGCAGCCGTCCCCTGATCAAGGTGAGTTGCGCCGCCCTGCCGGAGACCCTCCTCGAGGCCGAATTGTTCGGGTACGAGAAAGGCGCCTTTACCGGCGCCAACGCCCGCAAGGAAGGCCGCTTCGAACTGGCCAACGGCGGCGCCCTCTTTCTGGATGAAATCGGCGAAATCAGTCCCGCCGTCCAGGTGAAACTGCTGCGCGTGCTGCAGGGCGGAAAGTTCGAACGTCTCGGGGGGACCCGCACGATCGACGTCGATGTGCGCATTCTTGCCGCCACCAACAAGGACCTGCAGAAGGAAGTCGAAGAAAAGCGGTTTCGCGAGGACCTGTTCTACCGTCTGAACGTCATCAACATTCACATCCCTCCGCTGCGCGAACGAAAGGACGACGTGCAGGCGCTGGCCATGCACTTTCTGAAGACCTACGCCGACAAGAACCAGAAGATCATCGACGGGTTTTCCGAAGAGGCCATGCTCGCTCTCACTTCCTACGACTGGCCGGGCAATGTCCGCGAGCTCGAAAATGCGATCGAACGCGCCGTCGTGTTCACGAACCTCAAACTCGTGCCGCTGTCCGCCCTGCCCCAGAACGTTTCGGCATTCGGCGATTCCCGGCACTCCTTGACCTTCAGAATCGGCACGCCCCTGCGTGAACTCGAACGCCGGGCCATCGACATTACTCTGCAACACACGCGTGGAGACAAGAACATGGCCGCGCGCCTGCTGGGTATTGCGGCGCGCACCATCTACCGGCACCTGGAGCGGGAGCAGGCGGGCAATGACGACGTGACCGTTGAGGAAGACACGGAAGAAACCGGCGCGTCGCTTCCCAACTGATTCCAGGAATGTTTCAGTTGAGTGGAGCCGTCATATCCGCCCCCGGG
>DASUFH010000338.1:0-18311 GCA_036274645.1 Terriglobia bacterium
GTGATAGCCGAATTGTGTTTTGACGAGATCGCTCACACCCCCGGTGTTCAGGTCGAAGACGGCTTTCTCGAATTCGGGCACCATCTGGCCACGCTGGATGGGACCCAGATTCCCACCCCGCGCCGCGGTCGTATCGTCGGAGAACTGCCGGGCCAGCGCCGCAAAATCTTCACCCATGCGGGCGCGTTCCAGAACACCGCGCGCCTTTTCCTGGATGGCCTCGACCTGTGCCGGCGACGCGTTGGGATCCAGTTTGAAGAGAATGTGCTGGGCCGTCACCGTTTCAGCGGTGCGGTAGTCGCTCTGGTGCTGGTTGTAGTAATCCAGCATTTCCTGATCGGTCGGATTTTCCATCGCGCCCAGCTTGGCGGCGCTAAGGTATACATACTTCGCCTGCCGGCGTTCGGGGATGTTGTACGTCGCCTTGTTCTTCTCGTAATAGTCCTTGATATCCTGCTCGCTGGCGGTGGCCTGCGACTCCAGCCGCGTCGGGTCAATGACCAGATAGTCGAGGACGGCCTTCTCGTTTCTCTTCCGATACTCCTCTTCGGCCTCCTTGTCGGTGACTGCAATCGATGCCGTCACAAGCGTACGCAGCTTCTCCTGAAGGATCTGGTCCCGGATGGATTTCTCGAACTCTTCCACAGAGATCGGCGGATATTGACTTTGCAGGTATTGCTGGTAAAGGGCGACGCCGATAAAGTTGTTGTCTTTGTCGTGGAAGGCCTGCATGTTGACGATGTACTGCTCCACCTCGGCATCCGACACGCCCAGTCCGAGCCGCTTCGCTTCCGTGGCCACGACACGCTGCATGATGAGACTGTTCAGGATATCGAGATCGAATCGATACACCTTCAGGATCTCCGGACTGAGCTGGGTTCCCACCCGGTTAATGTAGCTCTGATAGGAGGACTGAAATTCCCTGGCGGTGACGGACTCCGACCCAACCGTGGCGACATCGTCAGAAAGCCGGATCGATCCCAGATCGCCGAGAGGAATATAAAAAGTCACCAGAGTGACGCTGAAGATGAAGATGAGGACAATCCAGACCCACTTGAAGTTGTGGCTCTGCTTCCTCATGAAATCCAACATACGGAAACCTCCTGTGCCCCCATCCGCCGGCAGGCGTGCGCGCGAGCGTAGCGCGGTTCCGACAGTCCGGATTCTGGACGAGGCGTCAACCGACTGATTATGACGCGCATACCGGGGAAAAGACAACGTCTGGTGCTTGGCGCCTCACTCGGGCGCCGCTCCGCGGCGCACAACGGGAGGACATCTCAATGGCCCGAAGGCGCCTTCAGACAAAGGGCGATTGAATACCGCTCGATTTACCGGTATGGTCCGCATGTTGTTCTGTTGCGGCTGCATGGATGAAGCTACGGCAGAGATTGCGGACGTAAACGTCTGCTCTTGACCCGCCATCCCTGTCTGGGTGAAAACCCATCCGCTGATACCGGGCAAAATGTTGAATGCTGTAAGACGTGGAAAGGCAAGGCTATTTGAGTTCTGCGCTGCCCAAACTGACCGCGAATGACCGGTGTGCAGCTCCTATGGCGCCGGTCCAGGATGATTTCCAGCCGAAGTCTCGCGCCGGGGTCATCTGGGGAGCGGTTGGGTTTTGTGTGACCGTGGCCCTGTCCTATGTCTTTGCTCTGATCAACATCCGAAACACGTTCGGCGTCTACGACGACGAAGGGTTCCTCCTGATCACGCTGAAGCAGCACATGGGCGGCGCCGCGCTCTACCGGGACATGTACACGGATTTCGGTCCGTTCTATTACATCGTCTATGAGGCCGTATTTCGTTTGTGCGGATGGATGGTTACCCATGACCACATCCGATGGCTGACCATCATGAACTGGGTTCTGGTGGCCCTGGGCTGGGCGGTCTGCGTGTGGATCTGGAATCGATCCGTCTGGTGGGCGGCTGCAACTGTGGCGGCGGCGACGGTCACGTTGCGCGGACTGAGCCAGGAGCCGGGCCATCCGCAGGGGGAGATCCTGCTACTCCTGCTGGGCGTGTTTCTTGCTCTGTGCGTCTACGAGAGATTTCCGAGAAGTTACATGTTCGCTGTAGTTGGCGCGGCCAGCGCCGGGTTGACGCTGACAAAAATCAATTTGGGACTGTTCACCGGGGCTGCGTTCGTGATGGTCTGGCTCGCCTCCGTGCCGCAGTCGGGCCGGTGGCGGCGCCTGGCGATGGTGATGCATGGGGTGTGCGCTTTAGTTCCGGTCCTGTTGATGCGCAGTCAGTTGACCAGTCCCGTGGTGGCCGCCCAGTGCGTGGCGCTCACCTTCGGTATCTGGGCAACCGTGGACGCGTTGCGGAGGCGGGCAGCGCCCGAGCTTGGCGGCGACGCTGCCGCCTGGGGGGCTGCGGGTTTCCTGGGCGTCGGGGGGGCGATCGTCTGGCTATCGGCGCGTCATGGTGTCTCCCTGTCATGGCTCGTGGAGGGAGTCGCGCTTCAACCCCTGCGCCTGAGCCAGGGCATACCGTATCAGGCATTGAACGCGCGCATCGCGCTGACGGTTTGCGCCGTTCTCGTGGGCGCAGGTCTGCTGGTCTATTGCCGCCGGAATTCTTCGGATGACGAGCGCCTGCGGTTACAGGCCATCGTTGCCCTCCTGGTAATCGCGGCAACGGTCTATTCGCCTTCACGGGGCGCGGCGGTTGCGCCGGGATTCATGTGGCTGTTCGTGCCCGGGCAATGGGGGCGGACATCCGGACCGTCGCCCCTCGCGCGGTTGACCGTCGTTACCGTGGCGCCGCTGGCGCTGCTAATGGTTTACCCCGTGGATGGCGCTCAGGTCTTCATTGCGGCGTCACTGATCCTGCTGGCCGCGTTTGCCGGATTGTTGGACGCTCTGGGCAGAACCCACCTGGCGCTACCGGGAGCGCGGATTGCCTTTGGCAGCCGGGCCGCATGCGCGCTGGTATTGCTGGTGGCGCTGGCGGCGAGCGCCCGGACGCTGTCGGGAAAGGTCATTGAGAAGGCGGACGGACGAATGCCGGGTTCACAGCTGGTCGGCCTCTCTCCGGAGAGATATGCGGCCTTCGAAGAGATCACCCGTGAGGTCAGGGCCCGGTGCGACACGCTGGTCACATTTCCCGGAATGAGCAGCTTTCAGATCTGGACAGAGTTACCCCATCCGAACGGACAGATCTGGTCTTCCTCGATGGTGTTTAACGATGGTCAGGCGCAGGTCCGCCTCCGAAGCGATTTCATGCGCTCCTCCAGACCGTGCGTGATCTTCAATCCGGATCTGGAGGAATGGGCGGACAAGTTTCGAATCGAAAAGCGGGACCAGCCTTTCCTGAATTTCCTCAGGACTGACCTGACGCCGGTTTATGGCCGGTACGGCTATGAGATTCGAGTTCCGCCGGATCAGGCAGACGCGTGGCGCTAACTAAGTTGTTTTCGACGCGCGGGTCTTTTCAGATTTCGGCCTGCTCAACGTCGCGCTGAGAATCTTGCGGGTCAGTGACGAGACCGGGACCTTACCGGGATCCTTCCAGACGTAATCCTGCGTGTCGGTGAGCGCGCCTGTGTACACCGCTATTTCCAGCCGGTGGTGGGTAATGCTGTGCTGACGCCGGCCCGCCAGAGTGAACGAGCCGGGGGGAAGCGCCGGGAAGGTTGGGAATTCCCAGAGGCCGTTGACGCTCTTCATGCGGCAACGGACACCGCGCCGATCCACCACCGCAGAGAGTTGCACGTGAACGGTGGCGGGCCTGATCCGGGCAGGGGGAATTTCCATCTGCCGGCCGGTCCGGAATGCGGCGCAGTGTTCACGTACGGGACAGAGAAGGCATCGTGGCCGCCGGAATGAGCAGGTTGTGGCGCCGAGTTCCATCAGCGCCTGATTGACCTCGCGCGGCGCGCCTTCCTCCGCCAGTCTGGCGGCCGCGGTCCACACGCGTTCGGGAATGTCGTCAGGCCATCCGTGAATGCGGGAAAGCACCCGCCGTACGTTGCCGTCAACGGCGGGATACGGCTGGTTGAACGCAATGCTCATGATGGCTCCCGCCATGTATCGGCCGACGCCGGGCAGCGCGAGCAGGGCGTCGTGGTCGGACGGGAGCCGTCCCTGGTGATCCGCCACGACTGTTTTCGCCGCCGCCAGGAGATTTCGCGCCCGGCTGTAGTAGCCCAGACCACTCCAGTGCTGGAGCACCGCGGCTTCGTCGGCCGCCGCGAGAGACTTCAACGTGGGAAAGCGCTTCATGAACCGTTCGTAGTAGGGGAGAACGGTGTCCATCTGGGTCTGCTGGAGCATGACTTCGGAGATCCAGACCTGGTAGGGAACATAGCGGCCGCGCCAGGGCAGGGGACGCTGGTTGGCCGCAAACCAGTCCAGCAGAGCTTCGCGCATGGGGCGAGCGCTATCCGCGAGCGCTCAATCCGCGTTCAGCCAGGGCCGCTTCCTTCATTTCGCGCTCGACGCGTTTGATCTCGACCAGGTGTCCCGGATTGAACGGCAGCGACGGGTAATAGCAGTTGCTTTCGTGCGTGCAGAAACAACCGTTGGCGACGGCCTCGCGACGGTTTTCCATGGCCGTCGAGTACCAGAGACGGGAGAAATCCCAGTCCACATCGCGAAGATTTCCCACGCCTGGAAGGATTTCGCAACTGGAGAGCGTGCCCTCGTCATAGATGACGGCCCCGGCGCTTCCCGCCCAGCATTCCAGTTGCGGCCGGCCCTCGAACGCCGTCCGGGCGATCAGTTCGTGCATGTAGACATCAATGGCCGCTTTGAAGAAGCCGGCGTCCCCGCCGTAGTTGTTCTTGATGACGGCGCGCCGCGAATCTTCGCCGATGCGCCGCGCCAGCGTGTCGTAGCGGGCCTTGTCGATGTCGAGCTCTTCGGGACGCGCGGAAGGCGGCCGGATGTAGTTGATGTTTACCTTGTCCGGTTTCAGGTCGTGGCTGAGGAAGTCGTACCACTCGAAGATCCGTTCCTGGTTGCTGTGCATGAAGCACGTGCACGTCTGGATATCCAGGCGGGGATGCGTCTTCTTGATTTCCTGCAGCTGGCGGGCGGTATCGATGACCCGGTCCCAGCTGCCGGGCTTCTGGCGGATCTTCTCGTGATCCTCCTTCAGTCCGTCGATACCGAGGGCCACCGTCACGTTCAGGTCCGGGCAGGTCTCCAGAATACGTGTGACATCGGGGATCACGCGCTGCTGGATCTGCCCGTTCGACATCAGATAGATCGATTCGAGTTTGTTGTTCCGGTGGAACGCCTGGGCAATCTCGGGCAGGTCCTTGCGCGTGAAGGGCTCTCCACCCGCGACGATCAGGACGCCCAGGTTGGCGCCGAGCGTTTCGCTGATGCGCTCGACGTTGGCGGTCGTCATCTGCAGGCGCTTGCGCTCCTTGTCATCCAGTTCTTCGGTGAAAAAGCAGTGAACGCAACGCATGTCGCAGACCGACGTGATCAGGATGTTCAGAAGAATCGGCGCAAACGGCCGGCCGGTGGCGATCCGCGCATACCGCTTCAGTATCTCTTTGTGATGAAAGTCCATGCAGTTCAGAAAAAGGTCAGACGATGCGCCGGTCAGGGCGCAGTTGGTCCGGTCTCCCCCGGGATTGTCGGCGCATAGTAGCCCTGTTTGGTCCGGACGGACGGTTTGGCGACCCCCTTCGGAGGGTTGACGGCCACTTTGATGTTTCGCCATTTGCCGTCGTTGTTCATGTTTTTGGGAGTGTACGAAAGCAGATACTGCGCCCGCAGTTCCTTGGCGATCATGCCGCACATGGCCTCGACGTCGTTCAGCGTCTTGGGAAAATAGGCCTGTCCGCCGGTGGCCTCGGTGATTTTTTCCAGATCGTCCTTGGCCTTCTTGCAACTGGAGTTGCGATTGAAGAGGCCGCCGCAGCCATCGCCATCTTCGAGAATGCCGATGGCGTAGATGATGACGTTTTTCGACTCCTTGATGTGCTCCATCAATTTGTTGAATCCGTACTTGCTCACATTGTCTTCGCCGTCGGAAATCACCAGCAGCGCTTTGCGGTCCTGGATGCCGTGTCCGAGGTGATCCACGGCAAGGTAGACCGCGTCGTATAGCGCGGTCTCTCCACGGGTATCGATGTTTTCCAGGGCGTCGCGAAGATCGGAAAGCTTCGTCGTGAAATCCTGTTCCAGATAGGCGGCGTCATCAAAGTTGATGATGAACGTTTCGTCTCCCTCGTTGCTTTCGCGGACGAACGAAAGCGCCGCCGCGTTCACCCGCTCCCGCTTGCGCCGCATGCTGGCGCTGTTGTCGATCACCAGCCCCATACTGAGCGGGACGTCTTCGTGCTTGAAGTCGCCGATCTCCTGCAGGATGCTGTCTTCGAATATCTGAAAGTGATCGCGCTCGAGACCCTCGATGATCCGGCCGTTTTTGTCGAAGACGGTGATGGGCAGCTGCACCAGTTCGACATTCGCGCGGAGGATGAACGGTGGAGGCTCCACCTGGTCCTTCTGACCCGGCGCTTCCACCACCGGGCCTTCCGGCGCCTGCCGAAGGCGGGGACCCTCCTGAGCCAGGAGGACAAGGCTCAAACCGACCGAACCGGCTAACGCCCACAGAACAACTCGCCGCATGCGCATCACTTTTCCTTGTTGGTCACAGCCGCAGTGTCCATCGGCGCATAGTAGCCCGATCTGGCGCGGACGCTGAGCGATTTGAGGGGAAGTTCCTTCGGTGGGGTCACTTTCACGCGAAGCTTGCGCCACTTCCCGTCCTTGACGCTGTTCGTTGAAGTGTACCCGATCAGGTACTGGTTTTTAAGTTCTACCGCTATTTTTTCGCAGTCGCGTTCGAGGTCGTTCATCGATTCCGGAAAGAACGCGTAGCCGCCGGTCAACTCGGTCAGCTCTTCAAGGATGGCGCGGCCGGAGCGGCCGAGGCTGAGCTGGGAGGTGGCGCTGTCAACGATACCGATCGCAAATAGCATGGCGTCCTGTTCCTTGACGTAGTCTCTGACGTTCGAGTAGGTATAACGACTCCGGTTATCTTCCCCGTCGGTGATCAGCAGGAGGGCTTTCTTCGGATTCGCGCCCTGTTTCAGCTTGCTCAGGCCGAGATAGACGGCGTCGTACAGCGCGGTCATCCCCTTGGCCTGGCTGAACACCAGATTGCGCTGGACCCGGTTGATGTCGGTGGTGAAGTCCGCAATCATCTCCGGGCGGTCGTTGAACTGGAGCAGGAAATACTCGTCGTCGGGACTGCCCATCGCGAGAAATGCGGCCGCCGCGTCCCGCGCATGGCTCATCTTGTCCTTCATGCTGCCGCTGATATCGAAAATAATGCCGACGCTCATGGGGACGTCTTCCGAGGAGAAGTAGGCGATCTTCTGCTCGACCTTGTCCTCCCAGATCTGGAAATCGTTCTTGTCGAGGCCGACGACAAACCGGTTCTGGCCGTCCGTCACCGTGGCGTTGACGAGCACAATGTCAACGTTGACGTGGACGGTCGGGGTATTGGGGCCGGTCCGGCGGGCAGGATCCTGCGCAGGCAGGTCGCCAAATTGAGCGAGGCAGAGGGATAGAAGCGCAGCGGTCAGACTGGATTTTCCAATCATGGCTCGTCCCCTCCTTCGTCAGTTCTCTCAACTCATTGGCGTGGAGCCATTATAGGTAAGGACTCCAGCGCGCGCAACGCTCGATGTCTCAATTGTGCGTGCATGTTTGGTTCCGGAACGGCCGCAAGGGTTTGTTTTTGATCTGCCGGAACCGGCCGTAAGGTTTTGTTTTTGATCGGGACCTGTTCTGTCCACGCTCGGGTGTCAGGTATACGCGTTCGGCGTGGTATAGTGGCCTTCGTTAATCGAATGTGTGGAGCGTGAATTCCGGTACCGCCATTGCGATTGTCCCAGCCCGTTTCAATTCCACCCGTCTCCCCGGAAAGCCGCTGATCGAAATTGCAGGAAAGCCGTTGATTGAACACGTCTATCGGCGTGTGGCGCAGGCGCGTTTGATCGGGCGTATTGTGGTGGCAACGGACGACGAGCGCATTTACCGGGCTGTGGAGAGCTTTGGCGGAACAGCGAGGATGACCCGTCGGGACCACCCCAGCGGCACCGATCGGGTGGCCGAGGCGGTATCGGATCTTCCACCCGAGACCCTGGTGGTGAATGTGCAGGGTGACGAGCCCCTGATCGAGCCCGAAGCCATCGATCGGGCCGTGGAAGCGGCGCAAAGGGCCAGCGCCGATGTGGTGACGCTGATGTCCAGGTTCGCCAATCCTGCCATGGCGGATGATCCCAACCGGGTCAAGGTCGTGGTGGGAAGAGACGGCGCCGCGCTGTATTTTTCCCGATCGCGGATTCCGTCGAGCGGCCAGTGTTTTCTTCATATCGGGCTGTACGCGTACCGGGTCCAGTTCCTCCGGCGCTTTGTCCGGCTGGAGAGGACGCCCCTGGAGATGGTGGAACGGCTCGAGCAGTTGCGGGCCCTGGAGCATGGGTTTCGGATCGAGGTGGTGGAGGTTCCCGCGGGGCCTTCCGGCGCGTGGGGGATCGACACGCCGGCGGACCTGGAGGAATTCAGAAGGATCGTTAGTGGCGCTGTGTAAGAGGGCTGAACAGAAAGGAACTCGAAAGGGAGAGGGAACAGACTGATGGAAAAGAAATACATCTTCGTGACCGGCGGCGTTGTTTCGTCCCTGGGGAAGGGACTGGCTTCCGCTTCAATCGGCTGCCTGCTGGAAAGCCGCGGGTTTTCCGTCAGCCTGCTCAAATTCGATCCATACCTGAACGTCGATCCCGGCACAATGAGTCCGTATCAGCATGGCGAGGTCTACGTTACCGACGACGGCGCCGAAACGGATCTCGACCTCGGTCATTACGAGCGCTATACGCACGCCAAGCTGACCCGTCGCAACAATGTGACGAGCGGGCGCATTTACGAAACGATCATCCAGAAGGAGCGGCGGGGCGACTATCTCGGCAAGACCGTGCAGGTTATTCCGCACGTCACGAACGAAATCAAGGACGCCGTCCGCCGTGTCGCCGAGGACGTCGATATCACGATCGTCGAGGTGGGAGGGACGGTCGGCGACATCGAATCGCTGCCGTTTCTTGAAGCGATCCGGCAGATGCGCCAGGAAGTGGGCAGGGACAACAGCCTGTTCATTCACCTGACCCTGGTTCCGTTCATCACTACGGCGGGCGAACTCAAGACCAAGCCGACGCAGCGGAGCGTCAAGGATCTTCTGGAGATCGGTATTCAGGCCGATATCCTGCTCTGCCGGACCGACCGGTATCTCGCGCCCGACATGAAGGAAAAGATCGCCCTGTTCTGCAGCGTGTCGGAACGTTCGGTCATTACGGCAAAAGACGTGGAAACCGTGTATGAAGTGCCGCTCGTGCTCAGCGACGAGGGGTTGGACGACGAGATCGTCCGCATGCTGCGTCTCCCCGAAACGCCCCGCCGCATGGAGGACTGGGAAGTTCTGGTCGACCGTGTACGTCATCCGATGGATGAGGTGTCGATCGCTGTCGTCGGCAAATATGTCAGTCTGGAGGACGCGTACAAAAGCCTGCGGGAAGCGTTGATTCATGGGGGGCTGGCCCACAACCTGAAAACCCGTATCCACTGGATTGAGGCGGAAGGTTTCGAGGGACGGGAGGATCCGAAGATCCTGCGCCGCTACGACGCCGTCCTCGTGCCGGGCGGATTCGGCAAACGGGGCATTCTGGGCATGATTCGCGCCATTCAGTTTGCGCGGGAGGAACGCATTCCGTATTTCGGCATCTGCCTCGGCATGCAGTGCGCCGTGATCGAATATGCGCGGAACGTGTGCGGTCTGAACGACGCCGACAGCTCCGAATTCGATACGAACACCACCCACCCGGTCATTTACAAACTTCGCGATCTGCTGGGTGTGGACACCATCGGCGGGACCATGCGTTTGGGCGCTTATCCGGCGAATCTCAAGGCGGGCTCGCTGGCGAATCGCATCTACCGCGCGACGTCGATTTCAGAGCGGCATCGCCACCGTTACGAGTTCAATCGCGCATTTGAGAAGACCCTCACCGATCATGGGCTGATTCTTTCCGGATCGTCACCGGACAGGAACTTCGTGGAGATCGTGGAACTCGACGACCATCCGTGGTTCCTCGGATGCCAGTTCCATCCCGAGTTCAAATCGCGTCCGCTGGAGCCGCATCCTCTCTTTGCGTCTTTTGTGGCCGCGGCTTATGAGCGGCGCCTGGCTCGGGACGGGCAGATGGCCGCAAAGTAGGCATGCGATTTCAACTGCCGGACTTCAACATCGATCTGTCGGCGGGTCTGTTCCTGATTGCCGGGCCGTGCGTTATCGAGAGTCGCGATCACGCCCTGTTCATGGCGCGCGAACTCCGGCAGATTGCCGCCGCCTGCGGCGCGCCGTTGGTGTTCAAAGCGTCCTTCGACAAGGCCAATCGAAGTTCTATCCGGTCTTTCCGCGGGCCGGGGATGGACGCGGGGCTGGAGATTCTGAGCGAGATCCGGCGCGACCTGCGCGTTCCGGTGCTGACGGATATTCACGAGCCCGATCAGGCGGAGCGGGTGGCCGCCGCCGTCGATATCCTGCAGATTCCCGCCTTCCTCTGCCGGCAGACCGACCTGATCGTCGCAGCCGCCAGAACCGGCCGGATCATGAACGTCAAGAAGGGGCAGTTCCTGGCGCCCTGGGAAATGAAGAACGTGGTCGACAAGGCGCTTGAGGCCGGCAGCGACCGGGTGACCCTGACGGAGCGCGGGGCGTCATTCGGCTACAACAACCTCGTGGTGGACTTCCGCTCAATTCCCATCATGCAGAGTTTTGGCTGCCCTGTGGTGCTCGATGTGACTCACAGTCTGCAGTTGCCGGGCGGGCTCGGCTCGCGTTCCGGCGGTCAGCCGGAATATATTCCTGTTCTCGCCCGCGCCGGCGTGGCGGCTGGAGCCAATGGCCTTTTCATGGAGGTTCACGACGATCCATCCAGGGCTCTCTCCGACGGCCCCAACGCGTTGAAACTGTCGTTGTTGCCCGCGCTGCTTCAGCAATTGACCGTGCTCAGCCGGGCCGTCGCGCAATAAACGTCCTCTGGTGAGTTTCCGGGTCAGCATTACAAACCAGAAGCGCTATTGGTTCCCGCCTCCTTTGTAGGGGCGGTCTATGACCGCCCAGCTTTTCAAGGTGTTTTCTGTGGAATCAAGAGATCTCCACCCCGAAACGGTTGGGCGTTCATAGACCGCCCCTGCAAGAGGGCGGGGACCCCAAATCTAAAGCCTTCCAAAATGTCCAAACACCGGAGGGCGGTCCCGTTGTCCGATTGGAATAGAGCTGGCTAAATCACCATCGGACAACCGGGGGAACGCTCAGGGAAACGCGGTGGTCAGGAATTCGTCCACCTCTCGGATGTAGCGTTGCGGGTCGGCGGCGTAGGCGTGTCCATGAATCTCGGCGCCAGGGCCGTCATTGATCAGCAGTCTTCGGTCCGGGCTGGTTGAGGCTTCATACAGCTTCTCCGCGATCTGCGGCGGCATGCGTGGGTCGTTCGCGCCGGCGATGAACATGGCCGGCCGGGCGCCGATCCGCCGTGCCGCTTCGAGCGAGTCGACCTTCCTGGCATCGAACCCGCACCGGTATTCGAGCAGAATCCGAAACTCCGCGCCCAGGGGAAATGCGGGCAGGCGGGTGATCAGGTGAACGTGATGATTGATCGTGTCGGTCAGGTTGAGATAGGCGCTGTCGGCAATAACCGCTTCGGCCTCCGGAGTCTCCGCCGCCGCGAGAAGTGAGGCGACTGCTCCCATCGAGACACCGTAAAGCGCGACGTGATTGGTGTTTTGCGTGTCGCTGCGCAGGAAACGGACGGCCCCTTCAACGTCGAGCCGTTCGTCATAACCCAGTGTGACACGCGCCGGACCGCTCTCCCCATGATTGCGCGCGTCGTAGAGCAGTACCCCGTATCCGAGCCGCCATAAGTCGATCGCCCGCTCCAGCAATTCGCGGCGGGATCGCGCCAGTCCGTGCGCGAACACAATGGTGACTTGCTTCTCGCGACTGTCCAGGCGCCAGCCGCTCAGCGGTACCCCGTCAGCAGCGCGGAATTCCACGTTGCGGTAGGGCGCCGAGTAGTCTTTCGGGGTGGAACTCATCCGGGCGTCCGCCGGCCGCGTGGAGACCCTGGTGATCTGGCCGGAAACGAAGACGGGAAGCGCCACAAAAACCAGGAAAACCACGCTGATCCCCATAACTCCGGCCAGGCGCTTCAGCCAGACACGCCAGCGCTTCTTCTCATCTGCCATCGATACTCCCGCCAAACGATGTAAACATTCACCTGCTCCGGTCAAACGATGTAAACATCACTCTCCCGGCACTGGCCATCGTTTCCGTAACAAGAGCCGGACCAATATCTTACGGATATGGTCGCCATGGCGCCATGGTGGAATCGCCGAGGAACTGCTCATGGCGCCTTCCATCGATATCCGCCTGCCAGACCTCTCCTTATGATCAGCAACGTCAGCAGTGGCGAATGAATCGGAGGAGATCGATGAGTAGAGACAACTTCAACGGCGGACCGGAACTCAGTGCCATCCGATCCGAAGTTATGCGAGTGGAGGAAATGTTGGAGGTGGTCTCCGAAGAGATCGATTTCGCCAGCGAAACGCATTGCGCTTCCCTCGAACTGTACGCCTGCCGGTCGCAGTTGCGGGCCTATTGGCTTGGATTGGCCGAGATGCTCGGCCAGGGAAGTGTTCGGGAAATGGATCTCTGGCCGGAGCCGGGGCCCGCCGACGGGTTCCTTGATGGGTGCAATCCGGACCAGATGACGCTCAATTAAGCCAAGACGAGGGAAAGAAGATGAACACGGAAGTCATCGAGCAGCCGCAAACAACGTGGACGGAATCCTTGAAACTGCCGGTCCGGGTGATTGATGAGGAGATTGCCCGCGTGGAGCAGGCTCTGCGGGAAAAGGATGGCGAACTGACGAACCTGATGGCGGATCCGGCGGTCCAGCTGGGTTCGATTCTGGAAGCCAAACGCAGTGTCGCCGAACTGAGCGCATATCTGAGGGGGCTGCAGTTTTCGCAGACGTTCTGCGCGTCGTAGATCGACTCTTGTCACGTCGCCGCCTGGTCATCGCAAGCGATCCGTCGCGCCTTTGCCTGCCCTATAACAGAGCGATTTCAATTGCGTCTTCCTCCGATCATGGTAGACGCTCTCGCCCGCGCTCCACAGCACAGCTCTCTTTGAACTGAATCACTGCCGGTTCCTGCCGTGCGCTCATCAAACCGTCTTCATTCGATCCCGAACATTCTGCGCGCCATTTCGCGTCGCATTTGCGCGCGGTGTCTTGTTCCGGAGCGGCTCGAAGGCGCCAAAACGGTAGCGGTCGATCTGGCGCCTTTCGTCGATTCACGCGGCGCCCGTTACCTCGTAATATCGCCGAGACAGCGGCCACTGTACGTTATCGGGGCGCAGCGGCTCCTCTGCGGCCCCCGCCGCTGTCCGCTGAGTTGACAAGAGGCGTCTTAGAGCCCATCGGCTCGACATCGCTCGTCCCTGGCGCGACGCCTTTTGTCGATTCAAGCGTTCTGACGAGAAGTTTGACTGAATTCGCGGGAGCCGACCTGAGGGAGTCTCGGTCGTGGAAGGATAGTGGAGGCCAAGGATGGACAGAAACGAAAATATCGGACGCATGCCATCACCCGAAGCAATCAACCGGGAGATCGCCCGGGTTGAGGAAATGCTCGTTGCTCTCACCGAAAAGATCGACTCCGCCAGTGGAAAACTGAAGTCTTCGATCCAACTGCAGGTCTGCCGGGCCGAACTGCGCGCCTATTGGGCGGGACTGTTGTTTGCGCTGGGTTACAACGACATGCTGGAAACCCGGCGGGTCTGTCCGGATCTGAACATGGCCGCTCCTGCGGCCGAGAGCATCGCCCGTGACGCCGTGGAGCGGCGTCGGGAACGCGCGAAGTTCAATTAGCAGGGAGCGGACGATGCCGGGCGTGATGGAGCGATGCTCCGGCGCCATGATGCGCGTGTGCGACGGGTTACCGGCAACATGAGATTCGGATTCGGACTAGGCCTGCCCCACGACGGGCGCGCGAAAGGTGGTCGCGCCGCCCGCGTTCAGGCTTCCTCCGGCCATTCCTTAGCGCCGCCCGCTCGGCCGCCCGGTTGAAACGAGTGTTTCCGCTAACTCCGTGTCTTCGATATGCAGTGTCCGGATCGGGAACGGGATCTCAATTCCTTCCTGCGCGTAGCGCTCGTGAAGCCGCTTGATGAATTCGTGTTTGATCAGATACTGATCGACGAATTCGTGGCCCCGCATGATCACGCTGAAGTTGATGCTGAAGTCGGCGAATGTGTGGTAACGGATGAACGGCTTGAAGTCGCCCACCCCGCCGGTCACGGTCCGCATGATCTCACTGGCCACTTCTATGGTGACGCGTTCGACGTGGTTGAGATCGCTCGCGTAGCTCACGCCTACCTGGACGAGAACCGCCAGGTCCTTGCCCGGCTGATAGAAGTTGCGAATATGCGATGAGGCGAGCTTGGCGTTGGGAACGATCACCATGTTGTTGGCCAGTTCCCGAATGGTGGTGTTCCGCCAGGCCACGTCGACAACGTATCCCTCTTCGCCACTGTCGAGCCGGATAAAGTCGCCGGGTTTGACCTGTCCGGAACTGATGATCTGCAGTCCGGAGAAAAGGTTCGAGAGCGTATCCTGCAGGGCCAGAGCTACCGCCAGTCCGCCGACACCGAGAGCGCCCAGGATGGGCGTGATCGAGATACCCAGGGTCTGCAGGGCGATCAGGATGCCGGTGACGGAAACGATCAGGCGAGTGATGTTGTTGAAAATCGTGCTGGAATGCGCCGCCTGTCCCATACGCAGCGAGTACAGGTTGACGTAACCCACCGCCAGCCTCGCGATAAAGACCGTTCCTGAGGCGATAAACGCCACCTCGAGAAGCTTGGTGACGAACGAAGAGGCGTTGGGCGCCAGCGGGTAGCTCAGAAGGGCCGCATAGGCGCCAAACAGACAGAACCAGATCGTGGTGGTGTTGCCGAGAGAATCGATCAGCACGTCGTCGATTCGCGATGCGCTGACCTCTGCAAGCTGCTTCAGCCGGCGAATGATCCATCGCTCGAACAGCCTTCCGGTAAAGTAGGCTGCGGCAATGATGGCGAGGGGAAGGATCCACTGCAGATTCATAGGCTGTTATCCGGTCCGTTGAAGTTCCGCCGTTCTGTTTCCGCCACGACCTGCGTCTCCGTCACCACCTGCGTTTCTGTCACCACCTGCGTTTCTGTCACCACCTGAAGGTGGGGGGCGGCGCCCCCCTCCAGAGGTGTGGCCATGGTTTCCTTTTCGTCGACGCGCGCCGCGGAAGCGGCATAGATGGAATAGGTGTCTTTCGGGTCGATTCCCGAGGCGGCCTGCAGGTTCAGGAGCAGACGAAGGAACGCAAACACGCCGCTGGGACTTTTAACGAAGTAGCGGGCTGACGTTGTGGGCAGGCCCAGCCCCACGTGAACGGTGACGGCGTCCGGCAGAACCGCGAACATATCCTCGTCGGTCTTGTCGTCGCCCGCGCACATGCTGGCAAAGCGGTCGCAGCCGCTCTGTTCGATGATCCACCGAACCGCGCGCCCCTTGTCCCACGGCACGGCTGGACGAATTTCGAGAACCTGTCGTCCTTCCGTGACTCGCAACTGTTCCTGCGCGGGCGCGACTTCCTCCAGGACGGCGGCGCGCACGCGCGGAACGGCTTCCGCGGTGGCGAGCCTGAAGTGGACGCTTGCGCTCAGAGTCTTGAATTCGACGATCACGCCGGGAATCGCCTGAAGGCGGCCTTCCAAATTTCGACATATCGCCCCCAGCAGAGCGGCCCGCTGCTCCGCGTCCGGGTGGGCGAATTGAACGCCCCGCCCGGATATTTCAAGTCCGTGGTTGCCCGCGTAGAAGATGCCGGGTATGTCCACGATCGATTCCAGATCACGGATCGCCCGCCCACTCACAATGGCGACGGCATATTCCGGCCGCATGGCCAGTTCGGCGAGTACCGCCCGGGTTTCGGGCGTGATTCGGGTTTCCTGCGGCGTTGCCGTGATCGCGGCGAGCGTGCCGTCCAGATCGAGAAAGACTCCACGCGGGGTTCCGCGCGTCAACTGGGCGGATACTTCGTCGAGATACTCAAACAGATACCGCGGAACGGGAAGCTTCATGCGGCGTTTCCCCCTGCACCTGGAATTTGGTCAGCTCGGTAATGAACGCGCTGGCCCAGTTGAAAATGTTCATTTCGGCCAGATATTCGCGCATGGCCTGGAGCCGTTGTTGTTTTTCCCCGTGATCCATCGATATCGCCTGATGGATCGTATCGGCAAAGCCTTCCCGGTCGAATGGGTTGATCAGCAGCGCGTTCCGGAACTCCCGGGCCGCGCCGGTAAACTGGCTCAGCACCAGAACTCCATCCAGTTCATTCTTGGCGGCCACATATTCTTTGGCGACCAGATTCATCCCGTCGTGCAGCGAGGAGACCAGCAGAACATCGGCCAGGGTATAGAGCGCGAGTGTCGCCTCGTAATGGAGCGAACGTCCGAGCAGGATGATCGGCTCCCACCCGTCGACGGACTCTTCCCAGTTGATCTGTTCCACCAGGCGGCTGATCTCATCGTTCATTTCCTTGTACTTCGGGATATGGACTCGCGAGGGCGCGCCGACCTGGACGAAGACGAACCGCTTCTTGTATTGCGGATACTTCTGAAGGAGTCGGGAAATGGCGAGGAGGCGTTCGGGAATACCCTTGGTGTAATCCACCCGATCGACACCGGCAATGACGATCATGTTTTCCAGCGCTAATTCCTTGGCCAGGCGGTTGGCCAGTTCGCGCACGTTGTCCCCCGCCGCGTCGGTTGAGAGGGATCCGAAGTCCACGCTCATCGGAAAGGGCTGAACGCGTGTCCGGTGCCCTTTTCGGGTGACTGTGGTGTGATCCTGGTCGGTGTGTGAGTCGATCTCCCTGGAGCACGTCGACAGGAAGTTGTCGGCGTGATAGCGCAGATGAAAACCGAGGAGATCGTTGGCGAGAAGACCATCGAGGATTTCCTCGCGCCAGCCGCAGATGCGGAACACTTCAGGATTTGGCCAGGGGATGTGCCAGAACTGTCCGATGACGAGATCGGGACGCGCGTCTTTCAGGTAACGGGGCAGCAGCGTGAAGTGATAGTCCTGGATCCACACGAAGGCCTTCTCATTGCCGATCTCGTCGAGAATGGCGTCGGCAAACTTCCGATTGACCTGACGGTAGATTTCCATGTCTTCGGCGCGGAAGGTTGGACGCACAAATGCAATATGGCAGAGGGGCCAGAGGGCCTCGTTGGAGAAGCCGTAGTAGTACCCTGAGACTTCCTCCTTGGTGAGCCAGACTCGTTTGAGGAGGAATTCGGGCCGGTCCGGCGGCGCTCCAACGATGGAGTGGGCGTCGGTGACCTTCTGGTCCGCAGAGCCGTCGCCATGCGCCACCCAGAGGGCCCGGCAGGCCTTGGCTACGGGTTCGAGGCCGGCGACGAGTCCGCTGACGGCGCGCTGGGGCACAATCCGGCCTTCCCGCAACTGGTGGGAATAGGGTTGACGATTCGAAACGATGACGAGACGGTGGTCCCCAAAACGTCGGTTGATCGCTTCCTGGAGACTCTTCTCATTCCACATAGAAGCACCTTCGAGGCGCTGCCGCGCCCGGCAAACTGGCAGAGTTTCAGGTTGTGCGCTGATCGGCGCGCAATGACGTTGCTGATAACCGCGAAAAGCTCGGACGGCTAACAGAGAAGAACGCAGATCAGCGCAATGAAGATGCGGCAGACGCCTGCGCCGGGCGGGGCAGACGCGTCCCGGCCAGCGGCCGGAAATACGGACCGGATCGCCCCCCAGAGCAGGGGAATGGCGAAAAGCGCCGGCCATAAGGGGACAGGACGCCACTTCGACATGACCTGGCCGATGGGAGTCGGCGTTACCGGAGAAACGACATCGATGACAAATGCGCAGAGTGATATCAAGGCGATCAGGGTTGCCAGTCTTGCGTATTGTCTCGACATGACTCAAAGAGTGTACACGACACCCCGGCGCCGATCAACGCACATATCGTGCCACGATATTGGCGGACGGCGGAGGATCTTCCGATGGGTGAGGAATTTGGCGGGGTCCGGCCGGCGACGGAAGCCATCGTGCAAACGCTTGGGTTATGGCGTGGGAACACATTGAGGGTCGGCTGGAGGAGGCTTTGCCGGTGTCGATTGCGTTTCCCGTCGGCCGGGCATGGTTTCCGGAAACCCGGTTGACGATC